>NZ_JAMYSZ010000039.1:0-48324 GCF_040322215.1 Mesorhizobium sp. M0184
GATTGGTCATGGCACTTCCCCTTCCACGGGAATCGGTGATCGCAACGTCACCACCGTGCCATGGCCGCTCGCCCCTCAGAGCAAGTCCCGTTCTCTCTCCAAAACTTTTTGCAGAACCTTCAGCACACTATCTTGGCAGACCCAGCGTCTCGCTCATTCCTGCGGCGATGAAGGATTGGCGAAGGCTGACGTGAAGTCCGATCTCCCCCCTTGAGGGGGAGATGGCCGGCAGGCCAGAGGGGGGGGTGCTGCCCCGCCGGCGTCTCAAACAAAAAACCCGGCGCAAGGCCGGGTTTTTCCAAACGCTAGCGAGACAACCGCTTCAGCTCACCTTGACCTTGGCGGCAGCCTGGTCCTCGGCCAACTTCTGCTGGAACATCTGCGCGAAATCGATCGGGTCTAGCATCAGTGGCGGGAAGCCGCCATTGCGTGTTGCCTCGGCGATGATCTGCCGGGCGAACGGGAACAGCAGCCGCGGGCATTCGATGAACAGGATCGGCAGCATGTGCTCCTGCGGGAAGCCGCTGATGGAGAAGACGCCGCCATAGACCAGCTCGACGTTGAACAGCACTTCCTGGTCGAACGACGCTTTTGCGTTCAGCGTCAAATTGACGTCGAACTGCTTGTCCGAAAGCGGGTTGGCGTTGACGTTGACATTGATGGCGATGCCCGGAGCCTTGTCGCGGCCGCGCAACGAGTTCGGTGCGCCGGGGCTTTCGAAGGACAGGTCCTTTACATATTGTGCAAGCACGTTGAGCGAAGGCTGCGCCGCATTTCCATTACCGTTGGCTGCGCCGGTCGGCGCGTCGTCGTTGCTGGCCATAAGCTGTGGTCCTTTTGCCTGGGCAGCGTTGCTGACCGGATTGAAATTCGGGCGTTCGCTATCATGGCCGGCCCGACAAGACAAGTTTGCAAAAGACGCCGGTTGCCTTGCAGCTACTCGTCCTTGAGGCGGCGCCAGGGAGAACCCGGTCCGCGCGTATGGTCGTCGGCCCGCGAATAGTCGCCGTCGTCGAGATCGATGGTCTTGCCGCGTTGCCTTGCCCGCAAACCACTGCTGAAATCGGTTGCCAGCACGATGCGGCCTTTCAGCATCCGCCAGGCAAGATCGCGCACCGGCGGCAGGAACAGCAGAAGGCCGAAAATATCCGAGATGAAGCCGGGGATGATCAAAAGGATCGCTGCCAGCACGATCATGGCGCCATGCGCAAGCTGGCCGCTCGGATCACGCCCGGCATCCATTTCGGCACGTACCCTGGCCATGACGCCAAAACCCTGGTGTCGAAGGAGCAAGGCGCCGGCGACACTCGAGGCCAGCACCAAGCCGACTGTCGCCAGCGCGCCGACCTGGCGGCCGACAATAACGAAACCGGCTATCTCCAGCAGCGGAAGCGCGAGAATGAACAGGGGAAGCAGCGAGATACGCAAATCTTGACCGATCGTTTTCGATGTTTTGCCGGCCGGCGAGCAATCGCCGCTGGCACCAGAGCTGTTAGATAGGTATGGCTGCCTTTGATTTGAATGATTGCGCCATGCGTTCTATATGCTCTGGATACTGAACGCTATGTGATCGCGGCCCTTGCTTGGCCGCTGGTCCGGCCAAAGCAGGGATTGATTGGCGCAAGATATGGGCTTCTTCGACTTCGGCACGATTTTCTTTCTGATTGCGGCGGTGGTGATCTTCTTCCAACTGCGCAACGTGCTTGGCCGACGCACGGGCAACGAGCGCCCACCCTTCGATCCATATACGGCAGCGCGCAAAAACGACAAGGATGCCACCCAGAAACCCGAGAACGTGGTTTCGCTGCCGCGCAAGCGGCTGGCGGGAGAGCCGGCGGCCGATGCCTATGTGGCGATCGATGCCTTTGTCAAGCCGGACACCGATCTCAACCGGGGCCTGCGGGCGATCAAGGACAATGATCCGACCTTCGACCCGAAGACCTTCGTCGACGGCGCCAAGATGGCTTATGAGATGATCGTCATGGCCTACGCCGATGGCGACCGCAAAACCTTGAAGAACCTTTTGTCGCGCGAGGTCTATGACGGCTTCGTCGCGGCCATCGGCGACCGTGAGGCGAAAGCCGAAAAGATCCAGTCCTCCTTCGTCGGCATCGAAAAGGCCGACATCGTTTCGGCCGAGATGAAGGGCAGCGAGGCGCACATCACGCTGCGCATCGTCAGCGAACTGATTTCGGCGACCCGCGACAAGGCCGGCGCCGTCATCGACGGCGATCCCGAAACCGTCGCCGAGGTCAAAGATGTCTGGACCTTCGCTCGTGACGCGCGCTCGCGCGATCCGAACTGGAAGCTCGTCGCCACCGAAGAAGAAGACTGAACTGGACGGCGGCGGAGGCTGTCGTGTCGCTTTCTCGAGCCTTCAGCGAAAAATCCTTTGGCGAATTGCCGGGCTGGGGCGAGGACGACCATCTCCCTGCCTTTGAGGCCTTTCGCCGGTCGGCCTTTCATGTCCTGACCAAACCCTACCGCTCCGGCGCGCTCGGCGTCGATTACAATGGCTTTGCCGACGCCTATGCCGAAGCGCGCACCGTTTCGCCGGCGAGTCGGTTGCAGGCCCGAAGCTTTTTCGAGCGCCATTTCGTTCCGGCCCGTATCGATGCCGAAGATGGTGGTCCCGGCCTGGTCACCGGCTTTTATGAGCCGGAGGTCGACGCCTCGCCGGTACGCACGGAGCAGTTTCCGGTGCCATTGCTGGCCCGCCCGGCCGATCTTGTCGACATCGACGACGGCAATCGTCCTTCAGGCTTGGATCCTTATCTCGCCTTTGCTCGTGCGGCGCCGAACGGCCCGGTCGAATATTTCGACCGCGGCGAGATCGAATGCGGCGCGCTTGCCGGAAAAGGGCTGGAAATCGCCTGGCTCGCCGATAAGGTCGACGCCTTCTTCATCCACGTGCAGGGCGCGGCGCGGCTCAAGATGACCGACGGCAGGCTTCGCCGCATCACCTATGCCGCCAAATCCGGCCAGCGCTTTACCGGACCGGGCAAGATCTTGAGCGAGGAAGGCGAGATCCCGCTGGAGAAAGTGACGATGCAGTCGATCCGTGCCTGGTTCAAGGCACATCCGGAACGCGTCGACGAGATCCTTTGGCGCAACCGCTCCTACATCTTCTTCCGCGAGATGGGCGTCGACGACCCAGAGCTCGGCCCGATCGCTGCCGCCAAGGTGGCGCTGACACCCGGCCGCTCGATCGCCGTCGACCGGCTGCTGCACACGTTCGGCACGCCCTTCCATATCGATGCACCGTCGCTGACCGTCTTCGACGGAAAACCGTTCCGGCGGCTGATGATCGCGCAGGACACCGGCTCGGCGATCACCGGGCCGGCTCGCGGTGATCTGTTTGCCGGGTCGGGCGATGCGGCCGGCGAGATCGCCGGCGTTATCCGCAACGCCGCCGATTTTTATGCGTTGATCCCCCGGCCGCTGGTTTCAGGAGCAGGCCGATGACCCGGCGCATCGACAGGCTGAGTGAGGACGACCGGGTTCTATGGAACCTGGTGGCGCGCACGGCAAAACCGCTGAAGGGCAAAGCCGCCGTCGAAATTCCAGACATCGGGCCGGAGATCGACGAGGCCAGGCACGCGCCGCCGCCGGCACAGGTCGCGGGCAATGCTGCCACGGCCGCAAAGCCGAAGGCGCAGCATGTCTCCCACGCACTCGACGAACCGACGCTGGACAAGCTGTCGAAGGGCCGGCTGCCGATCGAAGGCCGCGTCGACCTGCATGGCCTGACCCAGGACGAAGCCTATTCGCTGCTGTTTTCCTTCCTGTGCCGGGCGCATGCCGGCGGCATCCGCTACGTCCTTGTGATCACCGGCAAGGGTTCCTCGTCGGGCGGCGATGGCGTCTTGCGGCGCGCCGTGCCGTCATGGCTGTCGACACCCGCCTTCCGGCCCCTCGTCTCCAGCCACGACCATGCCGCCCGCAAACATGGCGGCTCGGGTGCGCTCTACATCCGCTTGCGGCGGGCTCGCTCATGAGGACACGCCCATGAGGGACGCACCTATGAGGATGCACCCATGAAGGTGCGCTTGTGACCCCATTCGGCGAAAAGCTTCGCGTGCTGAGAAACGAGCGCGGCGTCAGCCAGAAGGACATGGCCAAGGCGATCGGCGTCAGCGCGGCCTATCTCTCGGCGCTCGAACACGGCCGCCGCGGTGCGCCGAGCTGGACGCTGATCCAGAAGATCATCGGCTATTTCAACATCATTTGGGACGAGGCCGAGGAACTGGCGCGGTTGGCCGAAACCTCGCATCCGCGCGTCAAGCTCGACACGTCGGGTCTTAGCCCTGCGGCGACCGAGCTTGCCAATCTCCTGGCCGACAACATCGAAAAGCTCGACGAAGCCGAGCTTCGCCGCATCATTGCGTCGATCCGCGCCGCGCTGGCACAGCCGAAATGAGTTGCCTTGTTACTGGACCGAGCCGACCAGCACCTGCTGGCCGCCGCGGATCGAGACCCAGCGGCCGGTATTGTCGATCGCCTGTCGCTTGAGGAAACGATAGCCGGTCTGGTCCCAGGAACGGACCTGGTCGGTCAGATTGTCGAGGATGTAGTCGCCCTTGTCGGTGCGCACCGTCAGCACAGCGTGGCCTTCGCCATCCGGCTTGCGCACGACGGTCATCAGCAGATCGGCAAACGAGACGCCCAGCCGGTTCAGCTCACGGCGCTTTTCCAGGACATAGTCCTCGCAATCGCCAACGCCCTTGTCGGGATAGGCCCAGACCTCATCCTTGCCGTAGATGTCGAAGTCGCTCTCCGGCTTGACGGCCGCGTTGACCTTTGCCGTGACGCTGAGCAGCTTGCGCCACAGCGAGCCTGTCAGGCTGGCGGGCGACAGATCCTTCGGGCGGATCGAGCATTCGGACGCGTAGCTCTTGCAGAAATCATAATGGCCGATCGGCTGCGAGGTCGGGCCACCTGTTATCATCGGGCTGGCTGCCGAGGCCGAACCGGCCCAACCTGCCGCCACAGTAAGTCCAGCCAGCGCGCACAGGCGCAGCGTTCTCGCCATTGGTGAGGAAATCATTGTCCCCGCTTGTCCCTTGTTGTTAACGAAACGTTAAGGGGTATTTACAGTCCGTGTCAATTATGAGGATGGATTGATTTTTGCGGCATGGTTACCCGCGTGGCGCCAACGCGACTATTGTGCAACAGGTCGACGGCCGCACGGCCCCGCCAACCGATGATTTTGGCATTGACCGACCTGATGCGGATTGACGGGCATCATCACTGGTTGCCTATTTCTTGCCGGTCCTGACCAGCTTGGGCTTCACCGCAACCCGATTCTGACGGCCGTAGCTGGTAATGAAATCGACGATGCGCGGCACGATTTCGGAGCGGAAGCGCGAGCCGTTGAACACACCATAGTGGCCGACCGCCGGCTGCATGTAATGGGCGTGCCTGTCGGCCGGGATGTTGATGCACAGGTCGTGCGCAGCCTTGGTCTGGCCAAGGCCGGAAATGTCGTCGTTCTCGCCCTCGACCGTGAACAGGGCGACATTGCGGATCGCCGAAGGGTCGACCGCCACGCCGCGATGCGTCATTTTGCCCTTGGGCAAGGCCTGGCGGACAAACACGGTGTCGACGGTCTGCAGGTAGAATTCCGCCGTCAGATCCATCACCGCCAGATATTCGTCGTAGAACTCGCGGTGCTTCTCGGCATTGTCGCCGTCATGCTTCACCAGGTGCATGAAGAAGTCCTTGTGGGCGATGATGTGGCGGTCGAGGTTCATGCTCATGAATCCCGAAAGCTGCAGGAAGCCGGGATAGACCTCGCGGCCGAAGCCCGGCACCGGCCAGGGCGCGCGCATGATGACGTTGTCGCGGAACCAGTCGATGCCCTTTTCCTGCGCCAGCAGATTGACCGCCGTCGGATTGCGGCGCGTGTCGATCGGCCCGCCCATCAGCGTCATCGTCGAGGGCACGAACGGATCACCCTTGGCTTCCATCAGTGCCGCCGCCGCCAGCACCGGCACCGAAGGCTGGCACACCGCCATCACATGGGTGTCGGGGCCCAGCGCATGCAGCATGTCGACGATGTAGTCGATATAGTCGTCAAGATCGAAGCTGCCGTCGGCCAGCGGCACCATGCGGGCGTCGACCCAGTCGGTGATATGCACGTCGGCATAGGGCAGCATCGCCTCTACCGTGCCGCGCAGCAGCGTCGCGTAGTGGCCCGACATCGGCGCGACGATCAACAGCTTCGGATCCGGCCGGCGCCCGGCCGGAACCGCCCGTTCGAAACGAACCAGGTTGCAGAACGGCCGCGACCAGACCGTGCGTTCGCTGACCTCGACGGTTTTCCAGTCGACCACGGTTTTGGTCAGGCCGAATTGCGGCTTGCTGTAGCGGCGCGTCGTGCGCTCGAACAGTTCGGCCGTTGCCGCAACCGAGCGGCCCCAGGACGTGTGTGAAACCGGATTGAGCGGATTGGAGTAGAACAGGCGCATCGCATCGGCATAGAGGCGCGCCGGCTGCAAGGCGGCGTGGTTCAGTTCGTAGAGCTGGTAGAACATCGAGAACCCCGCTGCCGACTGCGATCGAAGGGCCGACGAGCAGCGCCGAGCCTTGAATGCCTTGCAGGGAAGTTAGCAACAATCTGCTGCGATGCAATACGTCAACTTGCGTGATTTATGCTCGTTCTTTCGTCCAAGGCGTTGAGAATCCGCCTAGAACGGCAACAGCCGGCTCAATGTGCACCTGCGAAGGCCTGGCAAGCAGCACGGCTATTGGGGACGAGCGTCGGAGGCGGTGTCCGGCCGTGGCGGCCGTTAGACCCGTGCCATGCAGACAGCGGTGTGACCCGAGCTGATGAAGCCAAGCTGGCTGGCGGCGCCCTTCGACAGATCGAGCATCCGGCCCCTGATAAACGGGCCGCGGTCGTTGATACGCACGACGACGCTGCGGCCATTGTTGCGGTTGGTCACCTTCAGCTTGGTGCCGAACGGCAGGCTGCGATGCGCTGCGGTCAGCGCCGACGGGTTCATGCGTTCGCCGGAAGCGGTTCTGGAATGCAGTGAGTACCAGGAGGCACGGCCGCACTGCGCGGCGGCGCTGGCACTGGATGCGCCGACCATCAGGCCAGCCGCGATAGTGGCCGCGACAAGCGCGGTCCGGTTGCTTTTGTTCATGTGTTGGGGACTGGCTCCGTTGACAGACCCGCAGCGGTTAGGGGCGAATGAGGCAGCAAATGCGGCAATGATCTGTCGGTTCCATGACAATGTTACACGTTTGGAGTCGGTGCGAAACAATTTGTCAGAGAGTTTCCGCAGCACGACACAGCTTCTTTGATGATCTTTGCACCGATCTCCGCATGTCTTGCGCAGGATCAGAGGTTAGCATCTAAGTAGAAGTTGGCGTGACCGAACCGCTTCTTTTAGCTGTTCCATTCCGGCCGGAACGCGGCTGACGATCGACTTGGAAAGGAGTTTCAGCAATGAGATTGATCAAAAATCTGCTGGCCTTGATTGTGCTCGCCACCGGCGTGCTGTGGTCATTGCAAGGCATCGGCCTTATCGGTGGCAGCTTCATGACCGGCCAGTCGCAATGGCTCTATGTCGGCATCGTGACGGTGCTGGTCGGCCTGGTCGGCCTGGCCTGGGCAAACCGCTCGCGTGGTTGAGCACGCGTCCATGCTCAAGCTCCCTTCAGAGCAGCGCACAGCGGACCCTGGCAGTCGGTCACCGCGACCAGTACTGCCAGCCCCAGTAGAAACTTTCGTCGCGCGGCGGCAGGCGGTTGCGCTCCGCGTCCAGATGCACCGGCGTCGGCGTTTTGCGTTCGCCGTCAGGCGGCTGTTTGTCTCCGGCCTTGATCCGGCGGAGCCAATGGCCGAAATGCGCAAACAGTACAGCGGTGGAATGGGGCATCGTCACGTCTCCGGTCCGGTTACTCCCGCCCCGCCCACGGGACGAGCACCCGCTCGATCCTGCGGATGATGAATTCGAGGACGAAGGCAATGGCCGCGATCACCAGTATGCCCATCACCACCACGTCGGTGACGAGGAACTGGGCCGCGGACTGGATCATGAATCCGAGCCCGCGTGTCGCTGCCACCAGCTCGGCGGCAACCAGCGTCGACCAGCCGGCGCCAAGCGCGATGCGCAGACCGGTCAGGATCGAGGGCAGCGCGCTGGGCAGGATCACGTGCCTGATCACTTGGCGCTGCGTGGCGCCAAGTGAGCGCGCTGCATTGATGCGCTCCTTCGAGACGCCGCGAACACCCGATGCCGTCGACAGCGCGACCGGCGCCAGCATGGCAATGGCAATCACCAGGATCTTGGACGGCTCGCCAATGCCGAACCAGATAATGATCAGCGGCAGATAGGCGAGCGGCGGGATCGGCCGCAGGAACTCGAGCAGCGGATCGAAGATGCCGCGCCCGATCGTGCTGATGCCGATAGCCAGCCCGATGGGAACGCCGATGACAAGGGCGATGATCAACGCCGCAAACACCCGCCACACGCTGGCGGCGATATGCTGGAGCAGCGTCGCGTCGACAAAGCCGTCACGGGCGACGACGGCAAATTTGTTCCAGACTGCCACGGGCGACGGCAGGAAAACCGGCGACACCAATTGCAGGCGGGCCGATACCGTCCACGCCGCCAGCATCATCAGAATGGTGATCGCGCTAACCACGCGGGCCGAAACGCGGCTGCGTCTCGGCCGCGGCCGCGACCATGGCACCGACAGCGCGTCGGCTCCGTCGTCGACCTTGGAGCGCTGCGGCCGCTCGGTATAGGAGGTAACGGTCATGCTGCCTCCCCTTCGAAGATCGCGTCGGTCAACTCGCCGCGCGCCGCGGCGAAGGCGGGATCGGCCTTGATGCTGCGAATGGCCTCGCCGGCTGCATAGCGCCGGCTGAAGCCGGTCTCGAAGCTCCACACCACCCGGCCAGGGCCGGGAGCGAGCACAATGATACGGGTTGCCAGCACCAGGGCTTCCTCGATGCCGTGCGTGACCATCAGCACGCCGACCTGGCTTGCCGTCCACAGATCGAGCAGCGTTGTCTGCATGCGTTCGCGTGTCAGCGCATCGAGCGCGCCCAGCGGCTCGTCGAGCAGCAGGAATTGCGGCTCGGCCGCCAGCGCCCGGGCCAGGCCGACCCGCTGGCGCATGCCGCCGGAAAGCTCCCAGATGCGCTTATCGCCGGCGCCGTCGAGCTTCACCAGCGCCAGAAGCTTGTCGGCGCGCCGCGCCCGTTCAGCCGCCCTGACACCGCGCAGCCTGAGCGCAAAGGCGACATTTTCCCGCGCGGTCAGCCACGGAAACAGCGCGTCGTTCTGGAACACGACGGCGCGCTCAGAGCTTGGCGCCGTGATCAGCCTGCCGCCAATCGTGGCGCGTCCGCGCACAGGCTCGACCAAGCCCGCAGCGACGTTGAGCAACGAGGTCTTGCCGCAGCCGGAGCGGCCGACCAGGACAACGAAGTCGTCCTTGGCGATTTCAATCAACACATTTTCGACCGCCGGCGCCGGCTGACCGTCATAGTGGACCGAGACCTTGTCGAGCACGAGATGCGTCATGGGAACCTCGCCGATATTCCGAATCTGTCTGCCCCGAAGCCGCTCCTCGCAAGCGGTTCGGGGCAGGGAGCACGCGGCGTCAGGGAAGGAGAACCGCGCGCGTTGGCGTCAGTTCGAGGCAAGCGCTTCGCTGACATATTTCGACGACACGTATTTCGAATAATCCGGCAGCACGGCGTCAATCTTGCCCTGCTCCTTGAGGAAGGCCGATGTCGCCTCGACCGCCTTGACCGTGCCGCCACCGAGGAACTTGTCCGAGGCTTGCTCCTCGAGCGTCGGGAAGACATAGCCCCTCAATAGTTGCGGCACGTCCTCCAGCTTGGCCCCGGTGATCGTGGCGATCTTCGCCGCTTGCGGCGACGTCACCGACCAGACGTCCGGCTTGGCCAGGAACTCGGCATAGGCCGCGCCCGTCACTTTGACGAAGTCGCGCACCGCTTCCGGGTTCCTTTCGGCGAAGTCGGTGCGCACGATCCAGGCGTCGAAGGTCGGCGCGCCCCAGGCGGCGACCTGCGAGGAATCCAGCACGACCTTGCCCGAAGTCTTGATCTGGCCGAGTGCCGGATCCCAGACATAGGCGGCGTCGATGTCGCCGCGCGCCCATGCCGCCGCGATCTCCGGCGGCCGCAGATTGAGAATATCGACCGACTTCGGGTCGACACCCTCATGCTTCAGCGCGGCAAGCAGGCTGTAATGCGTCGTCGAAACGAAGGGCACCGCCACCTTCTTGCCGGCAAGGTCGGCGGCCTTCTCGATGCCGGCGCCGTTGCGGGCGACAAGGGCTTCGGATTCGCCGATCAGCCCGACAATGAAGATTGTCTGGATGGGAAGCTCGTGGCTCGCCGCCGCCGCCAGCGGGCTCGAGCCGACATAACCGATGTCGACCGAACCGGAAGCGATCGCCGCGATCACGTCGGCGCCGGAATCGAATTTCCGCCAGTCGATTGTCGCCTTGGTCGCGCTCTCATAGGCGCCGTCGGCCTGCGGCACCTTCGAGGGTTCGACGACCGTCTGGTAGCCGATAGTGATCTTGAGGTCCTGCGCATCGGCTGGGCCGAGAAAGGCCGCACCAGCCAAGGCCGCCGAGGACAAGAGAACGATACGTCGCGAAATGGTGGACATGAAAGGCTCCTTGGAAAACGAGAAAAACCCGGATTGCGTTTCATAGTCACCTAACTCTATCGTTCTTGTAGAGTTAAATCCTTCCAATCGGTTCGGTCTTGTTAGAAAAAGTCATCTGGCTATGGCAGTTGCACATTCGCACGCTTCTGGGTGACGGGACGGCCCGGGTGAGAACCATCGTCCTTGCCCGGGGAACCTCTTCCACGTCGTCCATGCGCGCACCAAGGATTTTCCCGTTTTCGCCCCTGCATCGGCAAACCATGCTGCGAGTAGCCAAGAAATTGGAAACAAGTTCCCTGTGTTCGCGGTTAAGTCTAGTATCCTTATCGACATTGAAGGATTGGAGAGGACGATGAGCGACGCCACCCTCCTTGTTGCCGCGCGCGGCATGCTTTGGCCTTCAAATTCAGGGGCAGAAACTGCTGTCGGTATTCTCGCCGATGGGGACATTCCTGCCGCCCGCCAGTTTGGCGGTACGCCATTGGCGGCGGCTTCTGTGCTTCCAAGAGCACAAGCCCCGGCCAAAATGGCCATTGCGGCGTGAAAACGAAGCAAAATCAACGTTTCTCGGCTTGTATATCATGTCACTAGAATTTATCTGTAGTGACAGCTTGGACGCGGCGGGGAGGCACGCCAGGCGTTTCGCAACCGGTGGCCTTGCGCCATCGCATGACAGAGAAACGTTCGGGTTATGCTCACGAAAAAAGGTAAATACGGCCTCAAGGCGCTCGTCCATCTGGCGCGCCTGCCGGTTGGACAGCTCGCCTTCGTCAACGACATCGCCACAGGAAACAATATTCCGAAGAAGTTCCTCGATGCCATCCTTGGCGAATTGCGCAATGCCGGTTTCGTTCAGAGCCGCAAGGGCAAGGAGGGCGGCTACCGGCTGGCACGCCCGGCGGACGAGATCAAGGTCGGCCACGTCGTGCGGGTGCTCGACGGACCGCTTGCCCCCATTCCTTGCGCCAGCCGCACCCAGTATCAGCGCTGCGAAGACTGCAACGAGGCGACATGCCAAGTCCGACACCTGATGCTGGAGGTCCGGCAGGCCATCGCCGAGGTGCTGGACCAGCGCAGCCTCGCCGAAATGCGCGACATCGCCGGCGACGAGGATTTTTCGGCGGCGTTGAAAATCCAAGCCTGAACCAATCTCTCCTGAGCCGGCGACGATCGCCAGGACAGCTGGTGTGCGCATGACCGTGCGCGCTACGCCAAGTTCGATCATCATTGTCGGTGGCGGTGCCAGCGGCGTCGTGCTTGCCGCGCATCTGCTGAAGTCGCCCAATCCCGATCTACGTGTCAGCTTGATCGAAAAACGACCTCATTTTGGGCAAGGCATGGCCTATTCAACGCTGCTGTCGGCGCATGTGCTGAATGTCAGCGCGTCGGGCATGAGCGCCTATGCCGACGATCCCGGCAATTTCTCGCGCTGGCTGCTTGAACGCGGCCTGGCAACGCCGGAACAGGCGCCGGTCTATGCGCCGCGCAGCGTCTACGCCCGCTATCTCAAGGAGTTGCTCGACGAGCTCGAGGCGCGTGAGCAGCAGACGGGCCGGCTGCGCCTGATCCGCGAGGAGAGCCTGTCGATCTCGCCGACCGCGTCAGGTGTCGAAGTGGCGCTGGCCAACGGCACCAGCGTGGTTGCGCATCTTGCCGTGCTCGCCACCGGCCACGACGAAGAGCCGGGGGCGGGGCAGGGGCATGCGATCAGGATGGGATCCGAGGCGGACACTGCGCTCGACCCCGAAGCCCGAGTCCTGGTGCTGGGCACGGGCTTGAGCATGGTCGATGCCTTCCTGTCGCTCGAGCAGCGCGGCCACCGCGGCGCGATCGTCGCGGTGTCTCGGCGCGGCCTGCTGCCTTCGCCGCATCGCAAGGGCAATCCGATCAAGCTCGACGTTGCCGACATTCCGCTCGGCACCCAGCTTTCCTATTTCGTCGGCTGGTTCCGCGACCTGATCCGGGAAAACCAGAAGGCCGGCATCGACTGGCGCGACGTCGTCGACGGTCTGAGACCCTTCAACCAGAAGATCTGGCAGAACTGGCCGTCCTCGGCCAAGCGCCGCTTCGTCGAGCACACCAAGGCCTGGTGGGACATCCACCGCCATCGCATGGCGCCGGAAGTCTACGCCCGCGTTGCCGAGGCGGTGCAAGCGGGCCGCATCCGCCTTGTCGCCGGGCGCGTCGTCGAGATCGCCGCCGGCGACGGTTTCAGCGTACAGGTCCAGTCGCGCCACACGCAGCACCTCGAAAGGTTCGACTTTGCTCGCATCTATGATTGCACAGGCATCGCCAGGGACATCTCGACCACCTCGAACAGCGTGGTGCGGTCGCTGGTCGAGCGTGGGCTGGCACGGCCGGATCCGCTGCGCCTCGGCCTCGACGTGACCGCGAACTGCGAGGTCATCGCCGGCGACGGCACGGTATCCGCCAAGATCCTCGCCGTCGGGCCACTGACGCGCGGCACCTTCTTCGAAATCGACGCCATTCCCGATATTCGCGTGCAGTGCGCGCGGCTGAGCAAGCGCTTGCTCGGATGAGGCTCCCTTCGTCTTGACGCAATTCGGATGCAAGACCGCCGCCGTTGGGTGAAAAGACCTCGACGGCATAACCGCGTTCGCTGAAGACGAACCAGGGGTGCGGGAGCTCGCTCCACCAGAGCCGACCGGCCAGCCCGTGGTGGTCGAGACAGCCAGGCGATGACGCCACACGTTTCGGCTGTCTCGCATTGACCGGATTGGTGTCGCGCACGCTCGTCTTCGTTCTCCTCCATGGATTTTGTAGTCGGCGAGGCCGTGAGCCGCGACTCTGGCCAGATGGCCGGGCAAATTCTGCTTTCGTGGTCACCGTGCCTTGCCTACCATGGCGCATGACCCAACGCGGAAGACTCTACGGCTGTCCGGTCGAGTTCGCGCTCGACGCGCTCGGCGGCAAATGGAAGACGGTGATCCTGGCGCGCATCAAGGAACAGCCGATGCGCTATTCCGACCTGCGCCGGCTGATCCCCTCGCTCTCGGACAAGATGCTGACGCAGCGCCTGGCCGAGCTTGTCGAGATCGGCTTCGTCACGCTCGAGACGTCGCCCGACGGCAAGGGGCGCTACGCCTTGACCGGTCGCGGCGGTGATCTCGCCGCCGCGCTCCAGGCGCTCTACGACTGGGGCAGCGTGCATGGCCGCGCCGAGGGTGTGCGCTTTCGCACCGACAGCGCAGCCACCACCTAGAGCGGTTCCGGGAAAAGCGCGGAGCGGTTTTCCGTCCGCAATGTGTGAAGACAAAGCGATGGAGCGGTTCGGCGTTGCCGTGAAACGGTGGGTCGCGCGGCAAGCCGATTGCCCTCAACCCGCGCCGGCAAGCGCGCTGCAGAAGCTTGCGACGTCGGTGACGACGGCTTCGCCGAGGAAGCGTAGCGTCGCCATCGAGCGGTCGCGCGCTTCGCGGTTGCCGAAGCCACAGGCGTCCTCGATTACCATGGCGACAAAGCCATTGTCGGTCGCCTGGCGAACGGTCGGCTCGATGCCGATCTCTATGGCGATGCCAGCGAGCGCTATCGTGCGCACGCCGCAATCGCGCAAGGCAAAGCCGAGCGCGGTGGAATCGAAGGCCGACATCGTGAGCTTGTCGAACACCGCCTCGTCATCGCGGGGTTCCAGCTCGGGCACGATCCGCGTCGCTTCGGCGTCGCGCGGGAACCACGGCTCGACCGTGTCGGGGCTGTCGCGCCGCTGCCAGGCCATGGCGGTGCGCAGCTGCGTCGCGCCCATCCATTTGCGCGGCAGCGACAGATGGCGCGTGAACGCCACCCGCATTCCGGCCCTGCGCGCCGCTTCCAGCACCGTGCCGGTACACTCGACGATGGTCGCGGCGCCGGCCACCTGGCGACAGATGCCGACCTGCATGTCGTAGACCACCAGCGCCGTGCGGCGCGGATCGCACCACTCAGCCAGGCTGGCCGGGATTTCGATCCCGTCGCTCGCCCGGATCATGCCGCCGTCCGGTCCCATGGCTTGGCGATATCGACCGTCGGATCGAACAGGAATTCAAGCGGCAATGGCGCGTCGAAGGCGATGAAGTGCCATTCCAGCAGCCCGGCCTTGGACAGCGGGAAGTCCTCAGTGTAGCGCCGCGCTTCCGCGACGCTGTCGAGCTCGAAGACGATGATGACGCCGCCAATATCGCCGCGCGCATAATTCTCGCGCACGATCCCCGCCTTCCAGAGCCGCCAGACATTCGACACTTCGTCGCGCAGATAAGGCCGCAAATCGTCGAGCGTGACGCCGGGCTTGAAATTGTCATAGGCAAGAATCTTCATCGGCCATTCCTTGCATTGCTGTTCGCCCAACGCCGGGTAGCATGGCGGAATCGGCGGCGGCAACGAACGAGATGGTGCGTTTAGTCCCAGGCAGGTTCTGCAAATCTTTTGCCCTGCCTGCAGGCCGGCGAAGCTTTCTCGAAATTCCATTCCCCTGCTGGCGGCCGGATTGGCACGATCTATCTTCTTTCCAACTGCAAACGGCTGGAAAAGACGGTAGGTTGCCGTCTTCCAGGGCGGTTGCTCATTCTGGCAACGGAGCATCTGACATGAGCAAGCACAAGATCGTGGCACCGGACGATGCATCGTCCCGCCTGCGCCCGCCCTATGCCTCGGTTCTCGACCTGATCGGGCAGACACCGGTCGTCGAGCTGACCAAATTCGACATCGGCAAGTGCCGGCTGTTCATCAAGCTCGAAAGCCAGAATCCCGGCGGCTCGATCAAGGACCGCATAGCGCTGTCGATGATTGCCGCCGCCGAAAAACAGGGCAGACTGAAGCGCGGCGGCACCATCGTGGAGGCGACTGCCGGCAATACCGGTCTTGGCCTCGCCCAGGTAGGCATCCCCAAGGGCTACCGCATCATCCTCGTCGTGCCCGACAAGATGTCGCGCGAAAAAATCCAGCATCTGCGGGCGCTCGGCGCGGAAGTGCGCATGACGCGTTCCGATGTCGGCAAGGGCCATGCCGAATATTATCAGGACATGGCCGAAAAGATCGCCGCCGAGTTGCCCGGCGCCTTCTACGCCAACCAGTTTGCCAACCCGGCCAATCCGCTGGCCCACGAAACCACGACCGGGCCGGAAATCTTTCAACAGCTCGGAGGCGATGTCGATGCGGTGGTCGTCGGCGTCGGCTCCGGCGGCACGCTGACCGGGCTCGGCCGTTATTTTGCGAAAGTCTCGCCGAAGACCGAGATGATTTTGGCCGATCCGGTCGGCTCGGTGCTGGCACCGTTGATCAAGACCGGCAAGATGGTAGAGGCCGGAAGCTGGACCGTCGAAGGCATCGGCGAGGATTTCGTGCCGCCCAATGCCGATCTGTCGCTGGTCAGGAAGGCCTATTCCATCCCCGACAAGCAGAGCATGCTTGCGGTGCGCGACCTGCTTTCGAAGGAAGGCATTCTCGCCGGCTCGTCGTCCGGTACGCTGCTTTCGGCAGCGCTTCGCTATTGCCGCGAGCAGACGGTGCCGAAGCGCGTCGTCACCTTCGTCTGCGACAGCGGCAACAAGTACCTGTCGAAAGTCTTCGACGATTTCTGGCTGGTCGAGCAGGGCCTGGCCGAGCAGGAGCAGCATGGCGATCTGCGCGACCTGGTCATGCGCACGCTCCGCACCGGCGATGTCGTGTCCGTCGGCCCGGACGAAAGCCTGCTCAACGCCTATGGCCTCATGCGCCGATCGGATGTCTCGCAGCTGCCGGTGCTGGACGAGGGCAAGCTCGTCGGCATCATCGACGAAAGCGATATCCTCGCCAAGGTCGAAGGCCCCTATGACAGCCGCTGGGACCGCTTCAAGGCCCCGGTCAGTACGGCTATGACCTCTACCCTGCACACGCTGCAAGCCAGCCAGACGCTGGACGCGTTGCTGCCGGTCTTCGATCGCAACGAGGTCGCCATCGTCTTCGACGGCGACGAATTCATCGGCCTGATAACACGCATCGACCTGATCAACCATCTGAGGCGCGCCCGATGACCGTCAAAGCCACCGTATCGGGCAAAAACCGCCTCGCCTTTTCGACGCGCACCATCCATGGCGGCCAGAGCCACGACCCGACGACGGGCGCGGTGATGGTACCGATCTATGCCACGTCGACCTACGGTCAGCAGAGCCCGGGCGTGCACAAGGGCTTTGAATATGCCCGCAGCCAGAACCCGACCCGCTTCGCCTTCGAGCGCGCGGTGGCCGACCTCGAAAGCGGCACAGCCGCCTTCGCCTTCGCTTCGGGGCTGGCGGCGATCGCAACCATTTTCGAATTGCTCGATTCAGGCGCGCATATCGTCGCGACCGACGACATCTATGGCGGCACGTTCCGGCTGCTGGAACGGGTGCGCAAGCGCTCGGCCAATTTGCAGGTCGACTTCGTCGACTTCACCGACCTTGCCGCGGTCGAGGCGGCGATCCGCCCGGAAACCAAAATGCTCTGGGTCGAGACGCCGACCAACCCGCTGCTGCGTGTCGTCGACCTCGAAGGCGTCGCAGCACTTGCCAGGCGCAAAGGCGTGCTCTCAGTCGCCGACAACACTTTCTGCAGCCCCTATCTGCAGCGGCCGCTGGAGCTCGGCATCGACATCGTGGTCCATTCGACGACGAAATACCTCAACGGCCATTCCGACATGGTCGGCGGCGTCGCCGTGGTCGGCGACAACAAGGATCTCGCCGACCGGCTGAAATTCCTGCAGAACGCCATCGGCGCCATTTCAGGGCCGTTCGACAGTTTCCTGGCGCTGCGCGGCTTGAAGACGCTGGCGCTGAGGATGGAGCGTCATTCGTCGAACGGCCAGAAGATCGCGCACTGGCTGGAAAGCCGTCCCGACATCCGCCGTGTCATCTATCCCGGCCTGCCCAGCCACCCGCAGCACGCCATCGCCAGGCGGCAGATGCACGCCTTCGGCGGCATGATCACGGTCGAGCTCGACCGCGACCTCGCCGGCACCAAACGCTTCCTCGAACATACGCAACTGTTCACGCTGGCCGAAAGCCTCGGCGGCGTCGAAAGCCTGATCGAGCACCCGGCGCTGATGACGCACGGCTCGATCCCGGCGAAAAAACGCGCCGAGATCGGGATTTCGGATTCGCTGGTAAGGCTGTCGGCCGGGATCGAGGACGGCGATGATCTGATTGCGGATCTGGATCGGGCGCTGGCCAGTTGAGCCGGATAGCGAGACGTCGGCGGGACGGCGCCCCCTCTGCCCCTACCGGGAATCTCCCCACGAGGGGGGAGATTGGCCATTATCTTGCGCTTTCGCCAATCTCCAACGCTGAAACGGACGGGACGGCGAAGGGGAGACGTCCGGCAGGACAGAGGGGGGTGTGAGGGATCGCCGACAAGCGGCAATTGTTCTGCGTCGCACCCCCAAGCTTGCACGCTATTCCGTTGACCCAGGGCGCATCTGCCTGAATTGTAGCGTCCCGATCCTTTTGGCTCCATAAGCTATGAACAACCGACAACGCAACCAACCGACGGCAAGCGACACCCCCCTAACCTTTGCCATCCTGGTCTTCCCAGGCTTTCCGATGATGGCGTTCAGCTCGGTGATCGAGCCGCTCCGCGCCGCCAACGTGCTGGCCAAGCGGGACTGCTATCGCTGGATCATCGTCGGCGCCGCCGAAGGCCCGGTGGAGGCCTCGAACGGCGTCGTCATCCAGCCCGGCTTTGCCGCCCATGACGCGCCGAAGGTCGATCGCGTCGTCGTCTGCTCGGGCGGCGATGCCGATCATCTCGTCGCGCACGATGCGGTGAGCTGGATCCGCAGGAGCCTGCGCGACGGCGCCCATATCGGTGCGGTGGCGGATGCCGCCTTCTTCCTGGCTCGGGCCGGCCTGCTCGACGGTCATGCCTGCACCTTGCACTGGACCAGCCAGGCTGCCTTCACCGAAGCGTTTCCGGATATCGAGCTGAGGCGCGATCTCTATGTCATCGACCGCAAGCGCTTCACTTCGGCCGGTGGCGTCGGCAGCCTCGACATGATGCTGGAGATCATCACCAGCGATTATGGCGCCGAACTGGCCGCCGGCGTCGCCGAATGGTTCGTGCACAGCCCGCTGCGCTCCAGCGTCGACCGCAAGCTGATGCCGCTCAGGCTGCGGACCGGCGTGCAGAACGAACTGGTGCTGTCGGCCATCGCCATCATGGAGGATGCGGTGGAGGAGCGGCTCGGCATGGCGGAACTGGCGGGGCGACTTGGTGTCTCCTCCGATAAGCTCGAACGCAATTTCCGCTCCGAACTCAGTATCTCGCCCAACGGCTATTACCGCCGCCTGCGGCTGAAGCGTGCCGCCGACCTCTTGGCGCATTCGACGCTGATGGTGCGCGACGTCGCGCTGGCCTGCGGTTTCGCCTCGATGTCGAGCTTTGCGCGGGCGTTCCGGGAGGAGCATGGCCATGCGCCGAAGGTGATGCGGAGGCATTAGGTATTTCGGATGTTGGCGGGACAGCGCCCCTCTCTGCCCTGCCGGGCATCTCCCCCACAAAGGGCCACAAAGGGGGGAGATTGGCCGTCGCCTCCGCTTTCGCCAATTGCCAACATCGCGAGAGTAGCTCCATCGGCGAAGCTGCCGATCTCCCCCCTCGTGGGGGAGATGTCCGGCAGGACAGAGAGGGGCGCGAAGGATCGCCGGCGCGTCGGGGCTGCGGCATCCGGCACAACATATGCGGCATCTCGCACAGCCTCTGAACGACGTATGGCTCATCTTCCCCGCTTCCAGGAGGCACCCATGAGCATCGTCGTTTTTGACCCCGACAGCACCGAGGATGTCGACTTCAAGGATCGCATGCGCCATCCGGCGGCGGCGGATCCGGCCGGCGGCATGTGGCTGTCGGACACCGAGCCGTCCTTCATCGACGCCGACGCGCTGCGCAAGGGCCGGCTGGCCAGGCTGCGCGCCTGGATGCGCGAGGCCGGCTATGGCGGCGTCGTTTTGTTCGACCCCTACAACCAGCGCTACGCCACCGGCTCGCGCAACATGTTCGGCTATTTCCTGCGCAACTCGACGCGCTACTTCTTCGTCCCCACCGAAGGGCCGATCGTGTTGTTCGAATATCCGCAGAGCTACCATGTCTCGATGGTGCTCGACACGATCGACGAGGCGCGTCCGTCCAAGCTGGTCTGGTCATCGGTGTCAGGCCGCGACGACGAGACCGCCGGCCCGTTCGCCGATGAGATCGCCGAATTGCTCAAGGCGCATGGCGGCGGCTCGATGAAGCTCGGCCTTGACCGCTGCAGCCATCTGCAGGCACTGGCGCTGGAAAAGCGCGGCTGCGAGGTGCGGGATTGCCAGGGCGAGATTTTGGCGGTGCGCGCGGTCAAGACGCCCGAGGAAGTAAAATGCCTGCAGGTGTCGATGGCTGGTGCCGAGGCTGCGGTCTATGCGGTGCGCGAGGCGATCAAGCCTGGCGTTTCCGAAAACGAGCTGTTCGCCATCATGTATGGTGAGGTGATCCGGCAAGGCGGCGAGTTCGTCGAGACCCGGCTGCTGACCTCGGGCCAGCGCACCAATCCGTGGTTCAACGAGGCGAGCGGCCGCAAGATCAGGCCGGGCGAACTCTTGGCGCTCGATACCGACACGATCGGCTGCTACGGCTATTATTCGGATTTCTCGCGCACCTTCCGCTGCGGCCCGGGCAGGCCGACCGATTACCAGAAGTCGCTCTACAAGATGGCGCACGACCAGGTTCAGCACAATATCGGGGTCGTCAAACCGGGCATGGCGTTTCGCGAGATTGCCGAAAAGGCCTGGAAGATACCGGACCGCTTCGTCGACCAGCGTTATACCTCGGTCATGCACGGCGTCGGCATGCATGGCGAAACGCCGTTCATAGCGCACGCCATGGACTACGAGACCTATGGCCGAGACGGGGTCATCGTGCCCGGCATGGTGGTCAGCGTCGAAAGCTATATCGGCGAGAAGGGCGGCCGCGAGGGCGTCAAGCTGGAAGACGAGATCCTGATCACCGAGACCGGCACCGAGCTCCTGTCGCGCTTCCCCTATGAGGATGTTTTCCTTGACAGGCATGTTTGAGTGTTGACAGGCAGTGTTGCATGAAAAGCCCGATCTCGATCAAGCGCGGCAAGGTGGCGGCGGTGTTCATCGATCTCCAGGAGGAGCATCGGCGGGACAAGCGCTATCTGGTCGAAGGCTATGGCGACATCCTCGCCAACGTCCAGCGGCTGCAGGAGGCGGCGCGGGCCAACAATGTGCCCCTTTACCACTGGGCCTATATCGTCGATCTCGCCACGGCGCGGCCGCTCCACCCGGTCGAGGCCAGCGGCAAGTCGGCGTTTTCCGACAAGGACGATCCGCTGACTGCGATCTGCGCGGAAGTGGGCCCGGCGACAGGCGAGATGATGCTGGTCAAGACCGATGCCAGCGCCTTCCGCGCGGGGCCTGCCGCCGAGCGGCTGAAGGCCGACGGCATCGAGTGGCTGGTCGTTGCCGGCGTCTGGACCGAGGCCTGCATCGATGCCACCGTCAAGGATGCGGTGGCGCTCGGGTTTCGAGTGCTGCTGGTCAAGGATGCCTGCGGCAGCGGCAGCACGGCGATGCACCAGACGGCCATCCTCAACCTTGCCAACCGGCTCTATGGCGGTGCCGTCACCACCACCGACGGCGCCTGCCGGCTGCTGGCAGGCGAGACGGTTGAAGCCTGGCAGGTCGAGGGCTCGGTGCCGCTGCGCTTCAGCTATGAAAATGCTGCCCGGCTCTACGCCGAGCTCTGAGCGGGATCGCGCAGCGATGATCACCGAGGCCGAGCGACCCGGAACGAGAGGGCGCGGAAAATACCAAACGCTGCTCGATCCGGAGCTGTGGGCCTATATCGATCGGGTCAACGAGTGGTATCCGCCCGAAATCGTCTACATGCCGATCGACAGGCAGCGGGCGGTCTATGATGCCATGTGCCGGATGTTTCGCGAGCCCTACCCACCCGGCGTCAAGGCCAGCGACAGCGCGGTTCCTTCCGGCGACCGTGCGATCCCGGTCCGGCGTTACCAGATGGCGGGCACGGCGCCGCAGGCGATGGTTGTCTATTATCACGGCGGCGGCTTCGTCCTTGGCGGGCTCGACAGCCATGACGACATCTGCGCCGAGATATGCGCCGGCACCGGCTTTGCCGTGCTGTCCGCCGATTACCGGCTGGCGCCCGAGCATCTGCATCCGGCCGCCTTCGACGATGCGCTGGCCGTATTCGAATGGGCCGCGGCAACGGCCGGCCTGCCGATCGTGCTCTGCGGCGAAAGCGCCGGCGGCAACCTGGCCGCAGCAGTGGCGCAGGCGACACGCCGCCATCCTCGCCATGCGATCGGCCAGGTGCTGATCTATCCCGAGTTGGGCGGCCCGGAACCAGTTGGCAAAGAGAGCGCCGGCTCCTATGTCAAGCACGCCGAAGCGCCGCTGCTGACGTTGCGCGACATCGAGTTCTATCGCGAGATCCGGTCGGCGAAGGGACAGTCGCAGGACGACCCGACCTTTTCGCCGCTCAGCGACACCGACTTCTCCGGGCTGCCGCCGACGGTCATCGTCACCGCGCAATGCGACCCGCTGTCCTCGGAAGGCGAGGCCTATCGCGACCGCATCCTGGCCGCCGGCGGTCGCGCCTGGTGGCATGAGGAGCCGCGCCTCGTGCATAGCTTTCTACGCGCCCGCAAGACCGTGCCGCGAGCCGGCGAAGCCTTCGGGCGCATCATTGCGGCCATCGCCGCGCTCGGCAAAGGCGACTGGCCTTACTGAGGTTGCGAAGGCCCCCTCATCCGGCCGCTTCGCGTCCACCTTCTCCCCGCTGGGGAGAAGAGCCTGGCATCAACGCAGGCGACCTCCTCTCCCCCGGGGGAGAGGTCGGATTGCCCGAATTGCCCTTCGCAATTCGGTTGGCAATCCGGGTGAGGGGACCTTCCGCTTGCGGAACAGCGCACAAGAACTGCGGAAGTCCGAACACTCCCCCACGGGAGCTCGCCCTATCATCCCCGAGGCAATGGCGCTCCGGCGATCGCATCCGTCCCCCGCGTTTGGCGATCGGCAGAGGTGCCCAACAACAGGGGAATGACGACAATGAAGTTCATGCTGACCGATCGAAAACTGCATCCGCAGGCCGGGCCCGTCGCCGATGGCTTCAAGAACGGCCAGATGAACCGGCGCGAATATCTCGCTACCATGGCTGCGCTCGGCGTCAGCGCTGCCGGCGCGCTGGCGCTTGGCGGGCTTGCGCCGTCACCGGCCAGGGCCGAGGAGGCGAAGCGCGGCGGCGTCTTGCGCGTTGCCATGAACGTCAAGGGCTGGAAGGATCCGCGCACCTTCGACGGCGTCGAGATGTCCAACGTCGCCCGCCAGTGCAACGAATATTTGGTGCGCTGGAAGCGCGACTTCACCTTCGAGCCATGGCTGCTCGAGAGCTGGGAAACCAGCGACGACGCCCGCGTGCTGACGCTGCATGTCCGCAAGGGCATCACCTGGTCGAACGGCGACACCTTCAACGCCGACGACGTGATCCACAATCTGACGCGCTGGTGCGATGCGTCCGTCGCCGGCAATTCGGTCGCCGCGCGCATGGGCGCACTGGTCAACGCCGATACCAAGAAGCCCGTCGACGGCGGCATCGAGCGCGTCGACGACGTCACCGTGCGGCTCAATTTGCCAAAGCCCGACATTTCGCTGATCGCCGGCATGGCCGACTACCCGGCGCTGATCATGCACCGCAGC
The DNA here is from genome assembly GCF_040322215.1 of Mesorhizobium sp. M0184. Lineage (NCBI taxonomy): Bacteria > Pseudomonadati > Pseudomonadota > Alphaproteobacteria > Hyphomicrobiales > Phyllobacteriaceae > Mesorhizobium > Mesorhizobium sp. M0184. The sequence goes on from NZ_JAMYSZ010000039.1 coordinate 23,393, forward strand.
TATGAAGGCGACGGCGATCCGCTGAAGGCATTGGCGATCACCACCGGGCCTTGCGAACTCGTGGCATGGGACGCCGAGGTCGGCGCCGAAGTCCGCCGCAAAGACAAGCCATGGTGGAAGGGCGAGTTCTACCTCGACGGCATCAAATGGGTGGACTACGGCTCCGACCCCAATGCGATGCTGTCGGCCTTCGAATCGGGCGAGATCGACACCGACCACGAAACCGCCTCCGACACGGTTGCGCAGACCGACTCCATGGGCCTGAGCAATTCGGAAATCGCCACCGGCTCGACCATCGTCGCGCGGTTCAATATCGGCAATCCGCCCTATGACGACATCAAGGTGCGCCGCGCCGCCCAGCTCGCCGTCGACAACGCCGCCGTGCTGAAGATCGGCATGGACAACCGCGGCAAGCCTGCCGAGAACCATCATGTCGGGCCGATGCATCCCGAATATGCCGATATCGGCCCGGCCGTCCGCAACATTGATCAAGCCAAGGCCCTGCTCGCCGAGGCCGGCAAGGCCGACCACGAATACGAACTCATCTCGGTCGACGTCGACTGGCAGAAGAGCACCGGCGACGCCATCGCCGCGCAGATGCGCGAGGCCGGGCTGAAGATCAAGCGCACCGTGCTGCCGGCCGCGACCTTCTGGAACGACTGGAGCAAATATCCTTTCTCCTGCACGGAGTGGCTCGGCCGGCCGCTCGGCGTCCAGGTGCTGGCGCTCGCTTATAAGTCTGGCGCCGCATGGAACGAGAGCGCCTACGCCGATCCGGAATTCGACAGTCTGCTCGACAAGGCGCTGGCGATGCCCGATCCCGGCGCCCGCAAGGAGCTCATGGCCAAGATCGAACAGAATCTCCGCGATTCCGGCATCATCATCCAGCCCTACTGGCGCTCGGTCTACCGCACCTACCGCAAGGGCGTGCATGGCTGCGAGCAGCACCAGTCGCTCGAGCAGCATTTCGAGAAGGTTTGGCTCGAGGCGTAGCCTTGCAGAGGACCAATTGTCGGGGCCAGCGCCGCTCCTTCTTCCTTCTCCCCTTGTGGGCTAGCGTGCGCACACATCTGATTTGGCGGGGATTAGTTTGGATTTGCAAGAGCGAAGCCCTCGGCGATGGCGTGGAAGCGTTTTAGCCCATTGGAGAAGGTGACGGGGCCTGGCGGCCGCTCCTTTGCGTAGCCGTTCCATCCGCCGAGCCGGGCGATGCACCAGGCGGTCCAGGCGAGCGTGTGTTGCGGATGCGGGTTGTTCTGCTTTTGGGTTTTGCCTTCGAGTCTGGCAATCAGCGCCTCCAGCACGGTGATCTCGGCGGGGCTGAAGAGGCGAGCGGCCTTGAAGGTGCGGCCGGCGGCATCGCGCCCGTGCACGAGTTGCATGACCCTGACGGCGACGATCAGCGCGGTCGCGGCCAGCCGTTCGAGTGCCTCACCATCGGCAAGCAGGCTTTCCTCCAGATCGATGGCCTGCGACTTCACGGTTCGGAACAGCTGTTCGACGGTCCAGCGCAACCGGTAGAGATCGACCATGCGGCAAGCGTCGGCGAGCGTTTTGACCGTGTGAGTGGTCAACAGTCGCCAGATCACCGCCTCCTTGGGCGAAGGCGGATCGATCTCGCGCACTTCGACGATGTTGAGCGTGATCTCGCGCGGATCGCGGCGGTCGGCACCAAGGTGCGGCTGGCGCAAGGCGACCTCGGCGAAGCGGACGGCCAGTTGCACCTTGCGCGTCAGTCGGCCGGGACGCGCCTGCAGCTCGAAGGCGATCCGGCCGGCTTCCGGCGTTTTGGCGATCTCGCCGAACAGACGGCCGCCCTGCTCACCCAGAGCCCGGTCGCGCACGGCGCGGATGAGCACATGCGTGCGCTCGTCAGGCAGCCTTGCCAGTACTTCGTAGATGTCGGCCTCGCGGTCGCCGATCACGGTAGCCAGCGGCGTGTCGGTCAGCGCCTGGCGGGCCGCCTTGGCGGTGGCGATCCATTTGTAGCTTTCCTTGGCTTCGATCGGCAGGGCTTGGTAGTCGTGCGCCTTCTGCCCCCGGCGCCGCCAGATCGTGGCAGCCGCAAGCCCCAGCACGGAACCGTCGGCGGCATCCACGGCCAGCGCCGGGTGGACGAACAGCCCGACATCCTTGCCGTTGCCGACACGCCCGAGGCCGCGCTTGCGCGAGGCCTTGGCCTCATAGTTGATCTCGCTGCTGTCCTCGATGATCAGCACATGGCGGCCGGCCGCCGCCTCGCCCGTTCGCGCCGCTGCCGTGCGCACGATCTCCTGCACCGTCACCTGGGGATTGCGAAACAGCCGCGTGAACGCAACTTGTTCCGCGCGCGTATCGGCCAGCCTGCGCAGGCCCACGCTGACGCGCGTGCACATGCGATCCAGCACCATGCTCCCCTTTTTTGCAGGCGCAGGTCGCCGAAGTATCCAAGTAGCGGTGCCACCGTCGAAACCTCCCGAATCAACAATGGCAGCTACAGAATCACACATGATTCCAATCCCGCAAGCCAAACCTGCTACCCGACCAAAACTCCCTTGACACCTCTCCGAAGCAGATGTGTGCGCACGCTAGCCCCTTGTGGGAGAAGGTGGATTGGCGCGCAGCGCCAAGACGGTTGAGGGGTGCGGACGGAGTGCCGTCAGTATCAAGCTGGAACACCCCTCATCCGGCCGCTTCGCGTCCACCTTCTCCCACAAGGGGAGAAGGAAGAGCCACGCCAGGCCTTGAAATCTCCAGTCCAAGCCGCACCGTCTCCCGCACCAGCAGGTCCAGATCGTCGCGCCGGGTGCGGTGGTTGTTGATCGCCACCCTGAGGCAATGCTGGCCATGCACCGTCGTGTCGGAAATGGCGGCGATGCCTTCTTCCTGCAGCCTCAGCATGATCTCGGTATTGAGCGCTTTCAGGCGCTCCCCGCCCAGTCCGTCCGCGCGGTAGCGAAAGCAGACGATGTTGATGCTCACCGGCGCTACCAGTTCGAGTGCCGGTTCGGCCGCGATCAGCGCGCCGAGATAATGCCCTTGCGCGATGTTCTGGTCGATCAGCCGGCCGAACTTTTCGATGCCGTGCTCTCGCAACGCCATCCACACCTTCAGAGCGCGAAAGCCGCGCGTCGTCTGCAGGCCGTAATCGTGCAGCCATTGGCCGGAGGCCAGGCCGCGCGGCGTCGATTCCAGATATTCCGGCGTCACCGCGAACGTGCCGCGATGCACGGAGGCATCCCGGATCAGCGCGCAGCCGACCTCGAATGGCGCGTGCAGCCATTTATGCGGATCGAGCGCGATCGAGTGGGCGTGCTCGATGCCGGCAACGCGATGCGAATTGTCCGGCGCAATCGCAAGCAAGGCACCGATGCAGCCATCGACGTGAAACCACAGATCCTCTTTTGCCGCCAGGTCAGCCAGCGCTTGCAGATCGTCGATTGCGCCGGTGTTCACCGTGCCGGCCGTACCGATTACGCAGGCCGGCTTGAAGCCGGCGTTGCGGTCCTCGGCGATCGCCGCCCGCAACGCAACGATGTCGATCCGCAGCCCGGCATCGCTCGGGATGCGACGCAGCGCCCGGTTGCCGAGGCCGAGCACTTCCATCGCCTTGCGGTGACAGGAGTGAAGCTGGTCGGAGCCGTAGAAACGCAGCGGCTTGTCGATGCCGGCAACGCCGTGCTCGCGTATGTCGATGCCGGCCTTGGCGTTGCGCGCCACGGTCAGCCCGATGATGTTGGCCATCGAGCCGCCGCTGACCAGCGTGCCGCTGGCCGATTGCGGAAAGCCCAGCATCTGCTTCAGCCAATCGACGACCTGGCCGTCCATCAAGGCGGCGGCGTGGTTGCCGCCGCCGAGGTTGGAGCCCTGGATCGCCGCCAGGAAATCACCGAGCGCCCCGGTGAAATTGCTCGACCCCATGTACCAGGCCCAGAAGCGCGGATGGATATTGCCCATTGGATAGGCCATCAGCTTCTTGACAACGTCGCCATAGACATCGGCCAGCGGCGTTGGCGATTGCGGCAGGGACGCGGTGAAGAACTCCCTCACATCTCCAGGCATCTCCTGCCACACCGGCCGCTCTCTGACATCGCGCAGGTAGGCGACGGCATCGTCGACGACCCGATGCGACAGGACCTGCACATCTCCCCAGTCCGAGGGGTCAAGCGTTTCCTCGGCGGTCGTGGCGGGCAATCCAGACGGCGTGTCCATGCAGGTCGCTCCCGATATGCCGCCGTCACGCCGGAAACTGGCAGCCGGGCGTCGACTGCGAAAGCGCAGTCTCCTCGGCGTCCATCTCCGCCTCGATGCCGTCGAACAGCGGTGTCGTCATGTAGCGTTCGCCAGTATCGGGCAGCATGCACAGGATCACCGAGCCGGGCGCCGCCTTTTCCGCGATCTGCCGCGCCACCGCGAAGGTCGCTCCGCCGGAGATGCCGGTGAAAATCCCTTCCTTCTGCGCCAGCGCCTTGGCCCATTTCATGCCCTCGGGCCCGGCAATCGGCACCACCTCGTCATAGAGGCTTGCGTCTATCGCCTCCTGCAGCACGTCCGGAATGAAGTCGGGCGTCCAGCCCTGGATCGGATGCGGCTCGAACGCCGGATGGCTGGCGGCAGGCGCGCCGCCGGTGCCGCGCTGCTGCGGCTTGCCGCTGCCGATAAGCTGCGCATTGGCCGGTTCGGCGAGCACGATCCGGGTCTCCGGCCGCTCGCGGCGCAGCACGCGTCCGACGCCGGCGACGGTGCCGCCCGTGCCGTAGCCGGTGACGAAGCAGTCGAGCCGCGAGCCGGCGAAATCGTTGATGATCTCGCGCGCCGTCGTCGCTTCGTGAATGGCGGCGTTGGCCTTGGTTTCGAACTGGCGGGCCAGGAACCAGCCATTGGCTTCGGCGAGCTCCACCGCCTTCTTGTACATGCCGAAACCCTTCTGGGCGCGCGGCGTCAGCACCACCTTGGCGCCCAGCATGCGCATCAGCTTGCGGCGTTCGATGGAAAAACTGTCGGCCATCGTCACCACCAGCGGATAGCCCTTCTGGGCGCAGACCATGGCAAGGCCGATGCCGGTGTTGCCGCTGGTCGCCTCGACCACGGTCTGGCCAGGCTTTAGAGCGCCGCTGAGCTCGCCTTCCTCGATGATGTTGAGCGCCAGCCGGTCCTTCACCGAGGCGGCGGGATTGAAGAACTCGGCCTTCACATAGATCGTGGCATGGTCCGGTCCGAGATTATTGATGCGGATCACCGGCGTATCGCCGACCGTGTCGAGAATGCTGTCGAACAGACGGCCGCGCCCGGCGGTGGTTCTGATTTTCTGTTGATGCAACATGTCGATCTCCTCGCCTTGTCGTTGTCTCTTGTCGTCACGGGCCGGTTACAGACCGGTGGCTTGGGCGGCGAGGTTTCGAGACCTTGCCGCGCTACATTTGCCTCCGGCAATGCCAGCATCCGGAGCGGGAATTCGTTGCCGGATGCACCGTGTCGCGTTTGGTGATAAAACAAAGGCCGACTGGCCAGCGTGGGAGCAGGCGTGGAAACGCTCGTGGAATCCGCCCGATCGAGCCTCCACGGCGAGGTGGCCGGCTTTTCCGTGCGTCTGCTCGGACCGCTGACGATCGCACGCAACGGCATCATCATCCAGCTCCCAAAATCGCGCAAGCTGTGTGCGCTGCTCGCCTATCTGGCGCTGGCGCCGCATCCGGTCGGCCGCAGCCGCCTCTGCGAGCTTTTGTGGGATGTGCCGAACGACCCGCGCGGCGAGCTTCGCTGGTGCCTGAGCAAGCTTAGAGGCATCCTCGATGAACCGCATCATCGCAGGGTCGAGACACCAGGCGACACGATCGCGCTTGATCTGAGAGGTGCTTCCGTCGACGCTGTCGACATAGCCTCGGCCGCCGCCAAGGGCGTTGAGACGCTCGGTCTAGAGCGGCTGCAGGCTCTTTCCGGAATGTTCGCCGGCGACTTTCTCGATGGGCTGGAGATCGACCGCAGCCCGCATTTCAACAGCTGGCTGATCGCCCAGCGCCGCCGCTTCGGCTCTTGGCACGCCGCAATCCTGGAACATCTCGTCAACAAGCTTCCGGTGGATGCCGACAGATTGTCTTCGCATCTGGACAAATGGCTGGAACTCGCTCCGTTCGACGGGCGCGCGCATGTGGCTCTTCTGAAAGGGCTGGCGCAGCGCGGCCAGTTTGACGCCTGCGAGGAACATCTCGCTTCCGCAGCGCAGCTGTTTGCTTCGGAGGATCTGGATTTCGGACCCGTTCGTGAGGCATGGCGCACGATCCGCAACGAACGACCTGCCGCTACGCTCTGGGCGCGACCGTCACTCGTACCCGCGGCCCCTCACGCGTCAATTGTGCTTCCCAATTCCGACACTGCTGCATCGCAGAAGGCTTCGCTTGCGGTGATGCCGTTTGCCGAAGAGACGGCTGACGGCGGCCCACGCGGAGGCATCGCCGATGGCCTGACCCACGATATCATCACCCGCCTGGCCAAGCTCAGGGATTTCTTCGTCATCGCGCGCGGTTCGGTGTTTGCGCTCGCCGAAAAAAACATTGGGCCGGAGGATGCCGGCCGTCGGCTCAATGTCGATTATGTCGCCACCGGCACGGTACGCAGCCAGGCCGGCCGCGTCACCGTCGCGGTCGAGCTGGTCGAAGTGCGCACGGCCAGGATCGTCTGGGCCGAGACGTTCGAGCGCAAGCCGAACGACATCTTTGCCGTGCTCGACGACATCGGCAACAGCATCGTCTCGTCGATCTCGGCCGAGATCGAGACGGTCGAGCGCAACCGCGCCATGTTGAAGGCGCCCAATTCGCTCAACGCCTGGGAAGCCTACCACCGCGGTCTCTGGCACATGTATCGCTTCACCCGCGCGGAAAACGAGCAGGCCCGGCATTTCTTCGACATAGCCTTGAAGCTCGATCCGACGTTCGCCCGCGCCTATGCCGGCCTCTCCTTCACCCATTGGCAAAATGCCTTCCAGCGCTGGGGCGACCGCGATCACGAAAGCGCCCTGGCCTTCGAGGCAGCCGGCCAGAGCCTGCTCGTCGACGATCACAATCCGGCCGCTCACTGGGCCATGGGGCGGGCGCTGTGGCTGCGCGGCGAGCAGGACGGCTCCCTCATCGAGCTGGAACGCGCCGTAGACCTCAGCCCGAATTTCGCGCTCGGCCACTATGCGTTATCTTTCGTCCATTCGCAGTCCGGCGACCCGCAGGCTGCGATCGGCTCATCCGACCATTCCAGGCATCTGAGCCCCTTCGATCCGCTGCTGTTCGGTATGTTGGGCGCCAGGGCGATGTCGCATGTCCGGCTCGGCCAGTTCGACGAAGCCGCCGAATGGGCGCTGAAGGCAGCCGCGCGTCCCAACGCCCACGCCATCATCCTGGCGATTGCTGCGCATTGCCTTGCTCTGGCGGGGCGGCTGGACGAGGCACGAAGTTTCGCCGCCGCGCTGCGCAAGACGCTGCCGAATTACTGCGCCGATGATTTCATCGGCACCTTCCGCTTCGAGCCGGCCGCCGAGGCCCTGTTCCGGCAAGGCGCTAAGCGGATCGGGCTGCGGTGAGGCAGGCGCGCGGTTTGCCAGGCTCTCCAAACCGCTCATCGCGGCTGGCCGCCCCAAACATCGTCATGTCTGCAGCCAGGGCGCATCGTCAGGTTGGTTGCGAATTCGTCGACCAGAGCGGATCAGACGGGCTCAACCGATTTGACGTTGCCGTCGGTATCCACGAGGCAGCTTGTCTTCTTGCCACTGGCATCGAGTTCGACCTGATAGGTCTTGGAATCGAGCTTGCTCGATGAAACCGGAAGTATCTTCGTGCTGTCGACATCGCTTGCCTTGGCGACCGCATTGGCGCAAAGCAGTTGAAGGTCCGCCGGGGCAGTCTCGACCTTGGTCCTGGACATCTGGTCCTGAGGAGGCGGCGGCGGCGCGCTGACGCAAGCGCTAACGGCTCCAGCCAGGAATCCGATTGCCGTCACCAGGATCGAAGTTCTCACTGCATCTTTTGCCGACATTGCTTGTCCCTCTCCGAATGCCGCTTCACACACCCTTGTAAAGTGCCGCCCCCTGCATGAGAACGATAACCTTGGCTCCAACCTTGACGCGGGACGCGAGATCGACGATGTCGTCGTTCCTCATACGGATGCACCCCGATGACACGTCGAGCCCGATAGTCCAAGGCTCCGGGGTGCCGTGTATCCGGTAAATCGTGTCCTGGTCGCGCTCATAGAGATAGAGCGCCCTTGCGCCGAGCGGGTTGTCGGGCCCTCCCTCCATGCCTCCGGCGTATTTCACCGCCTTCGGATCGCGAGCGACCATTTCGGCCGGAGGTGTCCAGGTCGGCCACTCCGCCATGCGGCCGACGCGCACGATGCCGGCCCATCCAAACCCTTCCCGGCCCACGCCGATGCCGTAGCGCATGGCCCGCTGATCCGGCTGCACAAGATAGAGGAAGTGCTGGTTGCCATCGATGATGATCGTGCCTGGCACTTCCGCGGTGCGGAATTTGACCATCTGCGGACGAAATGCCTCGGGCACCTCATTATGCGCGGCATAGGTATTTGCGCGCCTTGGTGCGATCGTAGTCCACCCATTTGTGGCTTTTCGGGTCGAAAACCTGTGTTCCCGCAGCCAGCGCCGCCACCGCGACAAGACCGAACGCCGCGGCGACGACTGCCGTGAGGGAGCGCCGCCGGACGGTGCCGCGTTCCGCGAACATAGGATTTCCGCTCATGGATTTGCCCACCCGTGCACCCGTGCGCCTTGTGCGGCAACCCATTGTTTGGCGTATTCGTAAGGATCCTGACGCTCTACCTGGAGCGCATAACTCATCTTGGTGATTTCCTCGGGCCTCAGGTCGACCCGTTCCAGGAACGCCACCACCTTCGGATATTTATTGCGCAGCGAGGTGGCGTAGGCGATATGGAAATGTGCGGTATCCCATGATACCGGCGCGCTGGACTTCGAGACCCAGAGCGGATCTTCTGACGGCAGCACGATCTTCCACTTTGCCGGGTCGAAGGGCGGCTCGGTAAGGCGGACAATGTCGTGCAGCTCAAAGACGTAGTGCGGCGCGTAGCAGGCAAACACCATCGGATGATCCGTGGCGACGGCGGCATCGACAGCCGCCATTCCGGCATCCTCCGGCGTCTCCAGCAAGGTCATTGTCTTGGCATAGCCATAGCTGTTGGCGCGGACGCGCTCGATAGCGGTCGAGGACCAACCCTCAGCGCCGATCCACAGTTCGCCGCGTCCGTCGCCATCGGTATCCAACGCGGCCGTTTTCTTCGTATCGCTGAGATCCGAAACATCGTGAATTCCAAATTTGTCGGCTGCTTCACGCGTCGCGCAAATGCCTTGCCAGGCCGGCACTCCAATGGGGCTGATGGCCACCGTGCCGGCCCCGTCCACATACTTCTTCACCAGATTGTCCAGATTGGGCAGCCAGATTTCGGGATGAATATCCACCTCACCAGAATTGAGACCGGCAAAGGCAATAAGCGTCCCAATCTCGCGCACGTCGGCATCGAGCCCGAAATTTTCCTTCAGGCTGACCTTGAGGATATTTGCCGTCGCCTGGCCCGACGGCCAGTTCGGCATTGCAATGACGAGATCAGCCGCGTGGACCGGGATGTTTAGCGCCAGCATCGTCAATGCCGCCAGCGACACTTTCCGCAGGCACTGCCGAAATCGGTTGTGCATCTCTTCCCCCTCGCTTCGGTGCTGAAATGAACCGGGACGGGAACAATCTGTCGCGGCAAGCACCGGACCCATCTTCTGACGGGCAACTGCTGAAGCTGCGGCAGTGCGTTCGCCAAAGAGAGCGCCTTCACGTGCCGCCCCTGCACGCTACCCGATGACAATCCGACTGGGAAGATGCTCACAACGCGGCCGCGGCGCCCCACTGTGCCCCTATTTGGCACGCCGCAGCGTTGAAAAGTCGGGCAAAGGGGCGCGTTTCTTTCTGCCCTCGCGACGGTTGGCTGGGTTCGAAAAAATACCACAATAGATCGCAATTAGGGCGATCGTATAAGATGTGGTATCGTCGCACCTTTTTTGTAGAGCTGGCGCAAAATTCACAACAACATAGAATATTACTTGTACTAACTCGGCTTAATGAGACCAAAACTAAGGAAGCATTCCAGAATATTGCTGCTGATCACATTTCAGTATCTGCTAAGATAGCCCGTGCTGATTCCGAATTATTAAGCATTTGCAAAATTCAATCCTGCGATATTGGGATTTGTCCTTGTCATAGGCTGACTCGGATGCATTTCTTGGAAGCACAGCCGCGTCAGCGGATCGTTGAAACATGCTTGGGCGGACGGGGCACTAAGCATGGAGAGGAATATTGACACTCGCTAATGCGGCGGCCCCCGCTGGGAGCGTTCCCTCCCACGTAAGAGATTGCGGCAACCGTCGGCTAAGTCGTCGAATGCATCGCCCACAGCCTGGCTCTCGTTTGATGGCCGGCGAAGCTTTGCCCTCCTCCGATTGGCGCCAGCCTTCGCGGCAAAAGCGGGGATCGCCGCCTGCAATGGCCTTCCGATATGGACGATGTCCGCCGCCAGCCAGTCGGAGGAATGAATCATGAAACTCGTAATCTGTGCGGCGTTGGCCACTGCTTTGATGGCGATCGTCGGTTGTACCACCGACGACTACGATGGTTGTCGCGGAAAGGGCTGCCTGGTTGATCGGTCCTATAACGGGAGCCGGAAGATAGACGACCGGCCGCAGTTCGACAGGAACGGCAATCCCAATTTCGATACCAGGGGCCGTTACATCGGCTGCCATGGGCTCGGATGTAAAGTCGACGATCCTGATGACAGGGATCAAAGCATCGACGACAGGCCGCAGTACGACAGAGAAGGCAATCCGAACTTCGACACGCAAGGCGACTACCAAGGCTGCCGCGGCATCGGCTGCGAGGTCGATACACCGGACGATGACAGTTCATCAGACGACGACGATTCCGATTAATGGCCCCTGCAGCGAACAACGAAGAGGATAGCCACTCATGTCTGAATTGAACGGTCTCATCCGTCGACGTGTCAAAATCGTCATGGTCGGCCTTGCGGGGTTGGGAATGGCGCTGACGTCCGCTTTCGCTGCGAATAACGCCTGTGACGGTATAAAGGTCGAAGTGACGAAGGCGCGCAAGCAGGAATATGCCCCTCTCGTCGTCTCGGCGATGACCAATAAGTTCAAGCCCGCTCAGGCAAAGTTCTTCTCGATCATGGAGAGCGGCAGCTGGAGCGCCGCCTACGTCTCCACGCCGGTGAGCGACGACGGCGTGATGTTCTTCCAGACAGTCGACGGAAAGAAGCAGTTTCGCGACGTGTGGGGCGGCTATGCCGAGCCGTCGGAAAAACCTGAACTGGTATCCTGGGCGAAGAAGCTCGGAGCGCCGCAAGACCTGGCAAAGTGTTTTGCCGAGGAAGTTACGGAACGACGGTGATGATCGCTGGAAATTGCCGCTGACCGTTGGTGCAGGGGGAGAATGATTGGTGAGCGCTCCGGGGCGCCGGGGCTCTGAGATCGACTCCAATCATCAGCTGCAGGATGTGCAAAATGCAAAGTCTTCGAAAATCCAGACTGATCGTGCAGTTCGCCCGTGCATTGGCAACGTCAGTGAAAATGACGGCCGTCGTAAGCGTAACCGTCCCGCAAACGATCAATATTGCGCATGCCAGCAAATATGATCTGCCGAAACCCTACGTCTCCCGGGCTCTTAACGCGGTTTTGATACCCATCAACCACGCCTCTCGGCACCGCTACCAGATCCCGCCCAAGCTTCGCGGGGTATATGTCCTGGCTGTTGCACCCCATGGCGTTGCCGCGCGGCAAGGCATCCGACCGGGTGACGTGCTTGCCACAGTGCGGCATCAACCGATTTCGACGCCGCTTGATGTCGACAGACTCGTTTGGGCCGCCCTTGCCGCGAGTGCCACCAGTTTCCTGTTTGGCGTGAATCGCGGGACAGAAGTCGCAGATGTCGTCGAGGTCAACACCAACATCACCGTCAACAACTTCAACACCAACATCTCGGTCAACAATATCTCGCAATGGACGAGCGTCGACAATCGAGAGGAGTGGACGCAGATCGTCGATGAGTATGACGACGAGATGGAGACGGGCCTCAATGACACGAGCTATCGCGAGGACGACTCGCAGCCTGGCGACGCCAATCCGGACGCAAATGTGTCTTCTCCCGATGCTGACGACGACGATACCAGCACCGACACTGACGACAATAACCCGGCCGACGGTACCGACGACAACAGTTCCGATCAGGACGATTCGAGCGATCAGAACGACGATGAAAACTCAACAGACGGTGATGATGACAAGAACAGCACCGACACCGACGACGATAGCACGGATGACGATGCGTCGGATGACAGCACTGACAACAATGATTCCGATGATCTGGACGATTCCAGCGATCAGAATGACGATGACGACCTGTCGACAGATGGTGAAGACGAAAACAGCACCGACAGTAATGACGATGCGTCGGATGACAGTAACGACGCTGACGGATCGGACGATGACGATGCCAACTAGCGGCGACCGTGCCGGCAGTTCTAGACCGAGGACATCGATGAAAACCGCGATGCTGACCGCTGCCATCGTTCTGGCCATGCCGGCTTTCGCATTTGCCCAGGACAAGTGCAACGACGCCGCCAAGGATCAGTCCGCCCCGAACGAGTGCGCCGATGCCGCGTCCAGGAAATCCGACAAGAAGCTCAACGAGCTTTACAAGCAGATCGAAGCCCGCCTGAACGACGACGCGGATATCAGGACGCTTCTCGTTCAAGCACAGCGGGATTGGGTTAAATTTCGCGACGCAGAGTGCAGTTTCCAGACCGCAGGAGCGGCCGGAGAAAGCGCAATTCCAACGCTCATCGCGGAGTGCATGGACGGCCTGACGCAATCCCGTGTCAAAGATTTCGAGGGTTACCTGGAATGCAGGGAAGGCGATGCGAGCTGCCCCGTTCCGGCAGCGAACACATCACATGCCGTATCTGCCGTGGCCGAGGAGAACGGCCAGACCGGCCTTGCCCAGGCTGCCGACCCGATACCCATTCCATTGCAACATGTTGTTGGGCACCTCGGAACCGGCAGCGATGAAGTCATCTACCACAAACTCGGGATTGCGTTGGGCATCAATGGTGCCAAGCCTCGTCTGTTCGAATTCGACACCGGGTCGGATGAGTTCAACGCTGAGATCGATTCGAGTGTCCCTGGCGTAGAGCCGGTGCGCGGCAGCAAGCCCGAAATGTACCCCTATGGAAACGGCACCTATGGAGGTTGGGTACAACAGGCCCGGGTCGACAGCCTGTCCTATTACGATCCAGATGATCCCTCGGAGCCTGCCGCAACCTTTGACGGCGGCTTTAGCGTAGGTCGGGTGGTGGATTACGTCTTCACCAAGGATTTCGGCGACTTCGAGGATGCGAATGTGACGCAAAAGCCCGTGGGCCACCATGGCGATACGCCGGTTTATGCGGATCTTGATGCGCGCAAGAGCATGAAGAATGGCGAACCCGGTAACGAGGCGCCGTTTTACGGCGTCTTTGGAGCCGGCGATTTTATCGATAAGGGGGACCAGACCGCCGCTCCTGGCAGTCAGACGCAAAGCGGCTATGTGGTCTCCGCCAATGCAAATCTTGGAAAGAGGACGACACCGGGCTGCGCTCCCTGCCTGACGCTGAATTTGTCCCCCAGTCTGAGATCCCAGTTTACGGCCCTGATACCGTGGGGCGAACTGGATTACGAATTCCTCCAGAGACGATTCCCGCGATCAGGCGCGAATGCATCCAGTCAGTACGAAGGGTCTTACCGTTATAAAATTTCCTTTGATCATAAGGGAAAGAAGCAATCGGTTGATTTCAGTGGACCTGTTTTATTGGATACAGGAACGACAAGCTTTATTTATATTACAACAGAATCTAGTTTGAGTAAGCTTCAGTTGAGAGGATTTAATATTGCTGAATTCGGTGATGAGATAGTCGACTTCAAGTTTTTTGGATTCGATGATGGTATAAATAACCGCGAATATGATGATGTCGACATTCTCCGCCAAAGCGATGAGATGAAAGTCGGCGGTCTCATTCTCGGTCTGCCATTCTTCGAGTCCAATTCCATAATGAATGATCTGGAAAACAGGACGACCGCATATTCACCCTATTTTGTCAGCGCTGCTAACTTTACGACAGACGCGGCTGCCAAGGATCAAGTGCAGTTGAGTCGCGCGACCAGCGATGCTGGAAGCAACGGATGGCTCGGACTGGCCGGCATCGTCTCCGGCGCCGGCGACTTCACGATCGAGAAGGACGCGGACGTGCGCATGACCGGGGCCAATACTTATACCGGCACAACCCATATCGCGGCCGATGGGTATCTTACCCTGGCCGGTCCGGCCAGCATCGAGCATTCATCGCGCGTCATGGTCGACGGTGTGCTCAACCTCGACCAGAAAGGAAACCACCTGAAGCCCTGGGGAGTGGCGCACTCCATGAACGATACGGCCATTCGCACCCTTACCGGTAAAGGCGAGGTCTATCTGGGTGCGGGCAGACTGATCCTGACAGAAGCCGACGGGCAATTTGATGGAACCATCGCGAACTATGATGACGCCGGCGACAGCGGCGGCCTCGTTGTCGCCGGTGGCAAGCTGACGCTGAGCGGAAAGAACAAATATTCGGGCATGACCGAAGTGGCGGCGGGAGCGGAGTTGCACGTGACCGGCTCTTTGACCGGTGACGTTTCCGTCTCGGGACTGCTTGTCCTTGACGGGGAGGTCTCCGGCAAAGTCACGGTCAAAGAGGGCGGCAGACTGACCGGCTCAGGAAAGGTCGGCAGCGTCACGGTCGCCGAAGGTGGCAAAGCTGATCCAATGAAAACCAGATAATCAGGCCATGGGCACGGCCGACCGTGGCAATGACGGATAGCTGAAGAGAACATAGGGCGGGGCTGAGCAACTTAAGAGCTTGACTGCAACGGGAAAGGGAAATCGATGAAAATAGCGATACTGACTGCTGCCGTGGTTCTGGCTGCGCCGACATTCGCCCTTGCCAAGGACAAGTGCGCCGAGGCCAAGGATCAGGCCACCATGAACCAGTGCTTCGGTGCCGAGTTCCAGAAATCCGACAAGAAGCTCAATGAGCTTTACAAGCAGATCGAAACCCGCCTGAAGGACGATACGGATACCAAGAAGCTTTTTGTTCAGGCACAGCGGGATTGGGGCAAGTTTCGCGACGCGGAGTGCAGTTTCCAGACCGCAGGCGCGGCCGGAGGAAGCATGATGCCAATGCTCATCGCGCAGTGCATGGACGGCCTGACACAATCCCGTGTCAAAGGTTTCGAAGGCTATCTGAAATGCCAGGAAGGCGACATGAGCTGCCCTGTTCCGGCCGCGAACTGACACATGCCACAGCTGATCGGATCACGATGAAGCCGGCGGCGAGCGTGACGCCGCCGCCAGACATGAAAGGATGCGAGGGGCATCATCATTGCGTGAGAGACTTGAAGGAGGCGGATCGTGAAACCCTATAAATCGTCACTCGCAATGACGATTGCGGCATCTGTACTGTTGGCATGTGTCGTGCCGGCAACAGCCCAGGCTGACATGAGCTTCGACGTCAACGTCACGCTTTCCAAAAAGGCAGCTGCCAAGCTCGCGGCTGAAAAGGAGGGGATCGTTGTCTTCGCCTCCTATTACGGCGACCCGAAGCGGAGCGCCGCGAAGCGCGTAAACGAAATCGGCCAGATCGATCTCACGCCGCAGGACGAAGAGGTGGAGATACCGGGTACAGCGGGCCACGCCCACGTCAGCGGCGCAAAGGTCGACGCGAAGCGTCTCGACTGGCTTGCCGGGCCGGCCAAGGTCAACGTCAACGTTGCGTCGGCGCGCAAGAGCAGTCCGGACAATCTGCTCAACTGCGATTTCATCGACGGTCCACTAAGCGATGCCCAAAGGAAGCCTGTGACGCTTCATTGCGGATTGATCGAAGAAAATGTGGACACGAAGTTGAGGCCATAAGGCTTACAAAATCATGCCGCCTCGTGACCGGCGTCAACGCAGATTATCGGCGGCATTACCTGCTTTGCTCAAGGGAGGTGAAGATTCTCATGCGCCCAGTGTTCGCAATCTGTTTCTGCCTGGCCATCATGTCCTTGTCTGCCGCCGCCTATGCCGAGCGCCGTTGTGGCTGGTACTCCAGCCCGACACCCGGCAACCTCGTCCTGACCGACAGTGACGGGGATTGGTGGATCCAGATGCAGGGCCGCCCGGATCCCAAAGGCATCGACAACGTGCCGGCCTTTGACGAGCGACAATTCGTCGAGACCAATGTGCCTGGTTCGGGTCACGGCTACGGATGTGCGTGCATGAATGTCGTAACCAACGCCAAGCAACAGAAGATCACCAGGGTGATCTCGGGCCAAATCCTTCCGCTGCTGCGCTGTCGCAACGACGGATCGCTGCCTAACCCCGACGGATAATTGTTAGATATCTTGTGGATGCCATGGCTGACGGTAGGGCAGCCTAGAGCATTGGATCAAGAAAAAGCCCGGCAAACCGGGCTTTTTCTTGGGTCTCTGAAACCGCATCAATCGGCTCGAAACGGGAATTTGGTGCCCAGAAGAGGACTGGACGTACTGGGCACCACATGCATTGATTCTATTGCAGAATTTCTTCTCAACTCGTGGAAACTGTACCCGACCTTGTACCCGGGTTGCAAGGGCCGATGTCGCATTTTGAGAGCCGATAACCTCGCACGGTAAACGAGATGGTGTCAGGCGAAATGCCTGTCCCACGGCAGTTCAAAGTCTTCAACATGGTCATGTTTCCGAGAGTGCTTTGCTGCCATCGTCGATAGGACTTTTTCCAAAGCCTGCTCGGATTGGAGTAGTCGAGCCTCGCTGAACGCGTGGCGATCGTCAGGATCGAAGTGCCGCTTTTCGTTCTGGATGTGGACCCGATTTCTGAGCTTTCGGAGGTCGTGAAGCTGTTCATAGAATTCGCCGGGCTCTCCGAAGAGATCATTGGTTTGCGCCTGCGCGATGTACAGTTCGAGCTTGTCGATCCTTACCATCCCCTGCAATTTTGCGATGATGGCCTCGGCCAGATTTGCGACCCCCTCGCGCGTGTGGTTTCTCACCCTGAAATAGAAGTCATGCAGAACGGCGTCGATGATTGACACGTTCGTGATGATCATCGGCTTAAGAAGGTAGACGCGTTGCTGTGGATTACCTACTGCCCGGTAGTCATACAAGGCTTTCAAGACTTTCAGATTGAACACGATGTTGTCGCCGAGCTTGAAGTCGCCGATGAATCTGCTGGAGATCGTAAAGGGCATTGGTCTCACGCTGCATTTGGAGTTGCATGTTTCTCGACGTAGGTCTCGACGAGGAACGTTGCCACGGCACCGGCCGTGTTAACCGCCAGACTAGCGTGGCGCGGCGACGGCTTCACCGGTAGACGCCCGCCGCGACCATGGGAGTCGGACAGCCGGTTGCGGAGCGTACCGATGCCATTGACGAGGTTCATGGCTCCGCCAAGAATCGCCTTGATTGGCTCTTCGGTGTGCTGGTCCGGTGCGAGGTTTAGCGCCTTCGCTGCCATCGAATAGAGCTTCGGCAAGTCTTCCTTGTCCGTGTACGAGATCGCACATTCGTCGAGGATGCGCTTGCATACGGTCTCCAGCAACGTGCGCGCGACCGTGATAGCACCTTCCGGGTCACTGGACCGCCGCGACAGGGCTTTGTTCCAGACTACGTGGACACCCTCGGCATCAAAGGTCTCCAGCGCATCCGAGACCAGTTTGTCGCCGGGTGCTTTCCCCTTGCCTTCCAGATGATCCATGATCGGCGTGAAACCCGCGCCGATGATGACCCGGCGCTCCGCATAGGTACCAGCCTCGTATTTGATCCAGCCCCAGAACGATGACAGGTTACGATGCGTCCTGACAAAGGTCGGCAATAAGGCCTTTAGCGTGTCGTCGGCAACCAACTCCCGACGTAGGTGCTCGTAGACATCTGTCTGGCTGGAGCCGCCGGTGGCGCTCTCGATTAGGATGCTTTCCATCATCGAGACGCGCTCTATCACCGAGTCGGGCAGTTCGGATTCGTCAACCATGGCGTCGTGTCGTCACCCTGTCCGCTTCTTGTTCATATGTTCTCTCGCCTCCCGCTCCAGCTTCTTGGTCCACGACTCCAAACCTGCGACAGTGCGGTCAGGCATCTTGCCCAAAATACCCTTAGCAGCCGCTTCCGCCTGTCGGCAGAAAAGCTTTGTGCATCGTAGCGGTTGGCCCTTGCCATCTCGGAAGTCGAGACCGAGGACAAGCAGGCTGTCCACCGCTTCATCGTCGGTGGCGTCGGCCGTGTCGTACTGGTCCTCGTGATCGTAGAAGAGGTCCTCGATTTCAATCCGTTCGTCCGACCACGCAGGAAGTTGGCTGTAGCCGTCCGGCAGATTGAACAACGTGTCGTTCTCGACGATGCCGAAGGTTCTCATTGACAGATCGTTGATGCGGGAATCCAACTCCGGTGTGAAGACGCCGCGAGTTGGCGTGTAGAGCCATAGCTTGTCTTCCATTTCCTGAAATCCGGGCAGGTCCAGCATTCGGATCGGCGGAGCCAAAGTGTTCGCCGCTACCGGTTTGGTTTCGCCGGTTAGTTTATACCACTCTTCATGTCGTTTCTTCATCGGAGCCAAGTCCTCGAATCGCAATTGCGCATATTCTACATCGTGGACTGCGGAACAGATACGAAACAAACGGGAATTCCCCATTCCCCACAGGGGGTTGTGCATTGTGGGGACCGCGTCATTTTATACTTAGGTCGGGAGAGGCGGCATAGGCATCGCGACGGCAACCGTATTGGCGAGTCGTATAAATCGCAGCGATGCGCGACATAGTACCATGTGGCAGAGTGAAAGGTATATGTGAGGCTGAGATTAAGGTTTTAGATCTCATGCGACGTCGCAGAATGCGAGGTATACTTCGCGAGTAAGAATTATTACATATTTGTAACAGAGCCACCGCCGCGTTTTGCTTGACGGCTTGCGGGAATTGTGTGCAGAAGAGGGGCGGAAAAGGAAGCCGTTTCGAAAGCGGCGCGACGTGGATGGTCCCACCTGAGCCGTCGCGCCACCTTTTCCCGGACGCGGAGCGCGTCGTGCGAGACTTGAACCGCCCTGTTTTCGAACCGGTAGTCCTTTCCAAGACCTCTCCGAAAACGTGGCACCCCTTGGCAACGTGCGTAAGCGCGGTGATCCACCGTGCGCGCCTTTCGGAAAGTTAGTCGTCCTGTGTCTGAGTCCCTCCCGGCCGATGCTTCGGCCACCGATCTTCAAACCCTCTTCAAGAAAACGGTCCATGGCCGCTATGGCGTCCGGCTGGCCTTTCGCGACAAGCAGCGCGCCAATGACGCCGCCGACCGTATGTCGCCGTCCTATGTCCTGCACGGGCCGAAGGATGACCTTCACCTCGTCTATCTGGTTGCTGGTGAGGAGGGCCCTCGGCTGGATACACTTGTCGGCAAGTGGCAGAAGCTCGAAACGGCCGACGCCTTTGTCGAGTTCGACGTGATCGAGCCGGACGACGAGGAATTTCGCCTTGACGAGGAGGATGCCGCGCATCTGGTAGCCGGTGGGGACTTCGAGCCTGTGACGGTCGATAAAATCGAGGAAAAACTATTCCCGGCTGGAGAGGATGAGCTTGAGTCGAGAGCAGACGATACACATACCGACACAGTGACCACCTCAATCGAAGACGCCATTGCTGCCGGGAAGCCGTTCTTCGATGCAAAGATCACGGGCGAGTTTGTGCCCGGCGTTTTGGAACACCACTTTGTTGGTTCGAAGCTGCACAGTCAGACGGATTGGAAGGCGGAGAACGTTTTTGCAGACGTTCGCAGTCTCTATCGCCACGTCGCCGAACATAAGGTGAGTGACGATAAGAAGGGACCGGGCATCACCGCTTGCCACCTCGCGAAGGACAAGGAAACTGGGAAGCCACGTCGCAAGAAGCGCAATGTCGAGAAGAACGGGGCTTTCATGTTCGACTTCGACGGCGGGCAGACCACCGACGAAATTCTCGGCAGGTTTGAGGCATTGAATGCCACCTTCGGAGCGTATTCGTCCTACAACCATTTGAAGACCGAGGGAGTTCACAAGCTCCGGGTCATACTGCCTTTCGAGAAGCCTTTCGTTCCCGATCAATACGGAGATCGCGAGAATCGCGCCGCTGCTGTCTGGCGCTCCTCTCTGGACGCTTTCTGCGAAAAGCACGGTTTGGAACTCGACCGCAACGCACGGGACGTGACCCGCTTCATGAACAGCCCAAGGCACCCGGAAGGTGGGACGTACTTCTCCCGGCTTCACCTGGGACCGCTCTACAAGATTGAAGTCGCGCTGCCCGAGGATCGGCCGATTGCCAAGCTCGCCAAGAAGGGAGGCGTCACGCTTGCCTATGACAGCAACGGCGAGGCGTATGTTGCCGAGGGTAACGGCGTCGAATTCTTCCTCTCTTTGATCGGTGATGGTCCGGACCAGCTTGGATTCCACGACCCGATCTACCGCGTCCCCTGTTCTTATTTCTCGCCGTCGAACGAGGGACCGGACGCGGAAGCTGGTCCGATCGTGCAATGGCTTCGGTCTGCAATTGAGAAGGCGGTGAAAGGCCAAGGTCGAGCGCAGTCGGAAATCGACCGCTACGTGTCCGACGAGTACCTGTCAGCCGAGGTTGAGAACGCCCGCAAGTTCATTCGAGATCGGGTCGCGGCGAAGGAGGCGGAGGAGAAGGACGACAAGGAGCAAATGGATGCTCTTGTCGCCGACTATCGCAAGGTGGCAGAGCCGAAGAAGCTCGAAGCGATCTGCGAAGAGCTTGCCGATATCGGTAGGGCTTCGTTGACCATGCATGTCCGGGGGAAGCTGACCGAAAAGGGAGTTGGCAAGATATCCGCCGCCGCTTTCGATAATGTGATGAAGCCGGTCGAAGCTGGAGCCAAAACAAAACGTCGGGAGAAAGCCAAAGAAAAACGCAAGCAGTCAAGCGGAAAAAAGCCGATCATATACCGGAGCGATGACTTCGACGTTCAATGTCAGGCTGTCGAAGCCGGATTGAAGCTCGCCAACGAAGGGGAACCAAATCTTTTCGACACCGATGGTGTTCCAAAGCGTCTCAAGAAAGGTTCGGACGGAAATCTGACACTGGAAGAACTGTCGTTCACAAAATTCAAAAATGCCATGAATGAATCGACGATCTGCATCGACGAAGGTGGCGACGACGATAAGAAAAAGCCTAGAAAAGCATCCCTCCCGGACGACGTTTGCAGTCACATTTTTGGCGCTGCCGAATTTCCATACTTGCTTCCTTTGGACCGGATCGTTCGGACGCCTATGCACTCTCGAAACGGAAGCCTTCGGCAGGAAAATGGGTACGACCATGAAACAGGTCTCTACATTCATTTAGGCGATCTTGTCGTGCCGGATGTGCGGGATGTGCCCACTGACGAAGACATGACGAAGGCACTCGACCTGCTCCTTGGAAACGTGTTGTACGATTTTCCGTTTTCCGACGCGTTCGGTCGAGAGATGGTCGATGACAAGGAAAATCCAATTGAGGATGACGGCAAAGGTTCGCGAGCAAACGCACTCGCGGCGATCTTGCAGCCGTTCATACGTGGTCTCTATAACGGCGCGACACCGGCATATCTGGTTGATAAGCCTGCGCAGGGTACAGGGTCGGGATATGCTGTCGATACAGTTTCCGTAATCAGCACAGGACGCCGTGCGTCCCCTTTTGTCATTCCAGATCAGGAAGACGAAATGGAGAAGCGGATCGTTTCCGTGTTGATTGAGGGACGCCCCATCTTTCTTCTGGACAATGTGAAGGGCAAGATTTCATCGCCATCATTGTCTTCGTTCATTACAGCGGGTGATGCCTTTTCCGGCAGACGTTTGGGTCGATCAGAAATTCTGGAACTCAAAATTAGATGTATGGTGATTGTCACCGGCAACGGGCTGGAACTCGGCAAGGATGAGCGGCGTCGTTTCGTTCCGATTTTTATGGATGCCGGAGTTGCCTATCCCGAAGACCGTGATGCGAAGCAATTCAAGCAGCCCGAGCTTCATAGGTACATGCTCGAAAATCGGGGCGATCTTGTATGGTCTTGCCTGACGATCGTGCAGAACTGGTTCGCCAAAGGACAACCTCCCGGTTCCGTTTCCATGGCGACGTTTGAAGACTATTGCCGCGTCATGGGCGGTATCCTCGAAGCTGCGGGCAGTACGGGGTTCCTGTCGAATCTGAAACGCTTCCGTGACTCTCAGACTGATAGCGACAGCACCGATGATGCTCCCGAGTTCATGCAGAAGTTGTTTGACGAGGCGTCGAAGCGAAAGCTTCTGGAAACCGGTTTCACTGGCGATGTCGCCTACGGCATCGGTTGTCCAGGTGATCAGCCTCAGTTTGGCTGTTTCAAGATTTCCGCCCTCACGACCGATAAGGAAAGGGCGCTCAAAAAATGGCTTAGCAATGGAACAACGTTGAAGACGTATTGCCTCAAAGTGGAAGGGGCAGAAAAGATGATGCGGTTCGTCAAGGCAAAATCAGAGCCGACGACCAAGCGCGCAAGGTGGAAATTCATCCCGGTCGAGTGATCTTATCGGGGATCCTTTTGAGTCAGGTCAACGGGAGGTCGGGCGGGAGGTCAGAATCCAGCATTTCCAAGGGTTCGGGAGGTCGGGAGGTCACTTTTCAACCCGATTCCCCTGACCAAAAAAAAAATAGAATAGACTCCCGCAGTTTAACCGTCCCTCTCATTTTTCCCGACTGGCGGACTCAGGCTGGAAACTGACCTCCCGACCTCCCGAACCCGCACAAATGCTGGATTCTGACCTCCCGCCCGACCTCCCGCCTTCCCTGTCTAAATCTGAAATCTGAACTCAACCCTGAAAGCCTAAGGCTGGACCCACCGTGCGCATTCGCGTGCATTGGCACACGCCACGGCACGGCCGACCACACGGTGCGAATGCAGTCCAACGCCGGCAGCGCCAAATCCCGGTTGAGTGCAGAACCCAACCCTCGTAGCCGATCACCAAGTCTGTTGAGTGCAGAGCAATCCAAATGACAGAAGGCCCATAGCTAACTAGAATGCCCGCCCGGCGCTTGGGGAACTGTTATGATCATCGACCAGAGTCACCCCATCTCTTGGACGCGCGTCGAACGCTGGCCAGACGGCCGCAAAGTGATGCGGGACCCTGCGCTGACTAAGCCATTCCTTTATCACATGCTCGAATGGCGTTATGCGCGGATGATCTTCGAAACGAACAGGCTGCGTCTCTCGCCAGTCCGAGCGTGGCAGGACCCTTATGAGCAGTGGTGGTGCGATTGTCTGTTCAATCGTCCAGGCCCTTTGTCGGAGTTTCAACCGTACGGTTCATGTTGGACCACGGGGGCGCACGACGAACCGCGCTGGCGAATGGCAGGCTTTGGCCCCGAGAAAGTAACGCCGATTGTTCGAATCCGCGTTCGTGTGGACGCGATGGTGAACGCGGCTAAAGGCCTCATCAAGAATAACGCTGGGTCTGCCTTTCTAGGGCGCGTGCTCTATCGCGACGCACAAACGCTTGTTGATCTGGCGCGATCTGTCTCGGAAGGATCAAAGAAAGAAGTTACTCGGATGGCTGCGACGATGCTGTTGCACAAGCGCCTTGCTTTCAAGTTCGAAGAGGAGGTGCGACTCCTTTGGATGGAGAAGCAGGCTTCTGAAGAGGCCGTCTATATCAGTATCGAGACAAACACGTTTATCGACCAAGTTATGATTACACCTCACGCAACGCCCGTTGAAATCGAGAGTATCAAGCAGCAGATGAAGCCTTTCGGTGTACAGTGCCTAACGTCTGGTCTGTTGTCACCGCCTCGTTAAGGCCGCCTCGACAAGTAAAATTAGCCACCACCGGTCTAGCTGACATGAAATCAGATCCTTGGATTGCCGAGAACTCTCCGCTCTCACCCGAGCGATTACACGCCATCGGACTTATAACATTTCGATGGAACCAGTGTGAGTTCTGGCTTTTTCTACTGTTTTGCAAGGTCTCCGGTATTGACCAGAAAGACGCGTGGGCACTCGTCTACGACCTCGGCGATATCGCTATTTGCAGCCGCATCAAGGCGCTTTTGGCGAACCGTGTGTTTCACGCGGACGGTGTTGCATTGATCCTCAACGCGTTAGACGCATACGACATTAACCGGCAAAACAGAAACACCGTTGCTCATGCCTGGACGGCCGGCCAGTTCGACGGAGAATATGTACTAGCGCGTAAGAGCAAGAAAATTGACGCCATCGATCCATCAGCTTTTAAGAGTGATTTGGCCAGCCTCAGACGGGTTGCCCATGAGATAGGGCTAGTCGAGACCAATCTTTGGGTTCTTTGCTGCATCATTGAGGACAACTCAATTTCTGGACCTGTGACAGCGCCAAAGAGACTGGTCTTGCCCGAGGCTCTTTGGAAGCCGGCTCCCCAAGTTCATGCAAAGCAGAAGCGCCTGCCTCAATCGTAGCTGGCGCACACAAACTTGCTTCTCAGCGCAGACTAGGAATAATGTCCTCGGTGCGGCGATTCCCCGTTAATGGAGGTCGCCATGACAAGACACAAAAAATCCACCCGCCTCTCAGAACCCGAGATCGAACGTTTCCTTGAAGATGCTGCAAGGCTGCACAGGACGCTCACAAGGCCGTTGATATCGCCTAGCTGCGACCACTACAGGGCATTCGTAGCGCTGAACCAGACCCTGCTTAAGACGGTCGAGGAGATCACGGGTGACCGCGCACCCTTTGTTCACTGGTAAGCGCTATTTTCGCTGCACGTTGACGCGAGCGCTTTCGACGGATGGCCTTCGAATCGGGAACGGTATCTGGTCTGATCAGG
>NZ_JAMYSZ010000040.1:0-46775 GCF_040322215.1 Mesorhizobium sp. M0184
TCGAAAACTGCTTTCCCGGCCATCAAAAAAGCCCCATTAACTCACCAACCAGGATTTCGCTTCCCCGTGCAAAGCCCTCACAAGGGGAGAAGGGAAGCTCGCTACCGTCCCGGCCGTCCCGTCTTGCCGGGACGGCGCTTTTCGCGGCGGGCGTCGGCGGGGTCTTCGTAGGAGCCGATGCCGGCGCGCTGGCGGGCAACAGGTTTGGCGGAATCGTCGCGTTCCTTCGCGCCCCCCTCTGCCCTGCCGGGCATCTCCCCCACTTGGGGGGAGATCGGCTGCGGCTTCGCCGGCACTCTTCCCTCGACTGGCTTTTCCGTGCGCCGCACCGTCATCTCGTCGAGCGAATTCTTCTTGAACAGCGGTTTGATCGGCTCGCCGGGGATGCCGAAATCGGAGCCGTGCGCCTCTTCTGCCGACTGCTTCTTGAACAGCGAACGCGACACTGCGCCGGCAGGGGTCGGCATGTCGGTGCCGGGTCCCATGGCGTCGAGCGAGGGTTTTGCGAAGAGCGGTTTCTTGACCGGCACGGCACCGTCGGCCCCCATCTCGTCGAGCGCGGGCTTGCGGAAGAGACCCTTGCCGTCGTCGTCGACCGCGCGGTGTATGGCACGGCCCTTGTTGTGCTTGCCCTTTTCGCGGCCCGAGACCGGGCTTTCCATGTCGGCATATTTGGCCAGCGGATCGTCGGAGATGGACAGCTCCATCTCGCGCAGCCGCTTGATCTCGTCGCGGATGCGGGCCGCCTTCTCGAAGTCGAGGTTGGCGGCGGCGTCGCGCATCTGCTTGTCCATCGCGTCGAGATGCGCCTTCAGATTGTTGCCCATCATCGCGCCGGCGCTGTCGGTGAACTGCGAGATATCGGCGCGGACATGATCTTTTTCGTAGACCGAGTCCAGGATGTCCGAAATGCGCGACTTGACCGATTCCGGGGTGATGCCGTTGGCCGCGTTCCACTCCATCTGCTTTTCGCGACGGCGATTGGTCTCGGCCATTGCCCGCTCCATCGAGCCGGTGATCTGGTCGGCATAGAGGATGACCTTGCCGTCGACGTTTCTGGCGGCGCGGCCGATGGTCTGGATCAGCGATGTCTCGGAGCGCAGGAAACCTTCCTTGTCGGCATCGAGAATGGCGACGAAACCGCATTCGGGAATGTCGAGGCCTTCGCGCAACAGGTTGATACCGACGAGCACGTCGAAGGCGCCGAGGCGCAGGTCGCGCAGGATCTCGATACGCTCCAGCGTGTCGATGTCTGAGTGCATGTAGCGCACGCGAATGCCCTGCTCGTGCAGATACTCGGTCAGATCCTCGGCCATGCGTTTGGTCAGCACGGTGACCAGCGTGCGGTAGCCGGCCCTGGTGGTCTCGCGGATTTCGCCCACGACATCGTCGACCTGCGTCTTGGCCGGGCGCACCTCGACCGGCGGATCAATCAGGCCGGTCGGGCGGATGACCTGTTCGGCGAAGACACCGCCGGACTGCTCCATCTCCCAACCGCCGGGCGTTGCCGAAACCGCGACGGAAAGCGGGCGCATGGCGTCCCACTCCTCGAAGCGCAGCGGCCGGTTGTCCATGCAGGACGGCAGGCGGAACCCATACTCGGCCAGCGTCGCCTTACGGCGAAAGTCGCCGCGATACATGCCGCCGATCTGCGGTATGGTGACGTGGCTTTCGTCGACAAAGACCAAAGCGTTGTCGGGGATGTATTCGAACAAGGTCGGCGGCGGATCGCCCGGCTGGCGGCCGGTCAGATAGCGCGAGTAATTCTCGATGCCGGCGCAGGAGCCCGTCGCTTCCAGCATCTCCAGGTCGAAGCGGGCGCGCTGCTCAAGCCGCTGCGCCTCGAGCAACCGACCCGCCCGTTCCAGTTCGACCAGCCGGTGCTTGAGTTCTTCCTTGATCGACTTGATGGCCTGATTGAGGGTCGGACGCGGCGTCACATAGTGCGAATTGGCGTAGATCTTGACGCTCTTCAACTCGCCGGTCTTCTGGCCGGTGAGCGGGTCGAATTCGGTGATCGCCTCGATCTCGTCGCCGAACAGCGAGATGCGCCAGGCGCGGTCCTCGAGGTGAGCCGGGAAGATCTCGATCGTGTCGCCGCGCACCCGGAACGAGCCGCGGACGAAATTGATGTCTTGGCGCTTATATTGCTGGGCGACGAGGTCGGCGAGCAGCGCGCGCTGGTCGAGCCGGTCGCCGATCTGCATCTGGAAGGTCATCGCCGTATAGGTCTCGACCGAGCCGATACCGTAGATGCAGGACACCGAGGCGACGATGATGACGTCGTCGCGCTCGAGCAGCGAGCGCGTCGCCGAATGGCGCATGCGGTCGATCTGCTCGTTGATCGAGGATTCCTTCTC
Organism: Mesorhizobium sp. M0184; assembly: GCF_040322215.1. Classification (NCBI taxonomy): domain Bacteria; kingdom Pseudomonadati; phylum Pseudomonadota; class Alphaproteobacteria; order Hyphomicrobiales; family Phyllobacteriaceae; genus Mesorhizobium; species Mesorhizobium sp. M0184. Next base: position 2,361 of record NZ_JAMYSZ010000040.1, read on the forward strand.
GATGTAGGTGTCGGTCCGGGGCACATAGGCCTCAGGCTGGTAATAGTCGTAGTAGCTGACGAAATACTCGACGGCGTTTTCCGGGAAGAATTTCTTGAACTCGGAATAGAGCTGCGCGGCCAACGTCTTGTTGGGCGCCAGGATCAGAGCGGGGCGCTGCGTCTCCTCGATCACCTTGGCCATGGTGAAGGTCTTGCCCGAGCCCGTGACGCCGAGCAGCACCTGGGTGCGGTCGTTGCTGTTGACGCCCTCGACGAGATCCTTGATCGCCGTCGGCTGGTCGCCGGCGGGCTCGAAATCCGAGACCATCTTGATGGCGATGCCGCCTTCGGATTTTTCCGGCCGGGCAGGGCGGTGCGGCGTCCACAGCACGCCGTCCTTGTGCAACGGATTGCCGGATTCGATCAGCGCCGACAGCGCCGCGACGGTGGCGGTGACGCCGCCCGAAGCCATGGTCTCGGCCTCTTCCAGGGAGACATCGAGGCCGGCGACAGGGTTGAGACCGGCCGCGGTGCGCTCCCGCGCCGAAGCCGCGCCGCCCATCGAGGTGCCGCGTGCAGTACGGCCGGGGGAAGAGGAGCGCTCGGGGATTTTCTTGGCAGACTTGGCGCCTTCCCTCCCCCTCGAGGGGAGGGTGGCGGCGGAGCCGCCGGGTGGGGTCGGTGCGGCAGTACTCGACGTTCCTTTGCGTCCCGCGCTGCCTCCGGCGACCCCCTCTGTCGCCTTCGGCGACATCTCCCCCTCGAGGGGGGAGATTTGGCGCCCTTCCTTCTCGGCTTCCTGCTCGATCTGTTCGGCCCAGTCGGCGATCGAGCCGGTCAGCGGGGCGCCGGTGAACTCGGCCTGCGGCGCCTCGGCAAAGCCGCCCTTGTACAGCGGCTCCGAGGCATCGAGGAAATCGGTCAGCGGCCTGCGCCGCTTGGGCGGCGAAGCGCGCTCGTCATTCGCCGGCGGCGGCGTTTTTTTGTCGGGGAGTCTGGCCATGGCCCGAATATGGGAGGTATCGGCCAAAATGGAAAGAGCGGAGTGGCCGGTGGCGCGAGGCGCAATTTGGCTCCTGACAGAAGGGTGTCAGGAGCACCCTCCACGTTTCCCGCTCAATTAAACCAAAGCGCGAACGTCAGAAACCCGGCGCCGCCGAACTGGCGCTGGATCTGGTTGAACTCCTCGCTGGTGAGAATCTTCCCGCGCTCGAGATAGGGCGCGATGGCCGGGCCGGTGATCGACAGCACCAGGTCGAAGGTTTTTGGCTCATCAAAGAAGCGCTTCATGTTGATGCCTTTGTCGGCGATGCGGAAATGCGGCAGCAAGGTGCGTCCCTCCAGCAGATCCTCGGCCATGGCCAGGGCGGCGAGCCAGGCCTGCACCTGCTGCTCGCCGACTTCGAGGCCTGTCAGCGGGCTGGCGCCTTTTTGCTGCGGGCCGGGCAGCCATTCACGGTCATTGTCGGTTTCGGCTCGGATGGCTTTCCAGTCCTCGCGCGACAGCCGGATCATTTCCATGAGATGGCGGCGCGCCGCTTGCCGGCGCTCCGGCTCGACCACTTGCCAGTTGATGAGATGGACCAGCGAGATGAAATCGGCGATGCGCCATTCGGACGACAACATGCCACCGCTCATGCCGTCGTCCGGCGGAACGAGCGTGTCCTGCAGCGGCAGTTTGGCGCGCGGGAACAGCATATGGAACGAACCGTCGAAGGTGTTGCTGAAGTCATGCGCCAGCCAGAAGTCGGCCTGCGCCATCAAGAATTCGGCATAGCCCTGCAGCCAGTAGCCGTCGGCGCGGTCGAAGCGGAAGGTGAGGGCGGGTGCGACCGCGTCTGGCGCACCGCCGCCGCGTGACAGAGACGCCATGATCGCGGCGGCACTTTCGTCCGGCGCGATCTGGCCGTCCTCGTTGAGATCGATGCCGAGGCGGGTGAGGTCGATGACCATGCCGATGTCGGCGTCGGCGGGTACCGAATCGAGCGAGGCTGCGGATTTCTCCAACCGGTCGCGGAAGGCGACGAGAATGGCGCGGAATTGTTCGTAGGTCAGCGGCTCGGGATTGGCATTGTCCGGCACCGGCAGCCGCATCAGCGGCAGCATGAAGGATTGCGGGCTGTCGAAACCGTGGCGGTGCAGACCGCCGGCCAGGATCTCCAGCGCTGTGAAGAATTCGCCGGCGCCGGCGGCGTAGGCGGCTGCCGGATCGCCTGGCGCGGCGGCTTCCAGAGCGGCAAGAGCGCTGTCGCGTTCGGCTACGATTTTTGCCTCAAACAGGGCCGCCGCTTCGGGAGCCGCGGCGCTGGGTAAAGCCAGCGGCAGGAGAAGAATGATGGCGCACGCCACCAGCCTGGAAAAACGCTTCATCGTGATCGCCCCTTTTGTCGCTCCGCAGTGGATCATACACGCATTTGGTTCGCTGCGCCTGTGGCCCTGTGGTTCACCCACAACAGTCGACGCTTCAATCAATCCGGCGGACGGTCTACACAAGGCAAACGATTGGGCGTCGCGTGTCGAACTATCCGCTTTCCTACAAACTGTCCTGGCTGCCACGCTTCCTCCGGCCTTCGCTCGACGGCGACGCGCGCGGCTTTGCTCCGGCGACCGCAGCCCTGCTCGAACCACTGCCGGCGCGGACGGTGCGGCTGGCTTTCGTCGGCGATATCTCGGCGGTGGCCAATCGCCGCGCGCCGGACTGCGATCCGGCGATTGCGGCACTGCTTGCCTCGGCCGATCTGGTGGTCGGCAATTGCGAAAGCCCGGTGGTGGAGCGGCCGAGCGCTGTTTTGGGCACCAGGCTTGGCACGCACCACGCGATGAGCGAGCGGTTCCTTGCCGAGGCGCTGGCCGCCGCCGGCATTTCGCGTGAAAAACTGGTGCTGTCGCTGGCCAACAACCATGTGCTCGACCAGGGTATTGCCGGCTTCGACGAGACCGTCGCCGCGCTGGAGCAATTAGGCATCCGCACGATCGGCACTGCGGCTCCGGTCGAGCGGTTTGCGGTTGGTTCGCTGACCATAGGCCTTGCCGCCTTTACCTTGTGGCGCAATACCGACGAGGCTCAGTTCGCGGGCCGAGTCTCGATGCAAGCCGATCCGAGGCAATGGCCGCACGCTGCCGCTTCGGGTGTCGACCTCCTCTGCGCGGTGCCGCATTGGGATTGGGAATTCCGGCATTTTCCACGTGCGAAGACGCGGGCAATGGCGCGACTTCTGGCCGAACATGGCGTCGGCCTGATCGCCGGACATCATGCCCATGTCGTGCAGCCGATCGAGCGGATCGGCAAGACGCTCGTTGCCTATGGGCTCGGCGATTTCATCGGCACCGCCTTCGCGCGGCAGCCATGGCCCGGCCGCATCGGCGCCATTCTCGTCGTCGAGATCAGCGACCATCCCGGCACGCGCGGGGCCATCGCCGCCTACCGGCTGCATGCCTTCATGCGGCTGCGCGCCGGCGATCACGAGCGGCTGGTCCCGGTTGAAACGCTGAGGGGCCGGATACTCGGTAAAGTCGAAGACCGGTTGAAGGCGATCTTCGAATGTTCTACCAGCGATGGCTGATCTCTCGATATCAACAACCTAGCCGGCGCGACGAGCGGTACACGATAAGTTCCTTGAGGAACTTTCTTCTCCGACGTCTGGCAGCAATTGAACAAGCGCTTGCAAGTCTGTTAACGCTATAAAACTTTGGATAATAGCAAAAGGGTGGACTTAGTTGTTCTACGAAACGCCGGAAAGCGGATAAGCATTTTTGCGGCTCCGGGACTCAAGACATAGTACGCCTTGATCACGACACGGCCAAATCGGCTGTGGCTCAAAAAGCGATCTCTGAACTGCAAAAAATTTTGTAAAGGCCTCTCCCTATATTTTCCGTCGAGCGCCGTGGCCATGAAGCAAAAGGTGTTTACTGTGTACGCCATCCGATTCAACCCAAACTTGCGCAAGATCACACCTATATTCTATGGATTGGCGGTCTTGGCAATGACTTTCTCGTGCCTTGTCTGGCCACCACAAAGCCATGCTCAGTCCAGCAGCCCATCCTACTTGAATATTTTCGAGGGCAGACAGCGGCAGAGTCCTAGTCCTGTAAGCGGCACCGCCAAAAACGCCGAAGGTTGCGAAGATCCGCAAGCCGAGAACGGATCAGAGATTTGCGCCCAGTGGGCCGCCGTTCACGCTGCGCAACAAAGCGCCAATGCCGCGTGGTGGACCTTGTACGTCAGTGCCGTCGGCCTGTCTCTTCTTGTCCTTACCCTGTTCGCTACCGCCTACGCCGCTTTCGCGGCGCGCGGTGCTGCGCTGGGACTGGTCCAATCCGAGCGGCCGCACGTACGAATGTTCACGACGATTAAGACCAAAGACAAGCTCGGCAGAGTATTGTCGACGCAGGGCGTGACCTTCAAGAATTTCGGGCGCACCCCGGCTCTGATACGGAAGCTCCGCATTTCCTATGTTCTCGCCGAGGATCCTCCAGATCCTGAAAAGGAGAGTGCGTTCGAAAGAATCTATCCCGACGACTCCGTAATCGGACACGGTGAAACATGGCCATATAAGGGATTCATTCCTCAGTTTCAGGGCCGAACAGTTAATGATCTAATCAAAGATCATAAAAAAAACGGTAAAAGGCTCTTCGTTTTTGGCAAGATAGTCTACATCGATTCCTTCGGTAAAGAAAACTATACAAGATTCTGCCGAGAATTTAATGGTCGTAACTTCACCTACAACCGGACCGATGTAGACCATCAAAAAAACCTCAACTACGCTACATAGAGCGGGCTCGCTATCTCCGCAACTTTGCGCCTGCTGGATAAAGATCGGAAAAAGCTTCTGAGCTCACGACAGCCGGCGGATACCCCTTGCGACCGCTACGCGCTGTCGAAACGGCCAGCTGTTCTGGGCGGGTCGCCCGGCTGGCGACTTTCCCACCAAACCGGCTATCATGCCCAGCGCGGGCAGGCTTGTGGCGGCGGGTGGGTGATGGAAACTGCGGATTTCATGCCGAGCGAAGCGGTGATCGCCGGCCTCAGGAAGAACAGCGAGGCCTATGAGGCGCAACGAGCTTCGGCCCATCGCCGGACGCGCTGGCGGGTGCCACTTTTCATCGGGCTGGTGCTGGTGTTCGTGGCGCTTGTGGCCTGGCTCTTCAACGGGGTTGCCGACCCCAACGAGCAGTGGTTCTCGACCCCGCATGTGTTCCTCTATATCGGCGGATTCCTGGCCGCGATCCTGCTCTATTTCCAGGCGATCAAGCCGGCGAGCAAATTGCAGCAGTCGTTCCGCAGCACGCTGTTGCCGATCATCTTCGGCTTCATCGAGGACATGCAGTACCGGCACAACGTCAAGCCGAATTCGTTCGACCGGCTGCCGCGCGAGACGGTTGGTCCGTTCAACCGGCAATCTTTCGATGATGTTTTTTCCGGCCGTTATGAGGGGTTTCCATTCGAGCTTTACGAAGCAGATCTCCGGGAAGGGACGGGCAAGAGCACGACGGCAGTGTTCAAGGGGGTCATCGTCGCGTTCGAGACAATCGTGCCGTTCCCCGGCATATTGGTGGCCGCGCGCCGGACCAACAAGGTCGTCGGCTTCTTCCGCGGCATCTTCGGCAGCAAGATGCAGGAACTATCCAGCGGCGTGCCGGAGCTCGATGCCGCCTACGAGTTCCGCACCGACAATATCGAGGCGGCGCGGCCGCTGGTAACGGGCCGGCTGGCGCAGGCGCTCGAATGGCTTGGCGAAACATGGCCGAAGGAACCGGCACGCGTCGCGCTCAGCGGCAGCGACGGCTTCCTGCTGCTGCCGCAGACGAAGAACTTCTTCGAGCTGCCGGACATCTCTGTGCCGCTCGATTATGTCAAGCATGTTGCGCCGATCATCGCCGACATGGGCACGATCCTGGCGACCGCGGCGCTGGTGCGCAAGATTGGGGCGCAGGACGAGGAGCCGGGGTAGCGGCTAAAGCGCCTCGCGCTCGGACATCAGCAGTCGAAGCCGTAATTGTCGCGGAGATAGTCCGCGTCTTCCTTCGACATCTTCTTGAGCATCACACAGACGGTAAAGCTGCCCACCTGATGGCCGTTCTTGGTGTATCCCCAGTCCGAAATTTCGTCCCGGGTGAATTCGATCTCCTGGCCGGCGACGACGTTGTGCACTGCCTGCGGCTCGTTTGCTAAAATTCCGGCAAATCCGCTCGCCGTTCGGTGAAAGGGAATGATCCAGAAATGTTCCGTCGCGGTTCCGTCTTCGATCCTTACCTTCAATTTGAACCTGGCTGTTCCGGACGGCGGCGCCTCGGACAGGATCAGGAAGTCATCCAGGCTGGCGCGGGCCTGCTCAATCGCCGCCGCCATCTCCGGATCGTCCCTTGCCACACCGAGGACTCCCTTCTCACCGCTTTGGGCGTCGGCTGAGACCGGAGCAAACGCGGGTAGCAGGGCAATCATGGCACGGACGGCAAGCTTCATGGTGCGGCTGCTTTCGACGCTTTCGCCAGAACGACTGTGATCATCATTTGCCGAACGTCTGATTGGCAACTGGTTTTTGTCTCCATCAGGCGCTATTCCTGGGACAGTGGGGTGGGGCTATGATCGAGGAACGCAAGGGGTTTCGCCTGTCGCGGCGGCTGCTGCTGGGTGCGGCGGTGGTCGGCGGCGCGATGCTCTGGGGCGGGACGACCGTGGCGCGGCTGGCGCGCGGTCCGTCGGGGCAGAAGAATTCCGGGCGCATCGCCGACATTGACGGGATCGACCTGGCGCAGAAGCCGCTGGAGGGCCCGCCAGCCTACGATCCGGCGCTGCCATGGCTGACCAAGGGCGGCAACATCAACGATGCCAGCGGCCTGTCGATGACGCCGGTCTACGGCGTCGTCGAAGTCAGCGAGGAAGACCACATTGCAAGCGCGCTCGCCTTTGCCCGCACCAATGGCCTGAAGGTCTCGGTCGCGGCGGTGCGCCATTCGATGGGCGGCCACGCCTTCGACGACAACGCGCTGGTCCTCGACATGCGCAAATTCAACAAGGTCAGTGTCGACCCGACGGCGAAGACGATCACCTTGCAGCCGGGCGCGCGCTGGCACGACATCCAGAACCTTTTGCACCCGCGCTTCGCGGTGAAGGCGATGCAGTCGACCGATATCTTTTCGGTCGGCGGCTCGCTGTCGGTCAACGCGCATGGGATGGACCACCAGGCCGGCTCGGTCGCCGGCTCGATCCGAGCGATGCGGGTGATGCTGGCGGACGGTTCGGTGACGACCTGCTCGCCGGCCGAAAATACCGAGCTGTTCCGCCACGTCGTCGGCGGCTACGGCCTGTTCGGCGTGGTGCTGGAGGCGACACTCGACATCGTAGACAACGCCGTCTACCGGACCTCGCGCGAGATCATCAAATCGGACGATTTCCCGACGTTCTTCGCCGAGGTTCTGGAGCCAAACAGGGCGATCGGTCTGTTTTATGGGCATCTGTCGACTGCGCCGGGCAATTTCTTCGAGGATATGATCGTCTACCGCTATGATAAGGTGGCCGACCAGCCGCCGGCCGACCAGCCGGCAATCGGTGAACCGGGTTCGGTCGGGCTCAAGCGGGTGATCATCAACCTGGCGAAATGGGGCAGCCTGTTCCAGGAGCTGAAATGGTTCACCGAAAAGACGCTGGAGCCGCAATTCGAGAGCTGCACGGTGGCGCGGACGACGGCAATGGCCGAGGGCGAGGCCTGCCTCGTCACGCGCAACAATCCGATGCACGATTCAGTGCCCTATCTGTTCAACGATCTGCTCGATGAGACCGACATCCTGCACGAGTATTTCATCCCGCGGGCGGCCTATAACCCGTTCATCGCGGAAGCGCGCGAGATCCTGCGCAACCAGACCCTGCCGGTGCTCAACGCGTCGGTACGCATCGTCCACAAGGAGGATGTGGCGCTGAATTATGCGCCGGAGCCGGCCTATTCGCTGGTTCTCTACATCAATCAGCCGACAGACGCCGACGGCAATGCCAGGATGCGGGCGCTGACAAGGGCGCTGATCGACGTGACGATCAAGCATGGCGGGCGTTTTTTCCTGCCCTACCAGCTCCACTACACAGGCAAGGAACTGCTTGCCTCCTATCCGGAACTGCCGTCCTTCCTGGCGAAGAAGCTGCAATACGATCCGGGCGAGCTGTTTTCGTCGATTTTTTATCGCGCCGTCAAGGCATTGATCGGCACGGCCTGAAGCGGCGGCTACAGACCGTCAGGCAGCTTCGCCGCCAGCCAGTTCGCCGAACGCCTGGCGATGCCGATCGTTGCCGATGCGGCGCGGCCGAGATCGGTCTTGACCACGGCGTAGCCGGCCTTCGTGCGGTAGAGCAGGGCGCTGCCGCCATCGACCGCCGCTTCATAGGCGACCGGCCGGACGGCTTCCGTTTCCGTCGCCGTGGCCTGCGTTCCGACCGCAGCACTGGGCCGATGGCTCAGTTCCGGTGGCAGCGGGTCTGTCGCTGCGGTGCTGGCCGTCGTCAATTCAGGCTCGGAAGCGGTCGCAGCGAGCTGCGATGACGAAGACGAGCTCTGTGTCCGGCAGATGCCGGAGACCAGCGGATAGTCGAAATTGCGCTCGTGCAGCATCTGGCTTTTCATCGCCGCTTCGCATTCGGCGATGGTCGACCATTTGGCGGGCGTCTCGCCGATATATTCGCAAAGCCTGGCGTCGCAGTCGCAGCCGACGATGGTCATGGCGACAAGGGCGGTCTTGATCACGGTCTTGTCCCTCCGAGTTGCCTGGCACATGTGCGCAAGACAACGTGTCTACGGCATCATCAATCGTTGCGGAACAAGGCGGGATTTGGCCGCGATTGTGGAATGAGCGTGGCGGAGCATCACGCAACGTCTTGCCGAGGCCGGCTGTGACCGAAAGGCCTCAGTAATCGTAGACATGCTCGAGCCTGGCGCCCGCCGTCATCATCGCCGGCAGCACGATGTGCAGCTTGCGCACGGCGACAGTCAGGCCAGTGCGGCGCGTGGAGGGTTCCGCCGGAAGCGGGTAGCTGAACAAGGTGCGTGCACCTTCGGGAACATTGATCTCGTCATTGGAAAGCATGGTGACCATGATCTCGTCATTGCCGCCGATCTCGACGAAGGAGACGCCCTTGTCGATCAGGCGCGGGATCATGTCGGTGAACACCTGATAGCGCCTGGTGACGAAGACCGTGCCGTCGGCGCCGAGATCGCGCTCCAGCAAGGTGTCGGGTTCGTTGCGCGTCACTTCGCCGACCGGACCCTTGGCCCAGACATGAATGTCGAGCAGGGCCGGGTCGGTGGTGGCGGCGAGCGCCGACTTGATCAGATCGGCGTAGCCCTGCTTGATCGTGTCGGCGAGGCCGAAGGCGAGCTTGCGTTCGCCGGTGCGGACGGCGCTGTCGTCCGCTGCCGGCTGGACGGCGAACAGGCCGGCACGCTTTTCGGCATAGGGAAACTGGTACCACGGCATCTGGTCGAGAAAACCGGCGTAGTCGGCCGCCACCTTGGCCTGGTAGATGTCGACCGCGGTGCGCTTGCCGGCTGTCGCTTCGGTGACGCGGCCGATCGTATTTTCATAGGCCCACTGGATGGCGTGCTCGATCGTGTGACTGGTGCCGATGACCACCAGCATCTGGTGGTTGTCGAGGTTGAACTTGTAGGTAGAGCTGGCGCGGATGACCATCGCATAGTCCTGCCAGAGGCGGCCGATATAGGAGAGATAGGGAAAACCGCTCGGCTGGTTCTTGTCGACGAAGCCGGCATATTCGCGGGCGGCGTAGACGATGGCCCATTCCGGATAGGTAAGAAAGGTCGATTCCTCCGGCCGCTGGTAGCCGGGGATCTCGGCACGGATCTTGTCGGCCAGCGCCTTTGGCGGGGCACCCTCGGCGACGCCCGGCAATGGCGTTGTGTCCAGCGACGGCGTCGTGAGAAAGCCGTAGGCCAGCCCGGCGATCGGGATCAACACGACAATGACGACGAGCCAGAGGATCGCCTTGATGATGCGCTTCAGCCAGCGAAACAGGAACATGGCCGGTCAGGCCGTGGCGAAATGGTCGTACACACGTTTCGACAGCCAGAACCCGACGTAGACGGCGAAGCCGCCGATGACGATGTGCGGCAGGTTGGCGAAGAAGCGGGCCGGGAATTCGATGTCGTTCAGGGAGCGGAAGCCGTTGATGAAAATGCCGCCATCGAGGCAGCCGGAACCGGTGACCAGGCCGAGCACGCCGTCGAACAGATAGACCGAGCCGAACAGCTTGAAATAGAACACCGCCTGGCGGTGCGAGATGAAGGCGGCGGCCAGCGCCCAGACGCCGGAGAAGGCGTGCAGCAAATCATCGTACCACTGCAGCGAAAACAGGCCGAACAGATTGCCGCCGGCGTCGTTGAAAGCCGGCACATAGCCGATGGCAACAACGCCGAAGAACAGGAAAGCATAGGCAACAGCAAGCTTCTGGATAAGCGTCATGAAATGTCCCCCTGCCGTCAGCCCCTTTAAACGGCCCCCGACGGCAAATGGATAGTAGCTGATTTTGGCGCAGCGTGAAGCGTCGCCGGCAAAATCGTAAGGCGGGGCCACAAAGACAGTCGGCGCCGGGATTTCTCCCAGCGCCTCCCTGTCAGATCAGGACACGGTCGCGGCAGCAACTCCCGAAAGATGTCGCGCCATGCCGGCCTTGATTTTGACGGTCCTGCCAGTCGCCACCCGAGGGCAGCGTCCGTTCCGGACCACGCCGGTCTCCACTCTTGCGAGCTTTGCCCAGCGCGCCATCGAAGGTTTTTGCCGTCCTTCATGGCAGCATCGGTCCGCCGTCGGCGTTCGCACGCTTTCCGCGGCCCCGTAGGTCTCGGCGTCCATCCCTCCAACAAGCAAGCCTGTTCTCGTTCAGGGCCGTACGGGCCTCAGGAAATCCGCCGTTCCGCTTTGCCTTTCGGCGTGGCGATCGGTAGCCGCCTGAGATGGGTTTTAACGTACGTCGGATAAGCGTTCGGCGGAACTGCCGCATGCCTGTGGATAGCGGGATTATCGGGGACTGACCCTGCCAAAATAGCGACTTTCCGATCTCTGCCGCCGCCGGTCGGGATTTGCCGCCTCGATGCCGAAGCCGCATTGTCGGGTAATCGACCCTTGCCCCGCGGCCCTGCGCGGGCTTCAATGCCGGCAAATGATTGGAAGGCGTGTTCGATGGCCTTGGGGAGGCAGGCTTGAAGGTCGCGGTGGTTCTCAATCCGATCGCCGGCGGCGGCAGGCTCAAGCGGCATTGGCCCGAGGTTGCGGCTTCGCTGAAAAGACATTTCGGTGATTTCGAGCTGCGTGAAACGCAGGCCGAGGGGGATGCCGAACGGCTGGCGCTCGACCTTGCCGCCATCGGCTTCGAGCTGGTGATCGCGGCCGGCGGCGACGGCACCGCCAGCGAAGTCGCCGACGGGCTGCTGAAGGCTTTCCGGGAAAGCGGCCGGACGGCCGAACTTGGGCTGCTGCCGTGCGGCACCGGCATCGACTTCGCCCGCGGGCTCGGCCTGTCGAACAATGTCGATCTGACGCTGAAGCGGATTGCCGAGGCCAAGCCGCGCAAGGTCGATGCCGGCTGCATCAGCTATGTCGACGACCATGGCGCACTGGCCAGCCGCCATTTCATCAACATCGCCAGCCTCGGGCTTTCCGGCGCTACCGACCGTGCCGTTAACGCCGACAAGCGCAAGGGCAAGGTTTCGGCCAAGGCACTGTTCTACTGGCGCACTGTCTGGGAGTTCCTCCGCTATCGGTTCCAGGAGGTTGCGATCACCGTCGACGACGGTGCCCCGGTCGAGGCGCGCATGGCGCTGGTCGCGGTGGCCAACGGCAAATTCTTCGGCGGCGGCATGATGATCGCGCCCGACGCCGAGCTTAACGACGGCGAGTTCGACATCGTCATCCTGCGCGCCGCCGGCAAGCTGAAGCTGATCTGGGACATCCGCCTGCTCTATGGCGGGCGGCACCGCAACCATCCGGCGATCACCATCCTGCGCGGCAAGAAAGTGGTTGTCGAGCCGCTCGGCGATGTGCAAAAGAACGCCGCGCTGATCGACATAGACGGCGAATCGCCGGGTCGCATACCAGCAACTTTCGAGATCCTGCCCGGCGCATTGACGCTGAGATATTGAATCAAGGTGTTGAGACTTTGAATCCGGTCGTTACCGCTTTGATTCCGCAGATACATTCAGCGCTTTGAAATTGCTGATATTCTGCCTGATGTCAGACAACCCCGGTCGGGCCAGTTGGAACGGACATGAATGTTCTCGACCATTGAATACACCGACAGTCATTTTGACGGGGTTGATACGCTTTGGCGGGACGCATTCCCCGATGACAGCCCTTGGAACGCGGCTCATATTTCGATCCCCGAGAAGCTGAGATACCAGCCGAACCTCTTTTTGGTTGTGCTTGAATCTGGCCGGGTCGTCGGTTCGATCATGGCTGGATATGATGGCCACCGGGGCTGGATTTCCCGGATCGCCGTCCTGCAATCCCATCGCCACAAGGGGATCGGAGAGGCCCTCATCCAGGAAGCCGAAAAACGGCTCGCCGCCCTTGGCTGCGTAAAGATCAACCTCCAAGTTGTCGCTTCCAACTCAGCGGTCCTCGGGTTCTACCGCAAGTGCGGGTATGAGGTCGAGCAGCGCGTGAGCATGAGCAAACTGCTCTCCAAGGCCTGAGCTGGCACGGACGGTGACGGCAAAGCCGTTGTGGATCAGCTTGGCGGCGAGCTGGCCGCCGAGATGGCCAAGACCGACGAAGGCATAGCTCTGACGCGCGCTCACGGTATCAGCGGCGTCTGCATCATCTGCAAATGCAGGTCCTTGCCGGTCCAGGGATGCGCCTCGCAGACGGCTTCGTCGAGCTCGACGCCGAGGCCCGGCTCCTTCGACGGGATGACGTTGCCGTCCTGCCATTCGATTTTCTTCTTCAGCAGCTTTTCGTGGAAGCCGTTCCACTGCTTCAGCGATTCCAGAATGAGGAAGTTGGGCAGCGTTACCGCGAGCTGGATGTTGGCGGCGCCGACGATCGGCCCGCAATAGCAGTGCGGCGCGACCTGGATGTGGTAGGCTTCGGCCATGGCGGCGATCTTCTTGGTTTCGAGAATGCCGCCGGAGCGGCCGAGGTCGGGCTGAAGAATGGTCGCCGCACGGTTCTCGATGACGCGGGCAAATTCGAACTTGGTGGTCAGTCTTTCCCCTGTCGCGATGGGGATCGAAGTGCCGCGCGCCACTTGAGCCATGACCTCGGGCATGTCGGGCGGCACCGGCTCCTCGAACCACAGCGGATCATAGGGCTCGATGGCGCGGGCCAGGCGCAGCGCGCCAGATGCGGTGAACTGGCCGTGCGTACCGAACAGGATGTCGGCTCTTGTGCCGACCGCCTCGCGGATCGCCTTGACCATGCGGGCGGAGAGGTCGATGTCGACGAGGCGCGGCTGGTGGCCGTCGAAGGCGGTGTAGGGGCCGGCCGGGTCGAGCTTGACCGCATTGAAACCCTGCTCGACATATTCCAGCGCGCAGGCAGCAGCCAGGTCGGGATCGTTGTAGACGTTCTTGCCGCGCGCGTCCTCGGAGTGGACGCTGCCGCTGTGCGGGTAGAGGTAGGTATAGGAACGCAGCGTTTCGTGTACCTGGCCGCCAAGCAGCTTGTAGACCGGCTTGCCGGCCTCTTTGCCGATAATGTCCCAGCAGGCGATTTCGAGCGCCGAGAAACAGCCCATGCCGGAGACGTCGGGGCGCTGGGTGAAGCCGGACGAATAGGCGCGGCGGAAGAAGTTTTCGACGTCGTGCGGATCGCGGCCGACGAGATAGCGCTCTGCCATGTCCTCGACCATTTTTGCGGTGACATGGGCCGAGAAGGTGGCGTTGTAGGCCTCGCCATAGCCGACGACGCCGCCATCGGTGGTGAGCTTGACGAAGATGAAATACTTGCCGCCGATGCCGGGCGGCGGATTGCCGACCACCCAGGTCTTGACGTCGGTGATTTTCATTTTTGATCCTCCAATACCAGTTCGGCGCCCTTCCATCCGGTCATGATCGCGGCGGCGTTGGTGTTGCCGGTTATGTTGTCGGGAAAAATCGAGGCATCGATGACGCGCAAGGCCTGGATGCCGTGCACCTTGAGGCGCGGATCGACGACGGCGTGCGCCGCGTCCGGCCCCATGCGGCAGGTCGAGACCGGGTGGTAGACGGTGCCCGAGCGCTTCCTGAAATCCTGAATGAGATCCGCATCGGAGGTGATCGAGGGACCAGGCAAAACCTCCTCCTCGATGATCTCCGCCATCGCCGGCATCGAGGCGATCTTCCGGACGAATTTCACCGCCGCCAGCATTTCAGCGACGTCCGCCTCGGTCGAAAAGGCATTGGCGACGATTTTGGGATAATCGCGCGGATTGGCGGAACGGATCATGATTTCGCCGCGGCTCGACGGACGGCAATTGGACAGCCCGATGGAAAAGCCCGGCCATGGATCGGGCGTCAGGATCGGGCGTTCGCCGCTCTTCGGAATGACGGTTGAAAACGCCTGGAAATAGAGCTGCATGTTGGGCCGTGCCGTGGCCGGATCGGTGCGGAAGAAGCCGCCGGCATTGTTCATCGACAGCGACAGCGGGCCTGAGCGCAAAAACACGTATTGCATGCCGACCAGCAGCTTGCCCCACCACGGGCGCAGGATCTGGTTGAGCGTCGGCAGCCTGCCCTTGAACGTGTAGTTGATGCCGACATGGTCCTGCAGGTTTGCCCCGACATTCTCGTTGGCGTGAACGACGGGAATGCCGAGCGCGCCAAGAAGCGCCGACGGGCCGACACCGGAGAGCTGGAGAAGTTGGGGCGAATTGACCGAGCCGCCCGACAGGATGACCTCGCGGCCGGCGCGGGCGGTTTTCGTCGCGCCATTCTGGAGATATTCGATGCCGACGGCGCGTTTGCCCTCGAACAGGATCTTTGTCGCCAGCGCGTTGATCTCGACGCGGACATTTTTGCGCTTCATCGCCGGGCGCAGGAAGGCGCGCGCCGCCGACATGCGGCGGCCGTTCCTGGTGGTGATCTGGTAGATGCCGACGCCTTCCTGCGAGGCGCCGTTGAAATCCGGGTTGAGCGGCAGGCCGGCCTGGTTGGCGGCGGCGAGATAGCGCTTGGTGAGCGGATGGACGGAGGTCGAGCAGTCGGTGACATGCAGCGGCCCGCCGACGCCGCGCCATTGGTCGGCGCCGGCCTGGTTATCCTCCAGCGCCTTGAAGGCGGGCAGCAGGTCATCGAAGCCCCAGCCGGGATTGCCGGCCGCTGCCCAAGCGTCGAAATCCTCGCGCGCGCCCCTGATCCAGACCATGGCGTTGATCGAGCTCGAGCCGCCGAGCAGCTTGCCGCGCGGCCAGTGGTCGGCATTGCCGGCCAGGCCGGGATCCGGCTCGGCCTTGTAGTTCCAGTTGACCGCCGGGTCGAAGAAGGTCTTGCCGTAGCCGAGCGGCATCTGCACGTAGAAGCGACGGTCGCTGCCGCCGGCCTCGAGCACCAGCACCGAGAAGCGGCCGGAAGCCGACAATCTTTCGGCCAGGACCGAGCCGGCCGAACCGGAGCCGACGATGATGAAATCATAGGTCTGCATGGTGGATACGGCTGGCTCCGGAATTCGGCTCTAACCTAGGCTTGGGCGCGACGCAGCGTCGCCGGGTCTTCCGGCATCCGTTGTGAAAAAAGCGACCGGGGATATTCAGTCTGAATGTCAACCTGTCGCCTGCTGCCCGAGTTCAGTCGCGTTCGCGCCCATCCGGGTCGAACAGGGCCGCCGCCTCATTGGCTTCTTCCAGCAGGAAGGTGAACACGCTTGAGTAGGACTTGGTCGAACCGGACAGAGGATCATCACTCTCCCAGCGAAAGACCCCCCCGTCCGGATTCATGCCAATTAAATCGTCATTGTCCCCTAGCGCACCAATAAAGAGAACATCGTCTGGTGCATTGCCTGATCGTCTCTTTATATTTGGTTCCAGTATGGAGAAGGGTTGTTGACCCGCCTCCACTAAATTTGTGCGTGACCAGCTACGTCGCAGCCCATAGACGCTTATATAATTCGCAAACAGACCTATCCCGTTGTGGAGCATGAGAAAGCAACGGAAATTATCTGGGAGTCGACGCGAAATTTCAGACTCCATCTGCCCAATTCCGATGGCGTCAAGTGGTGCGTACAGCTGATGCAAATACGCTTGAGGCGCTCGATGTGGGGTATGGCCAATCCACTCGGTTCCATCCGGATAGGTCTTGTATCCGAGGCGTTTCCATTTATCGACCAAGGTTCGGAGCTCTCGGTAGGCACGAGCGTCTTCTTCGCTTGACCATTCTTCCTGCTTAGGCATTTCCTTAATATCCTTAATAGGCTCCATTTACCCAGTTCGACGGGTCCGTAGGGTCTAACCTGTCGAACGCATCCATCGCGTCGAAAACTTTACCAAGTGGCTCTAGCGACCGGCCGGAAGCCGACAATCTTTCGGCCAGGACCGAGCCGGCCGAACCGGAGCCAACGATGATGAAATCATAGGTCTGCATGGTGGCTGCGGCTGGCTCCGGAATTCGGCTCTAACCTAGGCTTGGGCGCGACGCAGCGTCGCCGGGTCTTCCGGCATCCGATGTGAAAAAAGCGACCGGGGATATTCAGTTTGAATGTCAGCCTGACGCCTGCTGCCCGAGTTCAGTCGCGTCTGCGCCCATCCGGGTCGAACAAGGCCGCAACCTCATTGCCTTCTTCCAGCAGGAAGGTGAACACGCTTGAGTAGGAGTTGATCGAACCGAACAGAGGATCATCACTCTCCCAGCGAAAGACCCTCCCGTCCGGATTCATGCCAATTAAATTTCTATTTTTTCCGAGCGAACCAATAAAAAGAACTTCGTCTGGTGCATTGCTTGGTCGTCTCTGCACATTCGGTTCCAGTATGGAGAAGGGTTGTTGACCTGCCTCCACTAAATTTGTGCGTGACCAGCTACGTCGCAGCCCATAGACGTTTATATAATTCGCAAACAGACCTATCCCGTTGTGGAGCATGAGAAAGCAACGGAAATTATCTGGGAGTCGACGCGAAATTTCAGACTCCATCTGCCCAATTCCGATGGCGTCAAGTGGTGCGTACAGCTGATGCAAATACGCTTGAGGCGCTCGATGTGGGGTATGGCCAATCCACTCGGTTCCATCCGGATAGGTCTTCTGCCCGAGGCGTTTCCATTTATCGACTAGGGTTCGGAGCTCTCTGTATGCACGAGCGTCTTCATTGCTTGACCATTCTTCCTGCGAACGCATTGTCCCTAATAGCTCCATTTACCCACTTTTGACGGGTTCTAGGGTCTACCTTGTCAACCTGATCTATCACATCGAAAACAACGGGCGAACATCACAGAGTTGGTAATCACGCCCGACGGTGACTTTCGCGCCTACAACCTAAGGTCGCCAGCCAGTTCGTTCGGCCGGAGACGTGAGACTTGCCAAGCTGCGATCCGCTGCGGAAGTCTAGTCTTGCTGTTGCAATGTCGGTGAGCCTCGCTACGGCTTTGATTAATCTGTTTGCGTTCAGTAATGTTCGCCGGTGACAGCGAAGCGGGCGCAATAGCGGCTGGATGGCAACTTTCCACCCATAGCCGAAACTTCAAGCTGCGATCACAGACGAAGATCGGCAATCTTGAAATCATAGCGCATGATCGGGCGGGCCGGCGTTCTGCGAGCGACGACCCTGAACCCGGCGCGCGCGAAGGTGGAGGCATATCCGCTGCCGGAAGCACTCGTCGATACGTCGGCCTCGAAAGGATAGGCTTCGAGTGCCGGAGCATTTGCGCGCCTTGCGACTTCCAGTGCTTCCGCAATCAGCTGGAATGTTACGCCCCGCCTGCGGTATCGTTTTCGCACGTAGAGGCAGGACAGGGACCAGACCGGCCTGTCGTCCACGCGCTTGAGCTGCCATAGCCGATCGAGCCAGGGCAGGGCATCTCGCGGCGTCACCCGGCACCAGCCGACAGCCGTATCGCCGTCGAGAGCGAGCAAACCTGGAGGCGGACCATGCTGGACGGCCTGCCGGAACGCGGCCTTGTTTTCCTCGCCGGGTCTCTTTCGGTAAGAACGACCGATCCGTCCGTACATACACCAACAGCGACTGCAGACGGCGCTGTCACCGAACAGGTCCTCGAGCGCCGGCCACAGATCGGGCGTTAATGGGCGAAAGCCAAGTTCCATGTCAGCCGTCATCCGCTATTGATGTTGCCCAGTCTAGCCTGCACTGCGCGCTAGCGCATCATAGGTTGCGGTCCATGCGGGGATGTTCAAACCGGGGTTTCACTCAGCGTCCCTGCCGTGCTCCATCTCAGCGCAGAAAACCAAGCACGGCCTCCATGAACTCGGTGGGGTACTCGACATTCGACAAGTGGACCGCGGGCAGGACAACCAGTTTCGCGCCGGGCACCGTCGCCGCGATCAACTCGCTATGGCTGGCGGCTGTCACAGTGTCGTGCTGGCCGGCGATCACCAGCGTTGGCCTGGAAATCAGGCCTATGGTTCGGCGAAGGTCCGCATCGCGAACCGCCGCGAACAAGCCAGCCAAGCCTTGCCGGTCGATCGCCAGCACCATGGCGCGAAATTCTTCGATGACGGGCTCGCCGGCCGCCAGCATTTTTGCAGGGAACCAGTTGCCCAGGAACATCTCGGCGGTTTCGGACATGTCCGGCGCCTGCAGCACGGCGGCAATCCGCTCGTCAAACTGCTTTGCCGGTCCGAGATAGGATGAGGTGTTGCTCAGGATCAATCGCTCGATCCGCTCGGGTGCGTGGATGCCGAGCCACTGCCCGACGAAGCCGCCCAACGACAGACCGAGGAAGTGTACGCGTTCAATGTCCAGGGCATCGAGCAACTCGATCACGTCGCGGCCCAGCCGGTCGAGCGAATAAGCGCCGGCCGGAACGCTCGACCCTCCGTGGCCGCGAAAATCATAGCGCAGAACACGGAAATGGTTCGACAGCTCGCCGACCTGCATGTCCCACATCCGCAGCGTCGTGGCGATGGAATTCGACAGCATCAGCACGGGCTTCCCGGCGTCGCCGTCGATGCGGTAGGCGATGCGTGTGCCATCGCCGACGGTCACGAAATCCAGCTCATTCATGGTGAATACACCTTCCTTCTTGGAGCGTTGAATGTGGCAAAGCCTAGCTGCGGCGCGCTTTTGAGGATATTACAAAGATAGGACTATCTCTGTAATAGAAGCTGACATGGCCGAATTCACCCTGCACGACCTGCAATGCTTCGATGCCGTGGTCCGCTGCGGCGGCTTTCAGCCTGCGGCGGCCATGCTGCATCGCTCGCACCCGGCGGTGTTCGCAGCCGTTGCAAAGCTGGAGCGGCAACTCGACCTCGTTCTCCTGGATCGCAGCGGCTATCGCGTGCGCCCCACCGAGGCAGGGCTGTCGTTCCATCGCAGGGCACAATCGCTGCTGCGCGAGCTCGAGGGCTTGCGGCTTCATGCTGCTCAGCTGTCAATGGGCGAAGAAAGCGAGATCCATGTGGTGATCGGCGACCTGTGCCCGCGCCCGCAGGCACTGGGCATGCTCGGACGGTTCTTCGCCCAGTGTCCGGGCACACGCCTGCACCTGCATTTCGAGGCTGTGGGCGGCCCGTGGGAGCGCCTCTTCGATGACGAAGCCGATTTGATCCTGCACTGGATCGACAAGAGCGATCCGCGGGTGGAATGGATCGATCTGTGCAAGGTGCCCTTCGTCCCAGTAGTGGCGTCGGGCTTTCTGCCGGAGCGTATCAAGCACCCCATCACGCCGGATCAGATGCACGCGTTCACCCAATGTGTCATGCGCGACACGGCCCGCCATTCACCGCAACAAGACTACTTCATGATCGAGGGTGCGCCGCAATGCATGGTGGCCGATCAGGGGATGAAGAAGGAAATCATCCTGCAGGGCCTCGGATGGGGCCACATGCCCCGCTTCCTGATCGAGGAAGAGCTGCGCGACGGACGCCTGCAATCCGTTGCCGGCCGTCATCTGCCAGGCCGTACCGAGGAGTTGGTGGTGGCGCGCCGCCGCGACCGGCCGCACGGGCCGATCTCGAACCGTCTGTGGGATCATATCGAGCAAGAGGCGCCGACGTTGCGCCGAGCGCTCGAACCCCGGCAACCTGTCCAGTAGGCGAAGCCAGGGCTCGGCGAGGCCGTTCAGCGGACGGCCGAACCAGCAGCCTTACCCGCTTAAGTCGATTGCTGCATAAGCTGCAGCAGTGAACTGCATCCCATCGCTATTCCCGCTGTTTATGAGGCGGATTATTGATGTCGCAAGGAGTTGGCCATGACCCGCGCCGACCGCCGCCGAAGGGTTGTCCGAGCGGTCGGCATCCGCCCCGGCAGCGACGACGTCTGGGACTAGCTTCATCTGCAATTCGAAGGACAAGACCATGAATATCGACCGTCGAACGTTCGGCATCGGCACCTTTAGTGCCGGCGCCCTGCTACTTTCCCCGATCAGCCTCTTTGGGAGCAACGCTGCGGCTATCGCCGCCCGGTCTCCGGCTTCGCTTGCGAGCGCCCACAGGTTCACGCTCGGCGACCTCGAGATCACAGCACTGAGCGACGGCTACCTCAATCTCGGCCTCGAACTCTTCCCTTCCGCAGATACGGCTGCCGCCGAAGCGCTGCTGGCAAAGGCATTCCTGCCAAAACCACTCCCGACCTCGGTCAATGCTTACCTTGTCACCAAAGGTGACAGACGGGTGCTGATCGATACCGGCACGGCATCGGCGATGGGGCCTATGTTGGGACATATACCTGAGGCGCTCGCCGCCGCCGGCATCAGGCCGGAAGAAATCGACACGGTAATCATCACCCACCTCCATCCCGACCATGCCAACGGCCTTGTCGGTATTGGAGGCAAGGCCGCCTTCCCGGCAGCGGAGGTCGTGGTTGCCGCGCCGGAATTCGCTTTCTGGCACGATGACGGGATCCGGTCCAAGGCGCCCGACCAGATGAAACCGTACTTCGAAATAGCGCGCAAATCGCTGGTACCTTACCATGGCAAGGTCCGGAAGATCGAAGGCGAAGTCGAGATCGCGCCTGGGATCAGGGCGTTGCCTGCGCCTGGACACACGCCGGGCATCTCGCGCTTCGAATTGGCTCTGGTGACGCCAACCTGCTGCTCTTCACTGACGTAATCCACGCCTCCGCGCTGCAATTTGCGCATCCGGAATGGGCAATCGCCTTCGACGTGGACCAGGAGGCCGCAATCGCCACACGCAAGAAGGTGCTCGACATGGTGTCGGCGGATGGCCTGCTCGTCGCAGGCATGCACCTGCCCTTTCCAGGCATCGGTCATGTTATTCGCGAGGGCAACGCCTACGCCTACGTCCCGACGCCCTGGCCCGCTTTGTGAAGCACGCCTATTGGTAAGCTTTCTTACCTCGGCCATGGAATGCAATCCTGCTGGTGCGCTCGTCTAGCTCCGCACAGCATCTTTTCAACACTGT
This sequence comes from Mesorhizobium sp. M0184, assembly GCF_040322215.1. NCBI lineage: Bacteria > Pseudomonadati > Pseudomonadota > Alphaproteobacteria > Hyphomicrobiales > Phyllobacteriaceae > Mesorhizobium > Mesorhizobium sp. M0184. The sequence continues at coordinate 23,840 of NZ_JAMYSZ010000040.1, forward strand.
CGACCGATAGCCGAACCTCAGGCCGCGACCTGTTCAGTGGCGCGTTGACCTGTCCGTGCCATGACGATACGGGATCGGGACAATCGGCTTCGAGAGGATTGGCCAAATGGTGCATTACGCGGACGGGCGGCCGATCGGCGATCTGACGCTCAGGACGCTGGCCATGCCTTCCGACGCCAATGCGGCAGGTGACATTTTTGGCGGCTGGGTGATGGCGCAGATGGATCTCGCCTGCGGCATCCGCGCCGCCGAGCGCGCCAAGGGCCGCGTGGTGACGGCGGCGGTGAAGGAAATGTCCTTCGCCAAGCCGATGAAGATCGGCGACACGCTGTGCATCTATACGCATGTCGAACGCGTCGGCCGCACCTCGATGACGCTCAAGGTCGAGGCCTGGGCGCAGCGCTATCTCTCCGACCTGATGGAGAAGGTCACCCATGCCGACTTCGTCATGGTGGCGCTGGACGGCGAAGGCAAGCCGAAGGCGGTTCCGGCCGAAGGCTGACCCGGCCTGATTTCAGAAGACGGATTTAAACAGCCGTCTCTCCCGCGCGGGGGATGCGGACAGCGATACCGCGTGGTCTTTGGCTAACGGGTTCCCGCATGCGCGCCTGCAGCGCGACCGACGGGATCTTGGGAGGAAAGACAATGCGTCAACACATGCTGAACGCTGCCCTGGCGGGTGCCTTTGCAGCCTTACTCTGCCTGTCGTCCGCAAGCGCTTTTGCCGAGGTCAAAAAAGGCGATCCAGGCGCCACCTGCACGTCGGAAAACCGCACCATCAACGGGCAAGCGGCCAAGTGCGAGATCTGCTCGGCGACGAAATGCGACACCAGCGGCACGACGGTGAGCAATTGCCGCAAGGAGACGACCACGACCTGCACGATTGGCGGCAGGGTGGTCAGTCCCAACCCGAAATGGAACCGGATCGAGAAGCTGCCGAAGAGCAAGATGCAGTTACAGCAGTAGCGCTCATCCGAGGCCTCCCCGACAGGTTCAAACCCTTGCAGCACAAGGGTTCAGCTGTGCATGGCGTCGAACTTCTCGCGCGCCGCCTTGACGCGCTCGGTGTTCTTGCGTGCCCATTCGCCGAGCGCATCGACCGGCACCAGCAGTTCGTAGCCAAGATCGGTCAATTCGTAGTCGACCCGCGGCGGGATGGTCGGGAACACGGTGCGCGTAACGAAGCCGTCGCGCTCGAGCCCGCGCAAGGTCGTGGTCAGCATCTTTTGCGAAATGCCGCCGACCGCGCTGCGCAACTCGTTGAAACGCAGCGGCCCGTTGCCAAGCTTGCCGACCACGAGCACCGTCCATTTGTCGCCGACGCGCTGCAGGATTTCCGAGATGGCGCGGCAGTCCTCGGTGCGGTGCGGGTGCCTTGGTAACAAAAAAGTGCCTCCTTGCACATTGAGCGGCCAGTTACTCATATAGCTCAGGTATCTAAACGATACCAGTATTCCCGTAAGGAGAGCCCCCTCTATGTCAAAACCCAAAATCGCCATCATCATTGGTTCAACCCGCGCGGCCCGCTTTGCCGACGTCCCGACCCAATGGATTGCCAAGATAGCCAAGTCGCACGCCGACATCGACGTCGAAGTCGTCGACCTGCGCGACTTCCCGCTGCCGTTCTTCGATGAGGTCGCATCCTCCGCCTGGGTGCCGTCGCAGAACGAAGTAGCGCAGCGCTGGCAAAAGAAGGTCGCCGGATTCGACGGCTTCATCTTCACCGCCGCCGAATACAATCATGGCCCGACGGCCGTGCTGAAGAACGCCATCGACTACGCCGCCAACGAGTGGAACAAGAAGCCGGCCGGCTTCGTCGGCTATGGCAGCGTCGGTGGCGCGCGCGCGGTCGAGCAGCTGAGGCTGCATGCGGTCGAGCTGCAGATGGCGCCGGTGAAGTCCGCCGTACACATCGCCTGGGCCGATTTCCTTGCGGTCAAGCAAGGCGACAAGAAGCTCGATGAGTTCGAGCACCTCAACCAGGCGGCAACCGCGCTGGTCAACGACATTGCATGGTGGGCCAGGGTGCTGAAGACGGCGCGTCAGGCCGATGCCGTCGCCGAGGAAGTCAAGGCGGCCTGAGCACAGGTTCGAGCAGTCCTCCCAAGGATTAATTCTCCCAAGCATTGGGGCGGCGCATGCGCCGCCCTTTTTGTTCACACGGCATGGGCGTCCTGCGCTTGCCGTGGTCTGATGATGCAATCGGCAAGGCGGTCCATCTCATTCAGCTCGTCGGCGTGATGCTGGCCCCACTGGCAAAGTGCCAGCAGGATCGGCTCGAGGCTGAGGCCGAGCCGCGTCGCCGAATATTCGACGCGCGAAGGTATCTCGGCAAAGATCTCGCGGCGGACGAGGCCGTGCTCTTCCATTTCGCGAAGCTGCTGGATCAGCACTTTCTGGGTTGATATCGGGCATCAGCGCCTGCAGCGCCGACAGCCGCCGGGCCCCGTCGAAGAGATGGTACAGGATGACCGCCTTCCAGCGGCCCGAAATCACTTTCAGCGCGCGCTCCGCCGGCAGCGTCGGCAGTCTCTTGATCAGCTTGGCCATGGTCACCTCCCGGTCAGCAGCGGACAAATCGGTGTGTAGTCGAAGCCAGGCAGATAGTGGCAAACAGCGGCCGATGCCAACAGCGATCGGTGCATGCGATGAGAGCCATTCAACTGAGCCGCTTCGGCGGGCCCGACGTTCTCGACATAGTCACGGTGCCGAAGCCTGAGCCGCAAGCCGGCGAGGTCTTGGTCCGCGTTCATGCGGCCGGGGTGAATTTCTTCGAAGTGCTGATGCGCGCGGATCGCTATGCGGTGACGCCGCAACTGCCGATGATCCCTGGCGTCGAGGCCGCCGGGATCGTGGAGGCGCTTGGGCAGGGGGTGGACGCTTCCTTGCTCGGCACGCGCGTCGCCGCGCCGTTGTTCGCCTCGAGCCGCCCGTTTGGCGGCTATGCCGAGTATGTGACGATCGACGCAAGCCTGGCCGTGCCCTTGCCGGATTCGCTCTCGTTCGAAAACGCGACGGCATTGATGGTGCAAGGACTGACGGCATTGTATTTATCGCGGCAAAGCCCGCCGGCCGGCAGATCGGTGCAGGTCGCCGCTGCCGCGGGCGGCGTCGGTTCGTTGCTCGTCCAGCTTGCCAAGCGCGCCGGCGCGAGCCGTGTCATCGCGGCAGCCGGCAGCAAGGCCAAGCTCGACCTTGCTTTGTCGCTGGGAGCCGATGCTGCCGTCGACTACAGCAACACGGATTGGCCGGTGCACGTCCGGGCAGCCACAGACGGCGCCGGCGTCGACATCATCTACGACATTGTCGGCGGCCCGCTGACGGCGGTTGCGCTGGAGGCTCTGGCACCTCGCGGAGAGTTGGTGTTTGCAGCACTTGGCAGATACGCGCTCGGCGCCCCGGAGATGGAGGCGATGATCGGCCGCAACCAGTCGCTGAAGGGTTTTGCCCTGCTGCCGTTGCTGTCTACGGACGGGCTCCGTGACGGCCTTTTGGAGCTTTTCGGTCTGGCCGCTGGTGGTCAGCTTGTGGTGACCAAAGGTGGCCGCTTCCCGCTCGACCAGGCCAGCCAGGCGCATCGCCTGCTGGAGGAGCGCAGCGCGACCGGCAAGGTCGTCTTGATACCTTAGTAGGTGCTCCGCAAGGATCCGGGGTTGTGCCGTACAGGCCGTCAGCGAACCCGGTAGAACGGATTTGGCAGCAGGAACAGCTTCTCCGCATGCCCCCCGAACAGGTCGGATGGCTGGTCACCGACATTGGCAATTATCGTGTAGCCGGCCTTTTCGATTTCGGCCCTTATGGGTGCCTTGAAATCTGCGGCGGAGCCGTATTTGGCCCCAGGCTGGACCATGTAAAGGTGCTCGTAGCCGGCATAGCCGGCCGACTGCAGGTTCTGTTCGGTTGCCTGACGCTGGTCCTCCGGACGTCCGGTGATGAAGAACACCGCGACTTTCGCCGTTCGCGCCTGCCGGAAAACCTCCAGCACGGCGTCGATGGCCGGATCCTTCGCAAGCTGATCCCAGGCGGCCCAGCCACAAGGACCATCGATTGCGATGTCGCAGGCGCCGCCGATCGGGCGGCCGAAATTGTCACGTGTGATCACTTCCCAGTTGGCCAAAGCCGTCTCGTCGATATCGAGCACCAGTGCGGGGCGAGGCACCTCCATTGCGCGCTTGATGACCCAGTCGCCTGCCTGCTTCGCCACAGCGGCAAGGTCGCGGTCATAGTCGCCGGAATCATGATAATTGGCAGCCGCCAGCATCGCATCGCCGACATTGGCTGGCTGGGACGGGCTTGTGAGAAGGAGCGAGTCGGAACGTGCAGGCGCAGGAACATTTGTGCCAATCATCAGCACGATTGCCCCGGCACGCGCAATTCTATTCCAACCAATCGCCCGCATCACGAGACTTTGCTGTCACGAGAAGTCGGCTGTCAAGCGAGGTCTTCCAAAGGTAGTGTCTCAGTTTGAAATTTGAAATATGCGAAAGCGCCTATCCCGGTTTGCTCGCCTAGGCGAAACCGCCTATGTGCTCAGCGGAAAGCATGGAAGGCACCCAATGTCAGATCCGATTCAGTTGCTACCATTCGCCTTGTTGACAGTCCTCACAGCAATCCCCGCGTGGGTGCTGTTTGGGCGACTAAGAATGTCTCGGGCGTGGGTGCTTCTCTCTGTGGTCCCGTTGGGAATGATAATCATTCTCTGGGTCGTCGCGTATAAGCGCTGGCCAATTCAGGAGGCAGCAATTGCCCACCGGACCTAAAGGCCAGAAGCGCCCCGCCGATGTGATCGGCAACGCCGTCCGCGTCATGCGCATGCAAGACTCCTGCGAGGAAGTCGTGCTTCGGTGGCCAGGCACGCCGCCACCGCCTGACTACGATGGACCGTCGTCTTAATTTCAAACTGAGACACTACCCTTCCACAGGTCCTCGAGACCGCGACGCTGAATTGGACATTCCAGATGCCGAATGTCTCTATGGGTTGCTGCACGCTACACGATTTCCGCCGTCGCGGTCTTTGCCTCCAAACAGGTGACGCACCGCCGGAACCGCCGGTCGAAATGCGTCACCCGAAAATCATGGCCGTCACGCGCTTTGCCGTGCCCTACGCCGCCTGAACGATCTCGACCAGTTCAACGTCGAACACGAGATCGCGCCCGGCCAACGGATGATTGCCGTCGAGCTTGACGCTGGTGTCGTCCACGCCGACGACTGTTACCGGCATCGGGCGCCCTTCCGGGGTTCTGACCTGCAGTCGAGCGCCGATATCGACATTGATGTTGTCTGGTACGCGGGCGCGGTCGACGGTCATGACCGCTTCGGGGCGGTGGGGGCCATAGGCGGCGTCGGCGGGAATGGTGACGGTGCTTTTCGCGCCCACCTCCATACCCTCGACATGGGTTTCGAGACCGGCGATCACTTGTCCTTCACCCAACGTGAATTGCAGCGGTTCGTTGCCGGAAGAATCGAACTGAGTGCCGTCAGGCAGGCGGCCGTTGTAATTGATGCGCACGGTGTCGCCATTCTTGGCCTGTGTCATGATAGCCATCCTTTGAAAGTTTCGAGGGGCCGGCCAAAGCTCACGGTCCCGTCCTCGATCATCCACGCACTTAGGTGCGCGGCGCGAAACGCTAAAACTAGGGACCTGGCTGCCGATGTAAACCCCGATTGAGCGACGCCGGCATGACCCCCGCCGGCGTTCGTCGCCTTCGGCAGCAGTGCACCGGACTAGCGGTCATGCCGGCTCAACCCATTCAGGCGGCGTGCAAATGGCGGCTAGATCAGGTTATGGCCGCCATCGATGCGGATCGTCTCGCCGGTGGTGAAGTCGCTTTCCATGAGATAGAGGTAGGCGGCGGCGACGTCCGCAGCGGTCGGAATTTTTCTCGATGGCAACCGGGCAGCCATGTCGGCAAAGAAGCTGGATTTGGCTTCTCCAACAATGTCCCACATCGGTGTGTCGACCCATCCGGGCGACACGACATTGACGCGCGTCGGGGCCAGTTCGAGCGCCAGGGCGCGGGCGAAGTAGCTGAATGAACCGGCAATCGCGGAGACGACCGAGCCTCCCGGCACCGGCGGCCGATCCTTATTTATTCCCGAGGTGAAGGTCATCGAGCCGCCGGCTTTCAGGGTGCGCACAGCGTGCTTGGAGAGCAAGACGGCGCCAATCAGCTTGTTATCGACGAAGCCTCGCACAGCCTTCATGTCGGTACTGCCGATGGGATCGCCGGGCGGCAGTGTTCCGGCGGTCGATACGAGGTGATCGAAGGGACCGACCTCGTCGAACAGGCGAGCGACGTCCGCTTCGTCGGTCATGTCGGCGACCACGCTGGTCACGCGGCCAGCATTGAGCGTCCGTTCGGCAGCCAGCAGTTTCTCGGGCGAGCGTCCGACGATCACGACCTTCGCTCCACCGTTGAGAGCAGCTTCCGCGACGCCGAGACCGATGCCGGAACTACCGCCGACGACGATGACTTTTCTGTCCACGAGCGATGTCATGAGGGTTCTCCGTTCGTTGCGATTGCGGTGGGAGAGTCAGGCCTTGCCGGCGTAGGCGGCTTCGAGCTCGGCGATGATGATCTTGCGCATCCCATACATCGCCTGCCGGACGCGGTTGGCCTTTTCGCGATCCGGATCGGCACTGAGCCGCGGCAGGATTGCCGGGATGACCTGCCAGTAGACGCCGTATCTGTCGGTGAGCCAGCCGCAGGGTTGTGCCCTGCCGCCGCCGGCGGTGAGCGCCTCATAGTAGTAGTCGGTCTCGGCCTGGTCTTTGGTCTCGATGTAGAGCGAGAGCCGCTCGTTGAAGGGCGGCTGCGGCCCGGCATTGAGCGCAGTAAGGTGCAGTCCTTCGAGCTCGAAATCGAAGGTGGCATGCGGGACCGTCTTGTTGGTTCCGGACACCCGGTCGGTGTATTCGATGGTCTGGAGCGCTTTGCTGTTCTTGAAGACCGAGAGATAGAAATCGCGGGCTTGCTCCGCATCGGTGTTGAACCAGAGGAATGGGTGGATGGTGGCCATGTCCGTTCTCCGTTAATTCCTTGCGACAGCGATCTATTGCGAAGAGCCTGTCCGCTGTTGCTTTCGTTCAGGCTAGCAGTGGTCCGACGGCCGATAGACCGAACCGTCCCAGTCGCGGGCAAACCCGAGGTCTTCGAGCCGGCGGGTCGAGAAGCGTGCAATCTGCCGCCCGGTCCGGCGCCGGCTGCTCGAGGCGAGGATGCGGCCGGCCATGCCGCTCAGGACGTCGAAGATGGGTTCAACTCGTTTGGCGTTCATGGTGCTCTCCCACAGTGGCGGCAGTTTTGGTTTCAGCAGTTGCCCCCCGACTTTCGTCAGCGAGAGTATCAGTCACATCAAACTCGCCTTTTGCAGTGGCGGTGAACGACTGATTACGCGAGCAAACATGCCGGCTTCTGGCCTGGACGACAAACGACTTATCGGCGACAATATGTGAGCGATGCTCACACATAGGTATCGATCCATGCACCGGAAGCTGCCTCCCCTCACCACCTTGCCGAGTTTCGAGGCCGCGGCGCGCCTGTTGAGTTTCTCCAAGGCGGCAGAGGAACTTCATGTCACCCACGGTGCGATCAGCCGGGCGATCAAGAATCTTGAGGATCAGCTCGGTGTGCAGCTGTTCGAGCGCGGTACGCGTTCGGTGAGCCTGACAGCCGTCGGCGAGCCCTATGCGCGGGCGGTGCGCGAGGCGCTCGCCCAGTTGGCCACCGCCACCGCTGCAGCAACAGCCCGCTATTCGAGCTCGACATTGAACGTCAGCACCTCCGATGGCTTCGCGGGGAGATGGCTGGTGCCGCGCCTCTACCGCTTTCACCGTGCGCATGGCGACATCGATGTGCGGGTTTCGACGAGCGGGAAGCTGACCAACTTCCTCGGCGACGGCATCGATGTCGCCGTCCGTTATGGCAACGGAAACTATCCGGGGCTCACGTCGGAGTTCCTCACCGGCGAGGAGGTGTTTCCAGTGTGCAGCCCAAAGCTTCTTGAGGGTGCACATCCGCTCCGCACGCCTCAGGACCTCAAACACCACACGCTGATCCGTGACAGCTTTCCGATCGACTGGGCGACCTGGCTAGCAAGCGCCGGGGTCGAGGGCGTGGACCCGCAGAGCGGGATTACCTTTGACTCTGCCACCTTTGCCATGGAGTCGGCCGCACAAGGCGAGGGGGTGGTGCTCGGCCGGACCATGCTCGTTGCGGCCGACCTTGCCGCCGGGCGACTCGTCCGCCCCTTCGGCCACGCCCTGAAATCCCCCTCCAGCTTCTATTTCGTCTACCCGCCAGAGGCGCTCCGTCAGCGCAAAGTCAAGGCTTTTCGGGATTGGCTGCTCTCAGAAGTCGCGCCGTAAATTGACTGACGGGAAGGCCGAGAGAACAGGATCGTCTACATCGCGCAGTCACCATCGGCTCGCCCGAAACGCGGTGACGATCCAGGCACGCGAGTCGAAAAGCACACCGTCCGCGGTCAAATGCGCGTCGAGCAGATCGCGCAACCGCCGCAGCGCCGCGTCGACATCCACATCTGCGCGGGCGAGCGGATCCTTGACCAGTTGCAGGCCAAGCAAAGCGTCATAGGCCGCATCGACGTCCTGGCCGTAGAAGACCGGCTCATGCACTTCGGCATAGTCGACCGAAACAAAACCGGATGCACGCAAGATCTCCGCGGTGATGGCGGGGTCGCCAAGCGAAAACGGGGTGGCGGCGCCCCCCGATATGGCGGTCGCCGGCGCAATTGCCCGCTGAATGGCAGTTGCCCACTCGTTACGGTCCTGGCATTGCCATACCATCCACACAAGACGTGCCCCTGGTCGCATCGCCCGGGCGATATTGGCGAACGCCGCCGCCGGATCGGCAAAGAACATCACTCCAAATCGACTAATGCACAGATCGAAGCCGGCAGGCGGAAATACCAGCAATTGCGCATCGCCGCGCTCAAAGGCGACGTTTCGCAATCCCTCTTTCGCGCTACACTTCCGGGCGATCTCGAGCATCTCGGCCGATACGTCCACGCCGAGCACGCTGCCTTCCACCGCGACACGGGCAGCATCACGAGAGGATTGTCCCGAACCGCATCCGATATCGAGCACGCGATCGCGCGTTCCCACCTTGACCGCAGCCCTGAAGACCTCGTTGTGCCGTCGCAGTTCGGCGTCGTAAAACGCAGCGCAGTTCAGCACCATCGCACGCCTGCCTGGAGATGATGGGCCGGCAGCATTTCCGGCCGCTCTGCCCTGATCTTTTCGCGTCGGGCCACCCCCGAACTGTCAGCCGCGCCGCGCCGCCTCGATCGCTGCAACGTCGATTTTCTTCATCTCCATCATCGCCTCGAATGCGCGCTTTGCTTCATCGCCGCCGGCGGCCATCGCTTCGGTCAGCACGCGCGGCGTGATTTGCCAGGAGATGCCCCATTTGTCCTTGCACCAGCCGCAGGCACTTTCCTGGCCGCCATTGCCGACGATGGCGTTCCAATAGCGGTCGGTCTCCTGCTGATCGTCGGTGGCGATCTGGAAGGAGAAGGCTTCGTTGTGTTTAAACGCGGGCCCGCCATTGAGGCCGAGACAGGGGATGCCGGCGACCGTGAACTCGACCGTCAGCACGTCGCCTGCCTTGCCGGACGGGTAGTCGCTGGGAGCGCGGTGGACGGATTTCACCGAACTGTCGGGAAAAATCTCGGAATAGAAGCGGGCCGCAGCCTCGGCGTCCTTGTCGTACCAAAGGCAGATCGTGTTCTTGGCGATTGTCATTGCTGGTCCCTTTGCTTTCGAAATCAATCTGGGCTTTTGAAATCAACCCGGGTTTTTACAGCTGGCCTCGGCGTTGCACCGGACATGGAAATGCGCTCGTGCCATCGACGTTCCGACAGCAGCAGCTGCCCGGAATCAAGGTACCACGGCTGGTGCTTTCAGGACCAGATGCGGGCAGTGACTCGAACCGGCGATGGTCCGCCTAGTCCGACCGGCGGCCTCACTCTTTGCGTAGGGCAGCGCCGCTTTGCTCAAGGTCGCGCTGGCTTTCCGTTGGCGCGCCGTTGCCTCAGAAGGCGCATGAGCAAGTTCCGTCTGTCCTTGCGCGGGACGAGTTCGATATCGCTGACAAGTTTTGCGCCGCCCTTGTGCCGCTCCAATGTGATCTTGCGGCTGTGGAACGCCTCCAGCTCGGCGCGGTGCGCTACGCTTATGATGGTGACCTTCGGCAATTCGCGAATAATCATCTCCATCATCTTGTCCTGGCTCTTCTCATCGAGTGCCGACGTTGCCTCGTCCAGCACGATGATATCGGGGCGGTGCAGCAGAAGACGCGCGAAGGCGAGGCGCTGCTTTTCGCCACCCGACAAGGTCTGGTCCCATGGCGCGTCCTCCTCGATCCGGTCGTTGAGGTAGTCGAGTCCCACCTTGTCGAGGGCAGCCTTGATCTTATCCAGCGTCCAGTTGTCGGCGGCGCCTGGATAGGCGACAGCGCGGCGAAGCGTCCCGGTCGGGATGTAGGGCCGTTGCGGCAACATGAACAACCGTCTGTCGGCGCGGATGTTGACGCTGCCGCTACCCCATGGCCACAGACCCGCGACGGCCCGCACCAGCGTACTCTTGCCCGAGCCGGATTCGCCGGCGACGAGCACCCGCTCGCCTGGTTCGATCACGACCTCGGTTTCCTTGACCACGGCGGTGCCGTCGTCGAGCGACACGGAGAGATTGTTCAGGCTGAGCATCGCATTGCCGCCGGTCTCGCCGCGCTTTATGCGTCCCAGCGTGTTGCTCTGTTCCGCCCGCTCGAGCCCGTCGAGCGACATCATCAGCGAGGCGATGCGCCGTGCACAGGCGTTCCAATCGGCGAGACGGGGATAGTTGTCGACCAGCCATCCGAACGCGCCCTGCACGATGGCAAAGGCCGAGGCAGCCTGCATGACCTGTCCAAGTGTCATGCTGCCTTCGAGGAACTTTGGAGCGCAAAGCAAGACCGGCACGACAGGCGCAAACAGGCTCGACCCCTGAGACACCAGCGCCGTGCGCATGTGCTGGCCTGCAAGGAGCGCCCATTGCCTGAGCACATGGGCAAATGTCTTGTCCATGCCGCTGCGCTCCTCCTCCTCGCCGCCGAGCAATGCGATGCTCTCGCCGTTTTCCCGCACGCGCGTCAGCGTGTAGCGGAACTCGGCTTCCGCCTGATTTTTTCCCTCGGAGAGGTGGACGAAATGGCGGCCAATGACCGCCATCGAAGTGGACGTGATCGCGGAATAGAGCACTGCGGTGATGACCAGGAAGCCGGGAACGGTGACGGTCGAACCTGCAATCGTCAGGGTCAGGGCGCCGCCGATCGTCCAGAGCACCACGATGAAGGTCGAGGCCGACAGAAATGCGACGATGACACCGGCGATGAAATCGACGGGCGATTCGGTGGCAATCCGCAAATCCTCGGCGATGCGGGCTTCGGGGTTGCTATGATCGCCGCCGACGAGGTTCAGCTGATAGTAGCGGCCGCTTGCGAGCCAGCGCGCGATGACCGCAGTGGTGAGCCAGGAACGCCAGCGGCGCTGTATCCTCATGCGAAAGAAGACTTGCGCCACCACAAGGCTGGCGCTTCCGAGCACGAGTGGCACGAAAACGGCGCTCAGCCAATATACGGTATGGGCATTGCGTTGCTCAATGGCGTCGAAAATTGCGCGATTCCAGACATTGATCCCATACTGGAAGCCGACATTGGTGACGATCAGAACCAACAGCCCGATCGTCAACGGCCAAGCCACCCTGTCGCCACTGCCGCCCCAGTAACCGCGCGCGCTGATCCAGAAGCGCTTAAGCAGGTATCTCTTGCGCGCCCGCTCGGCCTCTTCAGGTGTCAGCTCCGGACCGGGTTCGGTGACATCCGGCGGCGGCGCGGGCTCGCCGACGACCTCGGACGCGACTTCGACAGTCGATTGTTTCTCGTGGCGCGGCTTCTCGGCATAGCGCGATTGGGCGCCGTCAACCGATTTCAGCTTAAATTTAGCCTCGGGCATCCGGCGATAACGGCTTAAAAATCAGAAGGTTTCATAGCGTCCGCTCGAGATCCCAGATGCCAACAACGCCAAGGCTTCTCAGCTGTTCCGGTGCTCGCAGCAGCCTATGGTCGTTCTCGATGACAGGCTTTGATCGTTGCGGGGCAGAATTCGCTTCAGGCTCTCAAGATTTGTCCGCATGCTGCATTCGAAGAGGCTGGACGCAAGCGGCGCGAGAAGTGCCATCGGCCCGAGTCAACAGGATCGAGGAGGAGAGATCATCTCGATTGCGATTGCGAGCATCTGCTGCCCAGCCGGACCGCGCCAGCCCCGAGTTCCGGAACAAGGGTGCGATTTTGCCGTTGAGCCAGAAACTGGAAGCGACCCGCATGTCCGAATTGCCGAATGAAGAGATCGAAGGGCGGCTGAACGCCCAGCGCGAGACTCTGGCGCTGGTCGTTGCGCTGCTTGCCAGCAAGGATACGGCACCCGAGCGAATATGGGCCGAACTGGAGGCCCGTTTTCAGTTTCAGAACAGTCAGGAGGACCCTGGCGTCCTGCCAAGCCGCGCATTCGCCATCGAAGCTGCGAAGATGCGGGAGTTCAAGCTGATCGCCGAAGAGGCGCGGGCGCGCAATGCGGAATGGAACGGCAGGGACAAGCCACAGGGCGCCAGCTGAAACCCCGGAGAGTGGATGCAGGACCAGCTATTTTATGATGACTGAGCAAGCGTCAGCTTTGCTGCAAAAGTGTACGTGCCAACTCTTGCCATTCCTCGTCAAGCGTTAAGGTCGACGGCGCCGCGTTGCTGCGGCGATACCAATATTCCGCATTCGACTGGTCGCCTTCCTTGCGGTGGAGATAGGCATGCACGTGCATGCCCGCCGTATCGTCGCGCTGCTGCGCGCACTCGTGCGCCTTAGCCCAATCGCCCTTTGCATCCCACCACAGCGCCTGCAGGGCAGGGCTCAAGCCGGCTGGCGGCTGTGGTTTCGCAATCGATTCCCTGAAGGCTTGCAGATCCATTTTCCACCTTAGCGACGGTGCAGGCGCCGATAATAACCGCGCCGGCAGCCGACCGCTAGCGCGCATCGGGCGGTATGACCGGAATGGGTGTCGGGAGCGCTGAGCGCGGACGTCCGATAACCGCGCGGCCGGAGGCTTGATTTGATGACGTGCATGAAATAGCGCGCGCCACGACACCATGATGCCTGAGACAACGAGGATGAGTAGCGAGCCGATGATAGCCTCCGACCAGCCGCGCCAATTCTACCACGGCACCCGGGCCGACCTTAAACCGGGAGACCTGATCGAAGCCGGTTACAACTCCAATTACGGGGCGCGAAAGCAGGCAGCCTGGGTCTATCTAACCGGCACTCTGGATGCGGCTATCTGGGGTGCAGAACTGGCCGCCGGTGACGGACGCGAAAGGATCTACATCGTGGAACCAACCGGCCCGGTCATGGACGACCCTAATCTTACGGACAAGAAATTTCCCGGCAATCCGACGCAGTCCTATCGCTGCCGCGAGCCGCTCAGGATCACGGGCGAGGTCACCGAGTGGCAGGGCCACTCCCCCGAGCGGCTGAAAGAGATGAAGGACCATCTCGAACGGCTGAAGGCACAAGGCATCGAGGCAATCGATTGATCGCTGAGCCCTGCGATTGCCAAGCTTGGCTCTGACCTACGGTCGGCGGCAGTCCCCGCGAAATACGGCTCCACGTCCGCAGTGGCTCCGCGAGTTGTCGTTGCTTGCAGGGCTGGAGAGCGGATGCTCCTTTTCATCTCGTCGCGAACGTGATGATCTCTGGGCTCGAAGGGCCAAGTGGGCTGCCGTCAAAGCCGCCGAATTGCTGTTCGATTCGTAGCCCCGCGTTCCCCAGCAGGCTCGATAAGGCGTCCGTCTCGAGGAATCGCAAGGTGCTGCGACTAACTTGCGGAAGGCTCGGATGCTTTCCGCCGAACCTGTGGGTGAATGTCACCGTCTGTCCATCGAACGGCATGATCACCTCTGTTGTGATCTGCACCAGCGACCCGTCAGGCAGCTCAACGACGACCGCATTTTCGGGTGTCCAGTGCTCCCACGCCCGCACCGAAGGGTTCCGCGTTTCGAACGCGAAGCATCCGCCTGGCACAAGGGCGTGTCGGACAGCCGCCATGAAATCCCTCAGGTCTTCGTCGCTGACAAGGGCCTGGAATGCGTGCCCCGTCATCACAATGAGATCAAACTCGGCTGTCCAGCCGGCCGATTGGAGATCGCCGAGAACCCATTCGATATCCGCGCGCGTTCGTGCGCGATTCAACACGCCGGGTGCTGGGTCGATGCCGCAGAGCCGCCCTGAATGTCCGGCCAGGCGTGCCTCGTGAAGGAGGGTGCCCGTTCCACATCCGACATCAAGCACCGCGTCTGCTGTTAGAATGCGGGGCAGGTAGAAATCATAGTCGTCGCGCGCAGATCTCGGGTGCCAGGCGTCGTAGACGGCAGCGAGATATGGGTCGGCGAAAAGGTGGTCGACCATAGGCGGTATTCCCAATCAACTTTGACTGTGCGAGCGGTGTCGCCGCGAGCATATAGCCCATAAGTCGCGTCGATCGTTACCGCACGACCTCGCGGTGGCGGCCGGGCAGGCGGGTGGCGATGAGCTTGTCGATGCGGCGGCCGTCGAGGTCGACGACCTCGAAGCGCCAGCCTTGCGCGTCGACACATTCGCCGGTCGCCGGCAGATGGTGCAAATGCGACAGCACATAGCCGGCGACGGTTTCGTAATCGCGGCTCTCAGGCAGGTCGATGCCGAGGACCTCTGCCATCTCGTCGGCCTGCATGTAGCCGGCGAGCAGCCATGAGCCGTCCTCGCGCTTGACGGCGTTTTCCTCGTCGCCGGCGTCGAGATCCGAACGGAAGACGCCGGTGATCGCTTCCAGTATGTCGGCCGGGGTGACGATGCCTTCGAAATGGCCGTATTCGTCGTGCACCAGCGCCATCGGCACGTCGGATTCCTTCAGCGTCGCAAGCACGTCCAGCGCGTCGGCCTGGTCATGCACGATTGGCGCGGCGCGCACGTGCCGGCGCGGGTCGAGAGCGCGGCCGCCGAGCATTGCGGCCAGCACGTCGCGGGTCTGGACGACGCCGATCATGGCGTCGACGCCGCCGTCGCCGGCCGGCAGGCGCGAATGCTGGGTATCCATCAGCAGCTTCCTGATGGCCGCCTCGTCGGATTGCAGATTGATCCAGTCGACCTCGGTGCGCGGCGTCATCACCGCGCGCACGGCACGGTCGCCGAGCCGCATGACGCCGGCGATCATCCGCCGTTCGTCGGATTCGATGGTGCCGTGGTGCTCGGCTTCGGCGACCAGCATCTTGATCTCCTCGTCGGTGACCTTGTCCTCGCTCTGGCCGCGCTGGCCAAGCAGCCACAGGAGGGCGCGGCCGGAAAAATCGAGCAGGAAGACCAGCGGCGCCGAGACGCTGGCGAGGATGGTCATCGCCGGGGCGACCCTGACGGCGACCCGTTCGGGGTCGCGCAATGCGATCTGCTTGGGCACCAGTTCGCCGATGATCAGCGAGCCATAGGTGATGAGGGCAACGACGATGCCGACGCCGAGCGGGTCGGCGAGGCTTTCGCGGACGCCGGCCGACGCCAGGGAGGTGGCCAGCCGCTCGCCGAGCGTGGCGCCGGAAAAGGCACCGGACAAGACGCCGACCAAAGTGATGCCGATCTGCACCGAGGACAGGAATTTTCCCGGATTGGCGCCGAGCGCCAGGGCCCGGCCGGCGCCCTTGACGTTGCGGTCGATCATCGTCTTGAGGCGCGCCGGCCGCGACGAGACGATGGCGAGTTCGGACATCGACAGAAGGCCGTTCACGCAGATGAGGACGACCACGATGGCAATTTCAGCATAAAGCATGCCGGGTCCATAGCATTGCCGCGCGGTTTTCGAAAATAGGACGGTCGCGCTTTTTAAATTTAGCGAGCCGGGCAATCAGGCGGCACCCATGCCGCATCCCAGGGCGGCGCGGAAAAATGCTCGATCAGGGCGTCGACGACGACGCGCACCTTTGGCGCGAGATTGCGTGTTACCGGCCAGATGGCATGCACCACGGTGTTTTCGACAAGACAGTCCGACAGAACCATTTCGAGCTCGCCGCGCCTGATGCTGTCGGCCGTCAGCCATGTCGGCAGATAGACGATGCCGCAGCCGGCCAGTACCGCATCGAGCATCGGTTCGCCGTGGCCGAGCACCAGCCGCGCCTTGGGCGCGAATTTTTCGAGACGGCCGTCGACATGCCTGACTGTCCAGGGATGGACCGTGCCGTCGCGGCCGTAGCCGATGAGGCTGTGCCTGGCCAGGTCCTCGATCGATAGCGGCCTGCCATGGGCGTCGAGATAGGCGGGGGCGGCGCAGATGGCCGAACGTTGGGCATAGATGCGGCGCGCGGCGATCGACAAGCTGTCGTCGAGGTCGCCCATACGCACCGCCAGGTCGATGCCTTCCTCGATCAGGTCGACGCGCCGGTCGTTGAACGAGATTTCCATCGTCAGGTCCGGGAATTTTTTGGAAATGTCGAACAGCAGCGGGGCGACGCACCGCCGGCCGAAGGCCAAAGGCAGGTCGACGCGCAGCCGCCCGGAAGGCACCTGCTTGCGCGATGCCAACAGCGACCGGGCGGCTTCGATCTCGGCCAGTGCCCTGACGCAGGCTTCGTAATAGCTCAGGCCCTCGCTGGTCGGGCTGAGGCTGCGGGTGGTGCGGTTGAGCAGGCGGACGCCCAATCGCTGTTCCAGCTGCGCGATCGACTTGCCGACCGCCGATTTGGTGACATGCAGCCGTGCGCCAGCGCCGGTGAAGCTGCCGGCCTCCACCGCGTGAACGAATGCGACGATGCCTTGCAAATTGGCCGATTCCAATGAAGCGCTCCTATTGTAGAGTTTTGCTCCTTAATCTGTTGCAGAACGTGCCACATGGAAGCACTTTTCTCCATAGTGAAACGGCGTAAATGTCTCGCGCAATCATCAACCACGGAGCGCGAACCAAATGAGCACCGAAAACAGATCCTGGCAGATGAACGGTTTCGGCCTGTCCAGGTTGAAGCCGGCTGATGGAAAGCTGCCCCAACCCGGGCCGCATGATCTTCTGGTACGCGTCACAGCGGTATCGCTGAATTACAAGGACAGGATGATCGTCGATGGCGTGCTGATACCGGACCTCAGCTTTCCGTTCGTGCCGACATCGGACGCGGTAGGCGAAGTAGTCGCCACCGGCAGCGAAGTCAGCCGCTTCGGCATCGGGCAGCGCGTGCTCGGCCAGGTGATCGCCGACTGGCCGGACGGCGACGCCCCGCCGGTGCTGCACAAGCATACGCTTGGTTCGTCACTGCCCGGCATGCTGTTTGAGCATGTGCTTTTTCATGAGGATGCCGCCGTGGCGGCGCCGCCGTCGCTCAGCGACGTCGAGGCATCGACGCTGCCGATCGCGGCGCTGACGGCGTGGTTCGCGCTGGTCGAGGCGGCCAAGCCGATCCCGGGGGAAACCGTTCTCATCCAGGGCACCGGCGGTGTGTCGCTGTTTGCGCTGCAGTTCGCCGCCGCCTTCGGCCTGCGCACCATCGTCACCTCGAGCAGCGACGAGAAGCTCGAGCGGGCGAAGGCGCTCGGCGCCTGGCAAGGGATAAACTATCGCAGCCGGCCGGCGTGGGACGAGGCCGCGCGCGAGCTGACAAACGGCGCCGGCGTCAGGCATGTGCTGGAAATGGTCGGCGGCGACAATGCGCGGCGCTCGCTCAATGCGCTGGGCGCCGACGGCCGGCTGTCGGTTATCGGCTTGCTGGGCAGCATGGAGCTCAATTTTCCGATCTTGCCGTTCATGCGCAACCGGATCGTCGTCCAGGGCATATCGATCGGTCACCGTCGTGCTTTCGAACGGATGAACCAGGCGATCGAGACGCTTGCCATCAAGCCGGTAATCGACAAGGTGTTTGGCTTCGACGAGGTGCCGCAGGCATTTGAGCGTCTGGAGACAGGACCGTTCGGCAAGATCGTGATCACCGTGCCCTGAGCCCGTCGGGACGAAATGGCTGTCAGACGGGAAGGCCGATTGTGCGCCTACGGCAGTTGCAGCAGGACCCCGACGATGGCCTTGCCGTCGGTGAAATAGGGATCGCCTTCGCCGTTGCGCCCGGTCTTCGTGGCGCCGACGCCTGGTATCTCGCTGGTCGAGATCAGCATGCCGGCGGCGGAGAGGTCGCGCATCAGCCCGTCGCGCTCGGCGTCGATGTCGGGGCCGATGTGATGAGTGATCGCGCCGGTGTCATGGCTGAGGCCGACGCCGCGGTCAAAGCTTGCAGAGCCAAGCCAAAGCGGCCGGCCGTCGTCTCCGGTCGCATCGGTCTGCCAGAAGCGGACGTGGTGGCGCCGATCGGCGCTGTCGCCGACCGGCTTTTCGAAGGCTAGGTCCTGGGCGCGGCCTTCGAACAGCAGCCGGCTGACCGGCGCGTCGGGATAGGGGCGGTTAAACAGCACGCTTTCGCCGATCTCGATCGCCGTCTTCAGCGTGATCGCGTCTGCCGTATCCCAGCCGGCGACGGCAAAAGCATGGACAAGCTCCTTCTTCGTGCCGACCAGGCCGACATTGATCGGATCGCCCGGAATGCCTTGCGGCGTGTGCGTCACCATCTCGAATTGCTGATTGCGAAAATTGCGGTCCCGCAACGTCCAGAACTCAGGCGCGGCGAAATAGGCGAGCGAAAGGTAGGCGGCACAGCATGCCACCAACCAGGTCGTTGCACGTCGTCGAAGGCTTCGTTGGCTCAAGAGGCACCACCCAAGCGTCTGCGCATCATCTTAACCGGCGCAGCAAGTCTTGGGCAGGGGCTGCAATCAGCGGCAGGCGCGATAGCCGTTCTTGCGGTTCTTGATGTCGAAATGGAAATGGTTGCGGTGATCGTAATTGTAGCCGGGGCCGAGCACGGTGGTGAAATACTGGCAGCCGTCGGCGCGCACATTGTTGAGGAAGCCCCGCGTGCGGAAGGCGAACAGGCCGGGCTTGCGGACGTCGATGTCGTCGCCATTGTTGAGCTCGATGCTCATCACGTCGAGCGCATTGCCCTTGCCGTGTTCCGACAAAACACCTTCGCCGGCAATCCTGCGGCAGGAATAGCTCGAGCCCTGGTGGATGGTCTTGACGCCTGAGAAATAGCGCCAGCGGGCCGACGGCACGAGTTCGTTCCTGGTCCAGCCGGCAAAGGTGGCGGCCATGTCGCAGGTCAGCGTCGCGGCCGGCTTCATCTCGACGCTGCCGATGGCCGAGACCTTGACCGGATAGTCGATGCCGCACTGGCCTTCATGGATCGGCGCCACGTCGGTGTAGACGACACCGAGGCGTTTCAGCTCCTTTCGGCAATCGATCTCGGTGGCCGGCATCTGTTCGGCCGGCGACATCGGGTTGTCCAGGCGCGGATAGGCGGCGGTCATAAAGGGATTGGACGGGACGAGGCGCTGCATACCCGAATATTGCGGCCCGGAATCTTGCGCGCCGGAATATTGCGGGTCGGAATTGGGCGGGACGGCAGCGGTCTGGCTGCCGACATCGACGGCCGGCTGCAGCGACAGCACGCTGCCGGTATTGCAGGCCGAGACCGCCGCAATGGCAAGCAGGGCGGCAAGCCTGCCGGCTATGCGCGCGCATTCTGTGTGCCGCACAGCGGCAAGCGCAGCGCGAAATAGCCCGGCCATCGGAAGGGTTCCTGTCCCCAGATGGCACAGACTCTAAACCTGAAGAGTAAAGGAAAAATCAGCGGCGCCGTTCACGCCTGCGGCCAAATTGCGGCGCCCCCATAGGCTAAGGTCACTGGCAAAACGTACCACCGTTGCGGCGCGGTTCGAGGTCGAAGTGGAGATGCTGCGAATGATCGGCGTCGCTGCCGGGGCCAAGCACGGTCTTGAACGGTCCGCAGGCTGCCTTGCGCACTGCGTTCAGGAATTTCGCGTCCTTTTCCGGCGGCACCGGGCCGACATCGATCTCCTTCCCGTCCGAAAGCTTGAAGCTGGCGATATCGAGCGCGTTGCCGAAGGCGTGCTCCGACAATTTGCCGCCGCCATTGCGCGACCGGCAGACGAAGGCCGAGGCCTGGCCGATCGATTTAATATCCGCGCCGAACTCGGCCTTTGCGGCAGGCTGGATGACGGACGCAGCAAAGCGGGCGGCCGCTTCCGCCATCTGGCAATTCAGCTCGGGCTCCGGGCCGATGGCGATGGATTTGCCGAGCGTCTTTAGCGCGATCGGGTAGGGGATCGAGCAACCGACTGACGTATCATGCTCTGGCTTGCGCTCCTCGAAATCGACGCCCATCGACTTCAGCCGCCTGCGGCAGGCCAATTCCTCGGCCGGCATTTCTCTCCCGGCAATGGCGGCCGATCGAGGATCAGGAAGGATTTTTTGCTCCGCCTTCTCGTCTGCCTCGGCCGGGTTTGGTGGCGCGCCTGGTGGGCCTGCCGGCGGCTCAGCCCGTGCCGGCTTTTCGGGCGGCTGCGGTGCAATCGCCGGCGGCTCCGGAGCATCCTCCGGGCGCGGTTCGGGGACCGGGATCTCGGTTGGTGGCGGCGGAGTGACTTGCTGGTTGAGCTGCGGAACTGGTGCAGTTTGCGGTAGGTCGGGTGCCTTGCCTAAAACGGGTCCCGCCAGCGGCGTAGCCGCAACGGCCAGCAGCAATCTGCCCAATCTGAAAAAGCCAAACGCCGCCATTACGTCGCAACGGCCAGAATGCAGGGAAGTTGCCTTGAGCGAGGGGGGCGGCCGATCACAATCGGTAACCGCGCCGTCACGCGCCGATCGCTTCCAAGCCTTCCTCGAGCCAGTCCGCCAGCAGCGGCATGCCGAGCAGATATTTTGCCGTGCGCTTGTTGGCGCGCTCGCGGGCGGCGGACAGCGCGTCCGTCCATTCCGTCGCGTCATAGTCGCCGCGGCCGACCCAGGCCAACGCAATCAGTTCGGCCGCTTCGTCGACATTGAGATCGTCGATCAGCTCGCGCAGTTCTTCTTCGGTGAGATCTTCGGAGCTTTCCTCGGCAAGGCCGTCATGATGGTGGTTGTCGTGCGCGTTGCCGTCGAGCTCTACCTCGTGCTCGGCGCCGTCGGCATAGTCTTCGTTGACGGCGGCGCTGAGCGCCTTCGCCTTCAGGATGAACAGGCGCACGGTGTCGGGACCGATCGAAAGCTCCCAGTCTCGTTCAACGCGTTGCTGCACCGGCCGTCTCCCTGCTTCGTGCTCGGTCGGCCCGATGATAGCGGATTTGCAGCGCTCGTCACATTATCTTGCGCGGCGGCGTTGATCGTGAAGCATGATTTCCGATGCCCTCTCTTCCCGGGATAAGATGGCCTTGCTGGGAGAGATCGCGGTTTTGAGATAGGATGACATTTTCCGGGACGAAACGACGTTGGCCCGGCGTTAGTGTTGCATTGTCAGTTCAAAGGAGAATTCGATGCGCAGACGATTGCTGATTTACGCCATGGCCATCGCCGCCCTGCCGCTGATTGCGGCTCCGGCGTTTTCGGCTGGAGAGGGCGGAGGAGGTGGTGGCGGCGGTGGCGGCAATGGCGGCGGCGGCCAGTCCCAGTGCAAGAAGGGGGAGGCGTGGGACAAGAAACAGAAGAAATGCGTCTCGCCGAAGCAAGGCATGCTGGACGACGACAGCATCTACGATGCCGGTCGCGCGCTGGCGATGGATGGACGCTACGACGAGGCGATCGCCGTGCTCAGCCTCGCCGCCAACAAGCAGGATCCGCGCATCCTCAACTATCTCGGCTATTCGCACCGCCATTCCGGCCGCGTCACCGTCGGCCTCGGCTATTACGAGGAAGCGCTGCGCATCGACCCGAATTACACGCTGGTGCGCGAATATCTCGGCGAGGCGCACCTGCAGATCGGCGATCTTGCCGGCGCCCAGGAACAGCTCCGCGAGATCGAGAAGCGCACGGGCAAGGGGTCTCGCGAATACGGCATGCTGTCGGAGCAGATCGATCATTTCATGAGGAGCTGATCCTCCGGAACGCTCCTCATAACCGGCTGTGAGCGATCGCAGCCGGTTTTTTGCTGTGCTGCACATGTTGGCCACAACCGAGATTTGGCATCACGGTACACGATACGATCTTGGAAACCCCCGCTTGACGTGGGGTCAGCCGCGCAATCGGTGGATGATTTTTCAAAATCCGACTTTTTGGACGTGAAAAACCCGCGAAGATTGCTATATCTTGCGAAATTGTGGTGAGACGGTTCCGTTAGCCCGAGGCTGCCGGACCGTTTTCTTTTTGTACCATCGACAAGGTCGCTCCCGATTGCGGGGGCGGCGGCAGGAAAGGTCAGGCATTATGAACAAGGTCCCGATGACAGGCGAGGGGTTCGCGTCATTGAAGGAAGAACTGCGCTGGCGCCAGCAACAGGAGCGGCCGCGTATCATCGAGGCGATTTCCGAAGCGCGCTCGCATGGCGACCTATCCGAAAATGCGGAATATCACGCGGCAAAAGAGGCACAGAGCCTCAATGAGGGCCGGGTCAACGAACTCGAGGACCTGATCGCGCGGGCCGAGGTGATCGACGTCACCAAGCTCAGCGGCGACAAGGTCAAGTTCGGCGCCACCGTGGTGCTGGTCGACGAGGATACCGAGGAGAAAAAGACCTACCAGATCGTCGGCGACCAGGAAGCCGACGTGAAGTCCGGCCGCATCTCGATCTCCTCGCCGATCGCGCGCGCCCTGATCGGCAAGGAAGTCGGCGACGCCATCGAGGTCAACGCACCTGGTGGCGCCAGGGGCTACGAGATCGTCCAGGTGCAATTTATCTAGGGGATTGGCGCTGCTCTGCCTTCCCCCCTTGTGAGACCTTTGCATAGAAGCCGATTGGTGATTCTGTGATGATGGTCGAAGCAGGGAGATTCGGGATGGCGGATCGTGT
>NZ_JAMYSZ010000041.1:0-45664 GCF_040322215.1 Mesorhizobium sp. M0184
AGCTCATCATCCTCGCAAACGCACTACTCAGGGACAATCGGACCTGGACACCATCTCTCCCTTGACCAACACGGATACTCTAACCGCGGCGACAATTGAAGGTTCCTTGGCGGATTTCGTTACCGCTGCAGGTCAAGCGCAGTTCCTCGAAGTCACAGCCGAGCCTTGGTGGTGCGTGGCGTTGCCAGGAGCAGGCTTGTTTCGCTGCCGGTAATTCCGGGGATCAGGCGGATACGTCTCAGCACCGCATCGAACTCGCTCAGGGTCTGGGTTCCGAGTTCTATCACCAGATCCCAGCGGCCATTGGTGGTGTGGATGGTCGAGACCTCGGAGAAGCCGCCCAGCGCCCGAATGACGCGATCGGCGGCGTGGCCTTCGATCTCGATCATCATGATGCCACGCACGCGCTGATCGACCGCGTCGGCGCGCAGAATGACGGTGTAGCCGACGATGACGCCGTCCCTTTCAAGTCGCTCGATCCGGGACCTTACCGTTGCCCGGGAGACACCCAGGCTGACGGCAAGATCGGAAATGCTGCGCCGGGCGTCGTGCCGCAAAGAGGTGATGATCTGCTCGTCGAGCTGGTCCATGATTGCTCACAACGGAAGTAGATGATGCCACAATGGTAAGGCACTTCGACAAATTTGCCAATTTGACATGTTCATTCTGCCAGCGATGCCCGCTTCAATAAAGGCATCGTAATTCGGTGGGGTATGACAAATGCATTGCACAATCGTTGGGGCACCGATCCAGGCCGGCTCGGGTAGGATGGGCTGCGAGATGGGGCCGAGTGCGCTGCGCACGGCCGGCCTGGCCGGCGCGCTGACCGAGCTTGGCCATACGCTGACCGACCTCGGAACGATTGTCCCTGCCGATATGCGCCCTGTCGTACACGGCAATGCGGCGGTGAAGGCGCTGCCGGAAATCGCCGCCTGGACGGCGGCAATCAGCGAAACCGCCTATGCCGCGAGCGCCGATGCGATGCCGATCTTTCTCGGCGGCGACCACAGCATTTCGGCCGGCACGCTCGCCGGCATTGCCCGCCGGGCGGCGAATGCCGGCCGGCCGCTCTTCGTGCTGTGGCTCGATGCGCACCCCGATTTTCATACGCTCGACACGACGACCAGCGGCAATTTGCATGGTGTGCCGCTGGCTTATGCCAGCGGGCAGCCCGGCTTCGAGGGCTATTTCCCCCGCCTTGCAGCGCAGGTGGAGCCGGCTCGCATATGCGCGCTGGGGATCCGCAGCGTGGACCTGGCGGAAAGGGATGCATTGCGCAGAGCCGGCGTGACGGTCCACGACATGCGTTCGATCGACGAGCACGGCATCGCGCAACTGCTTCGCGCCTTTCTCGAACGGGTGAGCGCCGCCAACGGCATGCTCCACGTCAGCCTCGACGTCGATTTTCTCGACCCGTCGATCGCCCCGGCGGTCGGCACCACCGTCCCAGGCGGCGCCACCTTCCGCGAGGCGCATCTGGCGATGGAAATGCTGCATGACAGCGGCCTCGTCACCAGTCTCGATCTGGTCGAGCTCAACCCTTTTCTCGACGAACGCGGCCGCACCGCCACGCTTTTGGTCGACCTGACCGCAAGCTTGATGGGCCGGCGGATCATGGATCGCCCAACGAGGGGGTTCTGAGCCATGACGGTCAATTTGAACATCGTTCCCTTCGTCAGCGTCGACCGCATGATGAAGCTGGTGCTTGCCATCGGCATCGAGCGCTTTCTGGTCGAGCTTGCCGCCTATATCGAAGAGGATTTCACGCGTTGGGAGCTGTTCGACAAGACGCCGCGCGTCGCCTCGCACAGCATTGACGGCGTCATCGAGCTGATGCCGACCAGCGACGGGCAGCTTTACGGCTTCAAATACGTCAACGGGCATCCGAAGAACACGCGTGACGGCCGCCAGACCGTGACCGCTTTCGGCGTGCTTGCCGATGTCGGCAACGGCTATCCGATGCTGCTTTCGGAAATGACCATCCTGACGGCGCTCAGAACCGCCGCAAGCTCGGCCGTCGCGGCGAAATACCTCGCTCCCGAGGCCGCCCGGTGCATGGCGATCATCGGCAATGGCGCGCAATCGGAATTCCAGGCGATTGCGTTCAAGGCGCTGCTTGGCGTCGACAGGCTGCGCCTCTACGATATCGACCCGGCGGCCTCGACCAAATGCATGAAGAACCTTGCCGGCATGGGTTTCGACATCAAGCTCTGCGCGTCGGCGCAGGAGGCCGTCGAAGGTGCAGAGATCATCACCACGGTGACCGCCGACAAGCGGTCGGCAACAATCCTGACCGACAACATGGTCGGGTCCGGCGTGCACATCAACGCGGTCGGCGGCGACTGCCCGGGCAAGACCGAGCTGCATCGCGACATTCTGCTGCGCTCGAATATTTTCGTCGAGTATCCGCCGCAGACGCGCATCGAAGGCGAGAGCCAGCAGCTCGATGCGGACCATCCGATCACCGAATTGTGGCAGGTGATGACAGGAAAGGCAGCAGGCCGGACGGACGCCGGACAGATCACGCTGTTTGATTCCGTCGGCTTTGCGATCGAGGATTTTTCCGCGCTGCGCTACGTCCGCGATCAGCTTCAGCGGACCGGCCTTTACGAGGAACTAGACCTTCTGGCCGATCCCGATGAACCGCGTGACCTGTTCGGCATGCTGCTGCGCGCCGAAAAAGTGGCCGGGCTGGCGGTTGCCGGCAGCTGAGCTGCGATCCTGTCGGTCAGTCCTTCTTTTCCTGGTACAGGCGCTCGGTGGCGCGGTCGCTTTCCCTGCGCTCCGCCGGGCCGCGACGGCGCTGCGTGAGCAGGGCGTAGGCGATCAGGATTGCCAGCAGCAGTGGACCGCCTGCAACAACGAGCAACCACAAACTAGTCTCAAACATCGAACCGTCTCCTTTCCTTCACAACCGGGAAGGACCAGAACCGTTCCTCCGTCTTATCGGAGGTCGCCCGCACGGCGTGGCGCGATTCAGGATTTAATGCTTCGAGCGGGGCGTTCCACGCCTTGTCTGCACTCAGGATGCCCTTATCTAGAGTCTTATCATTCGGTCACAGGCACTCTCTGCGAAGTGAAGGGAACCACAAGGGCTTTCCGACATTTGGTTGTTCAAGAGACAAACGTGCAGCCACACCGGCTCCGGGGCGAGGAATACCATGCGTGAGAATCAATCCGACGTCTTCGATCTGTTTTCCGAGGTTTACAAGAATGCGGCGCAGGAGGAGATAAGCCTCCAGCAATATCTGCTTGCCTGCCGCGAGGACAAGTCGATGTACGCCTCGGCGCCCGAGCGGATGGTCGAGGCGATTGGCGAGCCGACCTTTGTCGATACCAGCAAGGACGAGCGGCTTGGCCGTATTTTTTCGAACCGGACGATCAAGATCTATCCGACCTTCGCCGACTTTTACGGCATGGAGGATACGATCGAGCGTATCGCCGGTTATTTCCGCTATGCCTCGCAAGGGCTCGAGGAACGCAAGCAGATACTCTATCTCCTCGGCCCGGTCGGCGGCGGCAAGTCCTCGCTTGCGGAGCAGCTGAAAAGGCTGATGGAGCAGCGTCCGATCTATACGCTGAAGGTCGGCGGCCAGGTCAGCCCGGTGTTCGAATCGCCGCTCGGGCTGTTCGACCCCGACCGCATGGGCGACCTTTTGGAGGACAAATACGGCATCGCCCGGCGGCGACTGAACGGCCTGATCTCGCCCTGGGCGGCCAAGCGCCTCGACGAATTGTCCGGCGACATCTCCAAATTCAGCGTCGTCAAGCTGATGCCGTCCAGGCTTCGCCAGATCGGCATCGCCAAGACCGAGCCGGGCGATGAGAACAACCAGGACGTTTCGGCCCTGGTCGGCAAGGTCGACATCAGGCAGCTGGAAAACTTCAGCCAGTCGGATCCGGATGCCTATTCCTATAGCGGCGGCCTGAACCGGACCACGCAAGGACTGCTCGAATTCGTCGAGATGTTCAAGGCGCCGATCAAGGTGCTGCATCCGCTGCTGACCGCGACCCAGGAAGGCAGCTACAACGGCACCGAGAATTTCGGCGCTTTCCCCTATCAGGGCATCATCGTTGCCCATTCCAACGAATCGGAATGGCTGCAGTTCAAGAACAACAAGAACAACGAGGCGTTCCTCGACCGTATCCTGGTGGTCAAGGTGCCGTATTGCCTGCGGGTCACCGAAGAGCGGCAGATCTACGAGAAGCTGTTGCGCGAAAGCGAATTGGCCTCCAGCCCCTGCGCTCCGGAAGTGCTCGATATCCTCAGCCGGTTCACCGTTTCGACCCGCCTGGCCGAACACGACAATTCGCCGCTCTACACCAAGATGCGCGTCTATGACGGCGAGAACCTCAAGGAAACCGATCCCAAGGCGAAGTCGGTCCAGGAGTACCGAAACGCCGCCGGTGTCGATGAAGGCATGACCGGCGTCAGCACCCGCTTCGCCTTCAAGATCCTGTCGCAGACCTTCAACTACGACACCGAAGAGGTGGCCGCCGATCCGGTGCATCTGATGTACATCCTGGAAGAGGCGATCAAGCGCGAGCAGTTCCCGAAGGAAACAGAGGCGGACTATCTCGATTTCATAAAGTCGGAGCTGGCGACCCGTTATGCCGAGTTCATCGGCCACGAGATCCAGAAGGCTTATCTGGAATCCTATAGCGAATACGGCCAGAACCTGTTCGACCGCTACATCGCCTATGCCGATGCCTGGATCGAGGATCAGGACTACAAGGATACCGATACCGGCCAGATCCTCAATCGCGAGGTTCTGGACAACGAACTGTCGCAGGTCGAAAAGCCGGCCGGCATCGCCAATCCCAAGGACTTCCGCAACGAAGTGGTGAAGTTCACGCTGCGCGCGCGGGCCAGAAACCACGGCCGCAACCCATCATGGACAAGCTACGAAAAGCTGCGCGAAGTCATCGAGAAGCGGATGTTCGGGCAGGTCGAAGATCTGCTGCCGGTGATCAGCTTCGGCTCCAAGCAGGACAGCGTGACGGAGAAGCGGCATACCGAATTCGTGCAGCGGATGATCCAGCGCGGTTACACCGAGCGCCAGGTCCGCCGGCTGGTGGACTGGTACATGCGGGTGAACAAGGCGGGTTGAAGCCAGCCCGGGGTAACATATGCCGATCTTCATCGATCGCCGACTGAACCCGAAGGACAAAAGCCTCGGCAACCGGCAGCGTTTCCTGCGGCGGGCGCGCGAAGAGTTGAAGCGCACCATCCGCGATCAGATCCGCACCGGCAAGATCGCCGACGTGGACGCCGAGCATGCCGTTTCGATGCCGGCGCGAGGCACCGGCGAGCCGAGCTTCAAGGATGCCCGGAACAGCGGCAGCCGCCAGCACGTCCTGCCCGGCAACAAGCATTTTGCCCCGGGCGACCGGCTGCCTAAACCCGGCCAGGGCGGCGGCATGGGATCCGCCCCGGGGAGAACCGAATCGGAGGACGATTTCCGTTTCGTGCTGTCGCGCGAGGAGGTGCTCGACCTCTTTTTCGAAGACCTCGAACTACCTGATATGGTCAAGCTCAACCTCAAGGAGATCCTCGCCTTCAAGCCGCGCCGGGCCGGCTTCGCCGCGACCGGCTCGCCGACCAACATCAATGTCGGGCGCACGATGCGCAACAGCCATGGCCGCCGCATAGCGCTCAGGCGTCCCAAGCAGGAGGCGGTCGACGCTGTCGCGCAGGAGATCGCGACGCTGGAGGCGAAGCCGCAAAACGCCGAGATGCGGCAGCGCATCGTGGCGCTGCAGGAAGAGCTTGAGCGGCTGGAGCGCCGCCGCAAGCGGATCGCCTTTGTCGATCCGGTCGATATCCGCTTCAACCGCTTCGACGCCCAGCCGGTGCCGAACGCCAATGCGGTGATGTTCTGCCTGATGGACGTGTCCGGTTCGATGGGCGAACGCGAGAAAGATCTGGCCAAGCGCTTCTTCGTGCTGCTGCACCTGTTCCTGAAACGGCGCTATGACCGCACCGAGGTCGTCTTCATTCGCCACACGCACGAGGCGCAGGAGGTGGACGAGGAAACCTTCTTCTACAACACTCAGAGCGGCGGCACGGTGGTTTCCACGGCGCTCGAGGAGATGCACCGCATCGTCGAGCAACGCTATCCCAGCCGCGAATGGAACATCTATGTCGCCCAGGCCTCGGACGGCGACAATTTCGTCACCGATTCCGAGCGCTGCATCGCCTTGCTCGACGAACAGATCATGCGGCTTTGCCAGTATTTTGCCTATGTCGAGATCCTCGACGAGCGTGAGAGCCACATCTTCGGCGCCACCGACAACGGCACGTCGCTTTGGCGTGCCTACAGTGCGGTCAAGCTGAGGTGGTCGAACTTCCAGATGAGCCGCATCGCCACGGCGGCCGACATCTACCCGGTTTTCCGCCAGCTCTTCGCCAGACAGCCGGGTTATCAAAAGAGCGCTGAAAGAGGGGGCTGATGGCGAGCAAATCCGGGTTGCTGTTTTCCGGTTCCGACTGGGATTTCAGGACGCTGTCGCGTGCCTACGAGACCATCGAGGCGGTCGCCACCGAAGAGCTCCACCTCGACGTCTATCCGGTGCAGATGGAGATCATCTCCTCAGAACAGATGCTCGACGCCTATTCCTCTGTCGGCATGCCGCTGATGTACCGGCACTGGTCGTTCGGCAAGCACTACCTCTACCAGGAATTGCTCTATCGCAAAGGCGGACGGGGGCTCGCCTATGAGCTCGTCATCAATTCCAATCCCTGCATCGTCTATCTGATGGAAGAAAACACCATGGCCCTGCAGGCCCTGGTGACGGCGCACGCGGCACTCGGCCATAACCATTTCTTCAAAAATAATTATCTGTTCCAGCAGTGGACGGATGCCAGCGCCATCCTCAGTTATCTGGACTTCGCCAAGGGTTACATTGCCCGCTGCGAGGAGCGGCATGGCGTCGATGCGGTGGAAGAGATCCTCGACGCCGCACATGCGCTGATGGAACAGGGCGTGTTCAGATATCACCGGCCGCCGAAACTGTCGTCGGAAAAGCAGCGCGAGGGCGTTCGCGAGCGCCTGGAATACGAGGAGCGTTCCTACAATGACCTATGGCGCACGCTGCCGCCTTCGAAGGAAGGCACCAAGCCCCGCGAGACGGATACAATGGCGGAGCGCAAGAAATCGCTCAAGCTGCCCGAGGAAAACCTGCTTTATTTCCTGGAAAAGAACAGCCTGATCCTGGAACCCTGGCAGCGTGAGGTCATCCGGATTGTCCGCGTCATCGCGCAGTATTTCTATCCGCAGCGCCAAACGCAGGTGATGAACGAGGGCTGCGCCACCTTCGTGCATTACACGCTGATGAACCTTTTGTTCGACCGCGGCCTGATCGGCGAAGGCGCCATGCTGGAAGTGCTGCGCAACCATTCGAACGTGATCTTCCAGCCGGGCTTCGACGATCCGCGCTTTTCCGGCATCAACCCTTACGCGCTGGGCCTCGACATGATGCAGGACATCCAGCGCATCTCGACCGCGCCGACCGCCGAGGACCGCGACTGGTTTCCCGATATCGCCGGCAATGGCGACTGGCGCCAGACCCTGCTGGACGCCTGGGCCAACCATCGCGACGAGTCCTTCATCCGCCAGTATCTGAGCCCTACCCTGATCCGGAAATGGCGGTTCTTTGTGCTTGCCGATGCGGCCAACGATCCGCACTACGAAGTCGCCTCGATACACAATGAGCGCGGCTACGAGAGCATCCGCGCCGCACTCGCCCACAGCTACGACATCGGCGCCAGCCGGCCGGACATCCAGGTGGTGGACGTTGACCTGCTCGGCGATCGGCATCTGCGCCTGCAGCATAAGGTCAAGGACGGCATAGTGCTGGAAGGCGGCAGCCGCGACGCCACGCTGCGCCATATCCGCAAGCTCTGGGGCTACGAGGTCAGCATGGCTGCGGTCGACTCACAGACCGGCGCCACAGTCCACGAACGGTCGACCAGCCAGATCGGGGAATGACCGAACCGGACTTGCCGGCGAAGTCGGGTGTCGTTGCCTTTTCCGGATCACCAACCACCCCATCTACGCGCGCACCTTGACATGGTCGGGAGCAGGAGCATGCGCGCATTGATGATCGCCACCCTTCTTCTGGTCGCCGTCTCGATGGCGCTCTCGCTCGCGCACGCACTGGAATTGCCCGGCAAGTTGCGCCTCAAGGAGGCCACCTACAAATCAGTGCAGGCGATCTATTATCCCGGCTTCACGATCGGCGGCTTTGCCGAGATCGGCGGCATCATTGCCCTCGCCATCCTGCTCTACCTGACGCCTTATCCAAGCGCTCGATTCTGGTGGACCTTGGCGGCGCTTGCCTTCCTGCTGGCGGAACATGCGACCTATTGGTTGATCACGCATCCCGTCAATAATTTCTGGGTGCAAGACGTTGCCATGCCGCAATCAGCCGCGACGTTTTTTTCAATGTTCTTTCGAAAGCAGACCGGCGACTGGAGAGACTTGCGCAACGTCTGGGAGGCTTCGCATGTCGCCAGGGCAGGCCTGGCGATGCTGAGCCTCGTCTCAATTGCTGTCGCCGCGACATTTTTTGCTGAATAGCGCCAGGGATCAAGACGGCCCTCGTCCGCCAACTTGCCGCCACGAACGCTGCATCCGTCAGATCAGGGAACGGAACCGGCGTACTATCTTAACGTCAAGCGATCCTGCCGTTTCAGCGGTCGGCGCGATGCTTGTTGTGGGCGCTTTCCTGGTGCTCGCCGCGGATGATGTTGCGGTCGTCGGGATCGGCAATGTCCTTCGGGTCCGATCTGAGCTCGGCACCGCGCCGGAACGCCTCGCGCTCTTGCCTGGTCTTTTTCAAATCCGCTTCGGCGTCGAAATCCTTGCCGGCGTTTTTCGTGTTCTCGCGCTCTTCGATAATGCGCAATTGCTGCTCATGAGTCTTTTTTCCGGCCATCGGTGACCTCCTTCTTTTGATTTTCCGCTTTCCCAGGGTCCAGATTCGCTACAGCCCGAAAGGATAGGTCTCGGGAAGGCCTGTCCCCGCATGTTCCGGCCCAAGCGGCGTCACGGCACTGGTTTCATCGAACCAGACGAAAGCATCGAACTGGCGGGCGAGCGAGGCGTCCGCATAGTGGCTGCGCAGCTCGGTCTCGGGCCGGTAGATGACGCCGATAAAGCGCTCCAGCCGGCGCTCCAGAAGCCGTTCGCGCAGCGTGTCGTCGCGCTCGAAATCGAGCAGGAAAGGCGAGACGCCGCTGTCGTGGCAAAGCCGCTCATAGCTGTCGTTGTGGGAAGGCCGAACCGGTTTCACTTCCATGTCGCCGTCCCAGTCGGTGGCGGCGGCCACCGTCCCGGAATGCGTACTGAGCCCGATCAAGGCAACCTCGTCGCCAAAACGCTGGCGGCAGAGCTGGCCGATGTTCACTTCGTCCCTGACGATCCCCATCTCGGTGTAGCGGGCATCGCCGATGTGGGAATTATGTGCCCACACCACCGCCTTGGCGTTCGGGCCGCGGGCCTGCAGCAGGTGCTCCAGCGTTTCGAACATATGGGTGTCGCGCAGGTTCCAGGATTGCGCGCCGCCGTAATACATGGTGCGGTAATAGCGCTCGGCGGAGGCGACCAGACGGGCATTCTGGCTCGCGTCGAGGAAATCGATGCCGTCCTGCTGCGCGTAGTCGAGCTCTCTGGAAAGCAGTTCCCGGCATTGCTCGAGCACGGCCTTCTCGCATTTCTGGTAACCGGAGGTGAGTGCGACGCGGCCATAGGTGGCCGGGTCATTCTGCCACGGCGTCAGGCACCCATAGCGTTCGCGCGCGATCCTCGCCGCCTGCGGATCGACCCGGTCGAGATATTGCAGGACCGCCGCAATCGATCCGCCCATATTGTAGATGTCTAGACCATAGAATCCGGCCCGCCGGGAGGATATGCTGATCCGCTCATTACGCACTCGCATCCAGTCGACGAACGCCGCGACGTCGGTGTTGCGCCACATCCAGGTGGGAAAGCGCTGGAAGGGCGGCGCGGCGCCCGGCCGCGGCGGTCGATGGCGGACGTAGCGGTCGATCGCCGCGGCATCGGGCCAGTCGGCCTCGACCGCGACGATGGTGAAGCCATGCTTCTCGATCAGCCTGCGAGTGATCGCGGCGCGCGCACGGTAGAACTCCGACGTGCCGTGACTGGCTTCGCCGAGCAAGACGACGCGGCGGTCGGCAAACCGGTCGAACAGCGCACCGAAGGCCGGATCGTCGAAATCCGGAAGCGGTTCGGCGGCGGCCGCTATCATCTGCGGCAGGCTGCTCCTGCGCTGATGCCGGTGCGGAAGATCGGCCGCTATTTGGCTGTCGCTGCCTGGCTCGCCCCAGCCTTGCTCGCCGATCAGCGGAACAAACCGCACGCCGCCGAAATCCTCCTCGGTGTAAGTTGCTGCGCCGGTACGGGTGACCTTGAGCAGGCGCTGCGAGTCGAATTCATCGCCGACCGGGATGACAAGCCGGCCAGCGACGTCGAGCTGTTCTTGCAGAGCGAGCGGTGCGCCGGGTCCGGCGGCCGCAACCAGGATCGCATCGAAGGGTGCCGCCTCGGGCCAGCCTTTGGTGCCGTCGCCGGTGCGGACTTCGATATTGTCGTAGCCAAGCTTTTTGAACCGTTGCCTTGCCGTTTCAGCCAACGCGGCGTGGCGCTCGATCGTGTAGACGCGTTCGACGATCCGGCTCATTACGGCAGCCGCATAGCCCGAGCCGGTGCCAACCTCGAGGACGTGGTCGCCGGCTCCGACCTCGGCCATTTCGATCATGAACGCAACGATGTAGGGCTGCGATATCGTCTGACCTTCGGCGATCGGCAGCGGCCCGTCCTCATAGGCGAATTCTTCAAAGCCAGGATCGACGAAAGCCTCGCGCGGGACCTCGCGCATCGCCTGAAGGACATTGCGGTCGCGAATGCCACGGCGGCTCAAGTGGATGTCGACCATTTGGTTGCGGGCATGGGAGAGATCGAGCATCTTTTTGCTCCTCCTATGGGCCTCCGATACAATCGCCCAAGCTGCTCAACGCCACCTCGGCCGGCTCGTATCTCAGGGCCTCGGCAGTCCCTTTGGATTCAAGCAATGCGGTGCATCTCCCTAACCGTTAGCAAGCCCCGAGGTTCCCCAAAAGACCGACCCGCTTTTGTGTGGCGAGGCGGGTTGCAGGATCGGCAAGCGGGCGCTAGCCACGCCGCCCAAACTTATTTCGAGGCAAATCCTTTCTCCGACGCGGCGCCACTCCAGATAACGACGGACGAGGGTATTCCGGAGGCATGTCCATGAACGACGAGGCTCGCACCACTGCGCAAACAACCGGCGTTGACCAGGTCGATCTGATGGACCGCTACTGGCGCGCCGCGAACTACATCTCGGTTGGCCAGATCTACCTGCTCGACAATCCGCTCTTGCGCGAGCCCTTGCGGCCCGAGCACATCAAGCCGCGGCTGCTCGGCCATTGGGGCACGACGCCCGGCCTCAATTTCATCTATGTGCATTTAAACCGGATTATCCGTGAACGTGGTCTCGATGTCCTGTTCATCTGCGGTCCGGGTCACGGCGGCCCGGCAATGGTCGCGAACACCTGGCTCGAGGGCACCTACAGCGAAATCTATCCCGAGGTCGGCGGGGACGAAGACGGCCTGCGCAAGCTGTTCCGGCAGTTCTCGTTTCCCGGCGGAGTGCCGAGCCACGTGGCTCCGGAGACGCCCGGCTCGATCCACGAAGGCGGCGAGCTCGGCTATGCGCTGGTCCATGCCTTCGGCGCCGCCTTCGACAATCCGAACCTTGTGGTTGCCTGCGTCGTCGGCGACGGCGAAGCCGAGACCGGCCCGCTCGCCGCGGCTTGGCATTCCAACAAGTTCCTGAACCCTGCATCCGACGGTGCCGTCCTGCCGATCCTGCATCTCAACGGCTACAAGATCGCCAGCCCGACGATCCTCGGCCGCATGGAAGACGAGGCATTGCGCAGCCTGTTCCTCGGCTATGGCTACGAAACCTTTTTCGTGGAAGGTCATGAACCTGCCGCGATGCATCGCGAGATGGCCCGCACGCTCGATACCGTGCTCGACCGGATCCACTCCATCCAGGAGCCCGCACGAGCCGCGGGCTGGAAGGGAGAGCGGCCGCTGTGGCCGATGATCGTGCTGCGCAGCCCAAAGGGCTGGACCGGGCCGAAAGAGGTCGACGGCAAGAAGGTGGAGGATTTCTGGCGTTCGCATCAAGTGCCGGTGTCGAACGCACGTGGCGACGCGGCGCACCGGCAGATCCTCGAAGACTGGATGCGCAGCTACGAACCGAAGACGCTGTTCGACGAAGGCGGGCATCTCCTGGCGGAGCTCGCGGCGCTGGCACCCACAGGGTCAAGACGCATGGGCGCAATCCCCTACGCCAATGGCGGCCTGCTGAAACAAGACCTCGTGCTTCCCGACTGGAAACGCCTGGCGCTCGACGTACCGCGTCCGGGCGGCACTGTCGGGGAGGCGACGCGGACCGTGGGGAGCTATCTTCGCGATGTGATCCGCTTGAACGCCGAGGCCAGGAATTTCCGGCTGATGGGACCCGACGAGACGTCCTCCAACCGCCTCGACGACGTGTTCGAGGTCACGGATCGGATCTGGATGGAGCGGATCGAGCCTTACGACGTCCATCTTTCCCGTGACGGCCGCGTCATGGAAGTGCTCAGCGAGCATCTTTGCCAAGGCTGGCTGGAGGGCTATCTGCTGACCGGCCGCCACGGCCTGTTCTCGTGCTACGAGGCGTTCGTCCACATCGTCGATTCCATGGTCAACCAGCACGCCAAATGGCTGAAGACCTCCGGCGAGCTTGCCTGGCGCAAGCCGATCGCCTCACTCAATTACCTGCTGACCTCGCATGTCTGGCGGCAGGACCACAACGGCTTCAGCCATCAGGACCCGGGCTTTGCCGATTTCGTCGCCAACAAGAAGGCCGACACGGTAAGGCTCTATTTCCCGCCCGACGCCAACACGCTGCTGTGGATCACCGACCATTGCCTGAAAACCTACAACCGCATCAACGTCATCGTCGCCGGCAAGCAGCCGGCGCCGCAATGGCTGTCCGCCGAGGACGCGGAAGCGCACTGCCAGGCCGGCGCCGGCATTTGGGAATGGGCCGGGACGGTTGCCAAGGGCGAAGATCCGGATGTGGTCCTGGCCTGCGCCGGCGACGTGCCGACGCTTGAGACGCTGGCTGCAGCCGATATCCTGCGCTCGGGCATTCCGGACCTGAATATCCGCGTCGTCAATGTCGTCGACCTGATGATTTTGCAGTCGAATTCCGAGCATCCGCATGGCTTTGCCGATGACAGGTTCGACGCGCTGTTCACCAAGGCCAAGCCGGTCATCTTCGCCTATCACGGCTATCCCTATCTCATTCACCGTCTGACCTACCGGCGCGCCAACCACGACAACATGCATGTGCACGGCTTTCGCGAGGAAGGCACGACGACGACGCCGTTCGATATGGTGGTGCTCAACCAGCTCGACCGCTATCATCTGGCGCTCGCCGCGATCGCGCGCGTGCCGGGGCTGGCCGAGCGGGCGAAGGATCTTGCCGCGGCGTTGCACGGGAAATTGGCTGAGCATACGGCCTATGTCCGCGAACATGGCGAGGACATGCCCGAGATCCAGAAATGGAGCTGGCCGCAAGACACGGCAACGAGGGCCGGCGATTGATGCGCTCGATCCTCGCGCTGAATGCCGGCTCGTCGAGCATCAAGTTCGGGCTTTACGATCTTGGAGTGTCCGCTGAGCTGGATCTTGCCTCGCGCGGTTCGCTGGATTTGGGCGATGCGCCAAGGCTGACCGCAAAGGCCGCCGATGGGGCGGTGCAGTGCGATCGGCCACTTGCAGCAGACGCATCGCCCGATTTAGCCATCGGCCAGACGCTGCAATGGATCGAGAACGAACTTGGCGGAAGGAAACTCATCGCCGCCGGCCATCGCATCGTCCATGGCGGGCGCGACTTCGTCGAACCTGTCCGCCTGACGCCGACAATTGTCGAGGCCCTCGACAGGCTGACGCCGCTTGCGCCACTGCACCAGCCGCGCAGCCTCGCGCCGATCCGGGCGCTTGCCGCGTTGCGGCCCGACCTGCCGCAGGTCGGATGCTTTGACACCGCCTTCCATCGGACCATCGAGCCTCTGGTCAGCCGTTTCGCGCTGCCGCGCCACTATGAGGCAGACGGCATCCACCGCTACGGCTTTCACGGGCTTTCCTACGAATATGTCGCGGGCCGACTCGAGCAGATATCGCCCGATCTGGCGGCAAAAAGAACCATCGTCGCCCATCTCGGCAATGGGGCGAGCCTGTGCGCCATGCGCGACGGGCGCAGCGTCGATACGACGATGGGGTTTTCGGCGCTTGACGGCCTGGTCATGGGCACGCGCTGCGGCGCCATCGATCCGGGCGTGCTTTTGTACCTCCTGCTGGAAAGAGGCCTTTCGGGAGAGGCGCTGCAAGACATGCTCTATGAGGAATCCGGGCTGCTCGGCGTGTCTGGTATTTCCGGCGACATGCGCACGCTGGAGGCCAGCGACGACCGCCGGGCTCGCGAAGCGGTGGAGCTTTTCGCCTTCCGCGCCGCCAGGGAAGTTGCCGCCCTCGCCAACACGCTGGGTGGCCTCGAATGCCTGGTGTTCACCGCCGGCATCGGCGAGCACTCGGCCACGGCCCGTAAAGCGATTTGCGACAGGCTTGACTGGCTCGGCGTGGCGATCGACGAGGCCGCCAACAGCTCTCATGCCGCGCTGATGAGCCAGGCGGAGAGCAAGGTGGAAGTCCGCGTCGTGGCGACCGACGAAGAAGGTGTGATCGCCCGCCACACGCGCAAGGTGATGGAGGGGCCCGGCTGAGGCGGATGGCCTCGAATGGCGGCGCTTGCTCGACCGGCTACGTCGCGAGGGCGGCCGATCTGTTGAACACGATGGTCACCCGCGTTCCTTTGCCGGGCAGAATCCACCTCGAACCGGGCTTTGGCATTTTCGGTCAGCGATTGAGCGATCAGTGCTCCGAGCTTGCCGGGTTTCGGCCAGGTCTCGCCTTCGCTCGGTTTTTTCGGCTTCGGCGGACATTCCAAGCTTTCGATGTTTTGGGTGGGACGATGATCAATATCAGGTCACTCGCCAACTGCGAAGTCCGCTCATTGCGCCGTGCGGCCAGGATTGGCGGACAGCCGAGTTGATGAATGAGAAGCGTCTGAAAGTTCAGCTGGAGTGGCTCTGCTGGATCAGGTGGTATCTATACCGGTCGCGAATGTGCTCGTTGAAGAACCGGCCTTTTGATGAGGATTTGCGGAACGCGGCGTGGACCTGCGGCGGCACGTCCTCGTAATCATAGCGGTTTCCGCTCGGGACGAACCATACGGAGAGTACCCTCGTCGCCGGCTGGTAATCGATGCTTCTGATCGCAGTTGAAGGCATTCTCAACAGGTCCAATGCTCGGCAGTGCTCCATTCCATATCGTCATGTGAATAACCCTGCACGGAGAGCGAGGTTCCTTGCTGCCGAAGCAGCCTTGCCGCTACGGGCCGGCTTCACCAAATACGGTTGATGCCATCGCCCAAGACATCGGCTGCAGCCCGCCAGGGCGATCTCTTTGCCGCCGCCGACGACCTGCCGGAAGGATTCCGCTACCGGCCCGAACTGATCACGCCGGACGAACAAGCAGCGTTGGCGAGCCAGCTCGCAAGCCTGCCTTTTCAGGCCTTCGACTTTCACGGCCATCTGGCAAACCGGCGGGTGGTCGGCTTCGGGCTGCGTTATGATTACGACCGGCGCGAAGTCGTCGAGGCACCGCCGATACCCGGCTTTCTGCTGCCGCTCAGGGAAAAGGTTGCAGCCTTCGCCCGCCTGCCCGCCGAGACCTTCGTGCAGGTGCTGATCAACGAGTACCGGCCGGGCGCCGGTATCGGCTGGCACCGCGACAAGCCTCATTTCGAGGCCGTCGCCGGGGTTTCCCTGCTGGCCGCCTGCAGCTTTCGCCTGCGGCGGAAAAGCGGCACGCGATGGGACCGCAAGACGGTCACCGTCGAGCCAAGATCGGCCTATCTGATGACGGGTGCTGCGCGCAACGAATGGGAGCACAGCATTCCGCCGGTTGCGGAGCACCGCTATTCGATCACGTTGCGCACGCTGCGGCCGCAACGCGCTTAAAGCAGAGCGGTGAGGAAGCCCGAGCACTGCCCTAAGAACTGGGCTGAAACAAATTCATCCGTCGCCATGCCGGCCGGCAAAGTCCGCCAACATGGCGCGCTGGCCTTTCAGGATCTTGAGGTTGGCTTCAGGCAGGGAGAACCAGCCCGCTTTGTCGACTTCGGCAAATTCCTTCATCGAGCCGGACCTTGGCGGCCATTCCATGACGAAGGTGTTGCTGCTGATGGCGTCGCTGTCGAAATCCGTCTCGACGCACCATGCGATGACGAGCTTGCCGCCCGGCTGCCTGTAGCTGCCAAGGCTTTCGAAATCCCCGTCGATGGCAAGACCGAGTTCCTCTTCGGCCTCGCGTTTTGCCGCCGCCAGCTCGTCCTCGTTCTCGTCGACCAAGCCCTTCGGGATCGACCATGCGCCGTCGTCCTTCTTCGCCCAGAATGGTCCGCCCGGATGCACCAGCAAGACCTGGAGATGTCCTTCCCTTCGGCGAAAGATGAGCAATCCTGCGCTGCGTTGGGCCATTCCGCTATTCCCCTGACGAAAATGAAACAAACGTCCGGGCCGGCATATGGAACAGCCTGCCATGGCGGAACGATTTCCGCGCGCAGCCGTTCCGTCCGTTCGACAAATGAGTGATCGACATGGCGACGCCGCGAGCTGCCTGGAAGGGCTTTATGAAAGTCGGATCGGTTTCCTGTGGCGTCAAGATCATGGGTGCCGTCAGCGAGGCCGAGAAAGTGCATTTCAGGATCCTGAACCGCGAGGACGGTCTCCCGGTCAAGAGCGCCTATCTAGACGAGGAGACTGGCGACACGGTCGAGGCGGCCGAGCAGGTAAAAGGCTATGAGGTCGAAAAGGGTGAGTTCATCCATATAGAGCCGGACGAAATCAAGAAACTGAAGATGGTATCGCAGCATACGCTCGAGATCGGCGAGTTCGTGCCTGCCGCCGAAATCGACGCACGCTACCTCGAAAAACCCTACTATCTCGTTCCGGCCGACGCGCCCTCCACGGAGGCTTTCGCGGTGATCCGGGACGCCATGGCCAGGAAGAAAGTGGGAGCCCGCTCCTGCGTCGTGCTGTACCAGCGAGGCCGAGAGGTGCTGATCCAGCCGCTGGGCAAGGGCATGGTAATGACGGAATTACGCAACCACAATGAAGTGGTCGCGGCGGACGCGGTGTTCGAAGGGCTGAAGGCTCGCAAGGTCGATCCCGAGATGCTGGAAATCGCGCAATTGCTGATCGACAAGAAGCCCGCCAAATTCGACCCGTCGAAGTTCGACGATACTTATGAAAAGGCGCTGGTTGCAATGATCGAGGCCAAGCGCAAGGGCAAGAAACCGCCCAAGCCGGCACCTGAGCCCAAGACGAACGTCATCAATCTCGCCGATGTTCTGCGCAAAAGCCTGGCGCAGGAAGGCGGCAAGGCTCCCAGCAAAAAGCCGAGAACGGCCCCAAAACGCAAATCAGCCTGAATGTCCGAAAGCGGATCGAACGGAACCGAAAACGCTCGCGCGCATTTAGATGACGTAGCAATCCGTCGGCAAGCCAAGCGGAGCGGGGGACTGGTGGACGTCGTTGAACTAAGGACTGGCGGGATCCCGCAAGTTTCCTCCGCCGATCTGATGCAGGCGTTGCCTGTGGCCGTCTACACCACCGACAAACAAGGCTACATCACCTTCTTCAACGAACCCGCTGCCGATCTCTGGGGATATCGTCCGGTTATCGGCCAGGATCGCTGGTGCGGGTCATGGAAGCTTCGCCACCTCGACGGGCGGCCGATGGCGCATGACGAGTGTCCAATGGCCGTTGCGTTGCTCGAGGAGCGGGACGTTCGTGGGGGCCGAGCCATCGCCGAGCGGCCGGACGGCCAACTCATCCCGTTCAGTGCGCATCCGGTCCTGCTTCGCAATGAAGCCGGCGAGGTTGTCGGCGCCATCAACACCCTGCTCGACCTGCGCGTGCAGACGCTGGCCGACGACGCCGGCATAAGGCTCGCCGCCATCGTCGAATCCTCGATGGACGCCATCGTGTCCAAAGACCTGAACGGCATTATCACCAGCTGGAACGACGCGGCACAACGCCTGTTCGGCTATACGCCCGCCGAGGCGATCGGGCGCCCGGTGACGATCCTCATCCCGCCCGACCATCTGGATGAGGAAGCCATGATCATCAGCCGCATTCGCGCCGGCGAACGGATTCCCTCATACGAGACTATCCGGCAGCGCAAGGACGGCACCCTGGTTCCGGTTTCGCTCACCATCTCGCCGATACGCGACGGCATCGGGCGTATCATCGGCGCCTCCAAGATCGCGCGCGACATCAGCCCCCACAAGGAAAGCGAACGGCGCATCCGCACACTCATGCGCGAAGTCAACCATCGCGTTAAAAACCAGTATTCGGTGATCGTCTCGATGATCCGCGAGACCAGCAAGCTGGCGGGTACGCCAGAGGCCTTCCTTTCACGGGTCCGGGAACGCATCATGGCCCTTTCGGAATCGCACGACCTCCTGGTCGATGCGGAATGGCGTGGCGCGACCATCGGCGAATTGATCCATGCACAGACCAAGGCCTTCGCGACACAGGCCCGTCTGTCGATGAGCGGGCCGACGATCATGCTGCAGCCGAACGCGGTGCAATATCTCGGCATTGCCTTTCACGAGCTGGCCACCAATTCGGTAAAACACGGAGCGCTGTCGCACCATGACGGA
Organism: Mesorhizobium sp. M0184; assembly: GCF_040322215.1. Taxonomy (NCBI): domain Bacteria; kingdom Pseudomonadati; phylum Pseudomonadota; class Alphaproteobacteria; order Hyphomicrobiales; family Phyllobacteriaceae; genus Mesorhizobium; species Mesorhizobium sp. M0184. The sequence continues at coordinate 18,889 of NZ_JAMYSZ010000041.1, forward strand.
CGGGTCGAAGTCGAATGGACCGTGACGCCAGCCGCCGATGGCAGCGACGGCTTCCGCCTTGTCTGGCGGGAACTGGACGGGCCATTGGTGGATGAAAACACGCGACGCGGTTTCGGAACGGTTGTGCTCAAACGCGTCACGCCGCAGGCGCTCAGCGGCACCGGCCGCCTGGAATTCGCCAGGCACGGCATCACCTGGACGCTGGAAGCGCCGCTGCGCTTCGTTCAGATGTCGATGGCTGGCATCGCGGCTGATTGAAGGCCGCTACACCGGCCGCGGCTTGGCGGCCGTGTGGCAACGCAATCCCTTTGGTAGCAATCAGGAGGAGCAGCGATGAGTTGGCTGGGCACCTGGCGGAATCAGTACGGGTCGGTGGTCGAACTGACCACCGAAGAGGGCGGACGGATCAGCGGAACCTTCAGGACGGCGCTAGAGGACAGCGCCTTCTTCGGCATGACCGTGCCGCTGTTCGGAGCCTGCCATGGAGACGTCATCGGATTCACCTGCGCGGCCGAAGGGCGGGTCGGAGCCGCGGCGGTGAGCTATACCGGCATCCGCAGGAACGGGAAGCTGGAGATGCTGTGGCACACCGTTGCGGATGCTGCTTTGTCGGCGGAAAAGGAAGGTGCCCCGGCCCGAGCCAGGAAACTCCCCGCCTGGCGCGCCTTTGGAACCAGCCTCGACAGTTTTGAACGCGTCTCCTGACGTGTCGGGCCCGCCGCCGCGGCATTCAGCTCGCAAGTGAGGCAGCAGGGTTCCCGCGGTGCATCGGAACTCGCGCTGACGATGGCGCGTTAGCCAGGACATGCGCTGTTCGTTACGGGGTCGACCCAATGAGCGTGCTTTATCGCGCAGCGAAAATCGCCGAACAGGCTCATGCCGGGCAGACGGACAAGACAGGGCGGCCTTATATCGAACATTGCCGCCGGGTCGTCGATGCCGTCGAAACGCTCGACCAGAAAGCCATCGCCTATCTTCACGACGTCATCGAAAAAGGCGACGGCTGGAACCGCGACCGGCTTGAGGCGGGCCGGGTTCGGGCCATCCATCGTATCGGCCGTCGCTGCCATGACGCGGCGGCCGAACGAGGGCGATCCCGCGTTCGTTCGCAGGGCTGCGGCCAACCCGCTGGCATTGCCGGTCAAGCGCGCCGATCTCGCCGACAATCTATGGCAGGCACGGCAGATCGGTGCCTCGACAGCGAAATACGAAGACGGCCTGCGCATTCTCAGGGAAGAGTTCGCGAGTTGACGGACAGCTGGCGGCTGTCGCCGATGTAGGTCTACTCGGTGACGTGCGGCGTGTGCCGCTTGTCTTCCGCGGGATCGGCGTCGATCCGCGCCCTGCCGGGATCGAACGCACCGTGGCGGGCGATCGCCAATGCCGGGGTGTCGGGCGTCTCGTAGGCCCACATGAAGTCTTCTGCCGACGAACCGACCGCATGAACCCGCCAATAGCTTGCCGTGCCCTTCAGCGGGCTGTGGCTCGTCGTGTTCGTCTTCTCCAAGAGGTCGAAATAGATGTCCTCGAAGGGTATGTAGAAAACAGGATCATGGCCGTCTTCATAGAGCAGCTTTGCCCGCTCGCTCGACGCAATAATGGCATCGGAGAACCGGACGGTCACGGTTCCATCGAACGGGACAATCCTGAGCGGGCCTGGGCGGGGGGCGGAATCTGCGGCTAAGGACTGCATTCGACTTCTCCGTTGACTGCGCTGCCTTCCCGAAACGTACTATCGCCGGTTAGGGTTCCAGTTCTACGCTTCTCCTCTTCCGAAACTGTCGAGGAACCCGACAAGGTGATCGGCAACGCGCTCGGGTGCTTCGCGCGTCGGAAAGTGGCCGATGCCAGCCAGAAGCTGGCGCTCGTAATGGCCCGTGAAGTATCGTTCCTTGCCCTCGGACGATTGCGGCAGCACAACGCGGTCGGCATCGCCGTGGATCGTCAGAGTAGGCGCGGGAATGGACTTGGCGGAAATCTGGCGCCGGGCAAGATCGGCGTAGCGCGGATCGGGATCGGCTTCGCCCCAGCGAACCCTGTAGGAGTGCAACGTCACGTCGGCCCAATCGGGATTTTCGAAGGAAGCGGCAACGCTGTCAAAAAGCTCTTCCTCGAACCAGCCGGGCGGGCTCCAGCTTTCCCATTGAAAATGCGCGAACGCCTTGCCTTGCTGGCGAACGATCTCGGCGCCGCGATCCGTTGCCATGAACCATTGGTACCAGAATGCCCTGACCTGGCCCAGCGGCGGCGTTGCGAGTTCGCCCGGCTGCCAGGCAAGCGACAATGCCGAGCAGCACCGTATCCGTTCGGGAAATACCGAGGCGAGCAGGTAAGCGATCCGAGCGCCCCAATCGTGGCCGACGACCGCAAAACGGCCGAGGCCAAGTGCGTCGGCGAAATCGATCACGTCCTGAGCCATGGCGGCAATTTCACCGGATCGCATGGTCTCGTCCGACAGGAAGGTGGTTTTGCCGAACCCACGCAGCCACGGCGCAAAGGTGCGGAAGCCAGCACGATGCAGGACAGGCGCAATGCGCGTGAAGGTGGTTGCGTCGTCCGGCCAGCCGTGGAGAAGCAGGACGGGCGCGCCGGCTCCAGGGCCACCGGCGATGTACGCGATGCGCAGCAACGGCGTGGTGCAGAAGGCGGGTGTTTCCATGATCCGGCCATCCCGTTTCGATCACGCCGCATGGCGTCAGATCGTTTTCGGCGCAAGTTTGCTGAACCGCGCGCGGCAGCGATTGTTCCATGACAGAGGCGGACTTCCAGTGAAACCTCACCGCTGCTCGCGGTGGAAGAAGACCGACGGGAACGGTTTTCCAAGGTCGTCGTTGTTTCAGACCTCCGCACGCGCCATAATCGCAATGGCCGCCACTCGCCGACTCAACAGCAAATGGACCACATGCTGGATCGATCGCCTACCCTCCCAAGGTCGCTTGGCGCTGCGCTGCGAAGGGAAGTGCCGCGGTTTGCTGCACCCGGCAATGAAATTTCATGCACTACGGTCGCATCCTACAATGTGCATAAATGCGTCGGCACCGACGGCAGGTTCGATCCAGAGCGGGTCGCGGCCGTGGTCAAGGAAATCGACGCCGACATCATCGCTTTGCAGGAGGCCGACGAAAGGACCGGAAGCAGGCAGGGATTGCTGGATCTCGCGGCGCTCGAGCGCGACAGCGATCTCGTCCCCACACATATCCCGGAAAACCGCCGCAGCCATGGCTGGCATGGAAATCTGATCCTGGCACGCCGCGGCGTGGTCGAAAGCGTGAACCAGATCCGGCTGCCCGGCCTGGAGCCGCGCGGCGCGGTCATCGCGGACCTGGAGCTGAAGGGCGTCTCGCTTAGGATCATAGCCGCGCATTTCGGCTTGCTGCGGCGCTCGCGCTCGCAGCAAGCCAACGCACTTGTCGAAGCCACGCACCCGGTTCTGCGGCCAACAATCCTGCTCGGCGACCTCAACGAATGGCGGGTCCGCAACAGGTCTTCGCTGCTGGCCCTGCTGCCGCATTTCGGTCCGATCGATGCGGTTCTGCCGAGCTTTCCGTCGCGCTTTCCGCTGTTTGCGCTCGACCGCATCCTGGCCAGGCCGCCGCACCTGATTTCCAGCATCGAGGTGCACAAAACGCCGCTGGCGCAGCGCGCCTCCGACCATCTGCCCATCAAGGCCCGCCTGAACCTGGACGCGATAAGGCAGCCGCGACTGCAACCAGAATGAACCTGGAGGGTTGTTAGTCAGATTCAGATCGTTTGCTTCGCTGATATTTGCCGGTGTATTTCATGGATACGGCCATTTCGCGGGTTGCCCGGGACAAGATCGCGGCCGGCGATAGCGGGCTGCTGCTGATCGCCGACAATTATGACGCGTTTGCCGCACGAATCCTTGCCGCGCGCAGTGCCACCAGCAGCCTCGACCTGATGTACTATCTCTGGCACGACGACCATAGCGGCCGGCTGCTGATGCAGGAGGTCGTCAAGGCGGCGGAGCGCGGCGTCCGCGTCCGCATGCTGCTGGACGATATCAATCCGCGCAACAGCGACGCCGCTTACCTGGCGCTCAACAGCTACAAGAACATCGAGCTGAGGCTGTTCAACCCCAGCGGCATGAGGAACGGCAGCATCTTTCGCTCGCTGGAGATGGTCGCCCGGCTGTTTGCGATGACCCGCCGCATGCACAACAAGGCCTGGATCGCCGACGAGAGCCTGGCCATCGTCGGAGGAAGAAACATCGGTGATGCCTATTTCGACGCCGCGGAGACAAATTTCCGTGATCTCGACCTGTTGCTTCTCGGTCCTGCCGTAGGGCAGACGATGCAGATCTTCGAGGCGTTCTGGAATTGCGAGGCGGCAAAGCCAATCCAGCTGCTCAACCCGGCTGCGGTGGGCTCGCGCGCCGATTTCCTCGACAATCTCGATGCGTCGATGGACGGCCAGCTTTTGAACAGCCTCAGTGCCTGGCGCACGATCACGGAGTTCATTGCAGCGCACAGCGACGTCTGCTGGACGAAAGGCGTTCGCGTCATTTCCGATCCGCCGGAAAAGGTGCGCGGCAAGCGGCGCAGGAACTGGCTGACCAAAGAGCTGCTTCCCGCTATCGCGGCGACCAGGCAGCGCCTCGAAATTGTCTCGCCCTATTTCATCCCCGGCCGCACCGGGTTGGCCATCCTGTCGAAGCTGGTGGATCGTGGCGCCGAGGTTGCAATCCTCACCAACTCGCTCGCCGCGACGGACGTCGCCGCCGTGCACGGCGCCTATGCCAAATACCGCCGCAAGCTGCTTAAAAAAGGTATCCAGCTTTTCGAATTGCAACCCTTCAACCGCCAGGCCAACATCTCCGTTTTCGGCTCAAAGGGAGCCAGCCTCCATACCAAGGCCTTTACGGTCGACGACACGCTGGGGTTTGTCGGTTCCTTCAATTTCGATCCGCGTTCGGTGTCGTTGAATGCGGAAATGGGCGTGCTTTTCCACGATGCCAATCTGGTGATGGAGTTGCGCCGGCTGTTCGAGCACGAAAAGTCACCGCAGACGAGCTACCAGCTGGTCCTGGACAAAGGCGCCTTGCGCTGGCTCGGCATGGCGGATGGCGAGATGCGTCAATATTCGCGTGAACCGGAGGCCAGTCTCTATCGGCGCATCGTTGCAGCGTTGGTTGGCTGCCTGCCGATCGAATCGCAATTATAGAAGCGACGGATTTGTCGGAACGCAACTCTTTGGCGGAACGGAAATGCGGGACCACGAGTTGTAACCGTTGTCCGGAGCATGCCGATGAAGACCACGATATACAGTTTTCTTGCCGAGCTCTTGCCGTTCTGGGTGGCGCATAAACGCAAAATGCGCGTCGACCGCGCCGCTGAGCGGCCGACACGACCGGCTGCTGCCGATGACGATGGTCGGCCGACAAGCGATCCGAATCGAGCAACACCGGCGCGGCGGCGCAACACGTCTTAGGGCGGGATGCTTTCAAATTAGATCTCGCTCCAACTGTCTGGCTAGCCGCATTTCCGCGACGCCGATAATCCGATTTGGCTGCAGAAGCTCTAGCCCCTAGGGCGATCACGCTATCGTCAAGTATCGCTATTCGAAATCCGGCGTTGCCAAGCATCCATTTTGCAGCACGTACGTTAATGTGCACTACAGGGTTGCCGCTATAGGTGCGCGCCATGAGTGACAGTGCGATAGAATTCTTGCAGGACTGGATCCACGAAAACGTTCATGTGCCGCCGCCTCCGATCAAGCTTGAAAGGGAGGCGGAAATCCTCGCCAGGGAATGCAAGGAAGAGGCGGCCGATGCCGGTGTACCCATCGAAGACATCGAGGAAGAGGTTGGCGACCTCAAGGATCTGCTCGTCGCCAAGCTCGAAGACGCAGCCGAGGACGAGGCCCGGCAACTCAATGGCCACGGCCAAAAGATTTCTACGCTGGCGGCCGGGCAAAAGCGGGCCGTATGAGGCCGGTCCGAGCGCAGGCAAGGCATCACGAGGTGCGCCGCTTCGGCCTATTGTCCGATCAGCGTCAGCCCGAACAGGATCATCAGCCAAAACCCGGCAGCAGCGACCGCAAGACGTGGCAGGACGCCGTCGCTGGCCAGATGCATGAACAGGATGGCGATGACGGCGGTCTTGGCCGCGGCGATCACCAGATTGAGTGCCGAATTGAAGCCGCCGAGCGCGAGGAAGGACGAGCCGACGGTCAGGGCCAGCAAGGCTAAAAGCCCGATATAAGCAAGCGTGAGTTTGCGGAACTCGCTCATCTGTTGATCAGATAGAGGACGGGGAACAGGAAGACCCAGACGACATCGACGAAATGCCAATAGAGGCCGATTGCCTGCACGCGCCGGAACCGGCTGGCCTCGATCGTGCGTGGCCACAGCGCAAGGATGCCGCCGATGACGATTACGCCGCAAATCAGATGCAAGGCGTGCAGTGACGTCATCGCGAAATAGAGGCCGAAGAAGAATTCGGCATGAACAGGATCCGGGCCCTTATAGATGAAAGGTGCGCCGAGCACCGGCGCCAGCCCTTCGCCGAATTCCCTGACGTACTCCGTCGCCTTGATCGCCAGGAAGACGACGCCGAGCAGCGCCGTCGCAGCCAGTGCCCATCCGGCGGCGCGCCATCGCCGCGCGGTCGTGTACATGTGGGCGAGTGCCATGGCGAAACTGCTGGTGATCAGGACGACGGTGTTGGCGGTGCCCAATGGCAGCGACAGACGCTTCGCCGCGCCGGCGAAGGCGTCGCCGTAACTCAACCTGGCAAACATGAAGACGAGCAGGATGGCGCCGAACAGCATCACCTCGGAGCCGATGAACACCCACATGGCAAAGCTGTCGGCTGCCGTTTCGCGAGCCGGCCGGTCGAAGGCGATGCTTGTCGTCGGTGACTTCAAACCAGATCCTCCACCGGGTCCGGCCGTTTCTCGGTCAGGCCTTTCATCGGATAGTCGTAGGCTGGTCTGGTGACGGTCGGCATGCGATCGAAATTATGCGCTGGCGGCGGCGAGCTTGTTTGCCATTCCAACCCGGTCGCTCGCCACGGATTGGCCGGCGCCTGCGCGCCTCGAAACAGCGACCATGCCAAGTAGAGGAGCGGCATCAGATAGCCGATCGCCAGCACCACGGCGCCTGCCGATGACAGAATGTGCCAGAAAGCGAATTCCGGCGGATAGGTATGGTAGCGCCGCGGCATGCCCAGAAAGCCGAGCACATATTGCGGAAAAAAGGTCAGGTTGAAGCCGATGAAGGTCACAGCCGCGGCTATACGGCCCCAAACCTCCGAATACATTCGGCCGGTGAGTTTCGGCCACCAGAAATGCAGCCCTGCCATGTAGGCGGTCACCATGCCGCCTACCATGATGTAGTGGAAATGGGCGACGACGAAATAGGTGTCGTGAACGTGGACGTCGATGGCGAGCGCGGCAAGGAAAAGGCCGGCCAGCCCGCCGAAGGTGAACAATGCCAGGAAGAACAGCGCATAAAGCATCGGCGTCTCGAAGCTGATTTCGCCCTTGCGCAGCGTCAGGCTCCAGTTGAAGACCTTTATCGCCGATGGGATCGCGACGCAGAAGGACAGGAACGAAAACACCACGCCGGCATAGGCCGACTGCCCGCTGACGAACATGTGGTGGCCCCAGACGAGAAAGCCGAAGACGGCGATCGCCATCGAAGCCAGGGCGACGGCCTTGTAGCCGAACAGAGGCCGGCGGCTAAAGCAAGGCAGCACTTCCGAGACCACTCCCATGCCTGGCAGGATCATGATGTAGACGGCGGGGTGCGAGTAGAACCAGAACAGATGCTGGAACAGCAGCGGATCGCCGCCGAGGTCGGGATTGAAGATGCCGATGCCGAAGACGCGCTCCAGCACGATGAGGATCAGCGATGCTGCAAGCACCGGCGTCGCCAGCACCATCACCAGGCTGGTGGCGTACAGGGTCCAGACGAAGATCGGCAGCCGGAACCAGGTGAGGCCAGGCGCTCGCAAGGTGTGGACGGTGACGATGAAATTGATGCCGGTCATGATCGTCGAAAAGCCGACGATGAAAACGCCGAATGCCGCGGTCGAGACAAACCCGTTAGCATAGAGCGTCGACAGCGGCGTGTAGAAGGTCCAGCCGGTGTCGACGCCGCCCAAAACCACCGAGGCGAGCGCGAACAGGCTGCCGAACATGAAGACGTACCAGCTTGCCAGGTTGAGCCGGGGAAAGGCGAGGTCGCGCGCGCCGATCATCAGCGGCAGCAGGAAATTGCCGAGCGTTGCCGGGATCGACGGCACCAGGAAGAACCACACCATGATGATGCCGTGCAGCGAAAACAGCCGGTTGTAGACATCGTCGGAGACCAGGTCGCCGGCCGGCGTCGCAAGCTCGATGCGCATCAGCACGGCAAAGGTTCCGCCGAGGAAGAAGAAGGCCGTCAGCGAGACGAAATAGAGCCACGCCACCCGTTTGTGGTCTGTTGTCAGCAGCCAGGAGCGCGGCCCGGCACCTTCTGCGAGATAGCTTGCCGACGCCAAATCGCTGCTCATTGCGGCGCCTCGTTTTTTGCCGCCGGGAACGAGGGAGATTGGAGCGATAGGGATTTGAGATAGGCCATCAGCATCTGCAGTTCGGCTTCGTCAACGAGACCGTCGAGGCTCGGCATCACCGGCTGGTAGCCGGCGGCGATTTCCTTGTTCGGGACAAGGATCGAATCGCGCAGATAGCGTTCGTCGGCGATGACCGTCTGCCGGTTGGCCAACGCCACCGGCTGGCCGAAAACCCCATCGAGGCCGGGCGCCCGCACCTTGCTGAAATTGCCGTGACAGCCGGAGCAGCCGAGCGCGCGGAACAGTTTCCCGCCGCTCGTGGCAAGGCTTTCGCCTTCACCTTGACTGCCGAGCCATGATGCATATTGCTCCGGCGCCAGCACCGTCACCCAGCCGCCCATCTCGGAATGCTGCGTGCCGCAATATTCGGCGCAGAACAGGTGATAACGCCCCGGCTGCGTGGCGATGAACCAGACATTGGCCGTGCGTCCGGGAACGGCATCCTGCTTGACCCGAAAGGCTGGCACGTAGAAGGAGTGGATGACGTCCTGTGATGCCAGCGACACCACCACCGCCTTGCCGACCGGCACGTGCAGCTCGTTGATCTCGCGCTGGCCGCCGGGATGGCGGAATTCCCACATCCATTGCTTGCCGAGGCCGGCGATCTCGACGGCGTCCGGTGGCGGACGGTCGCGCCGGACAAAAAGGACTGCGCCCCAGCCGAAGAAGATGAAGGCCATCACCAGGCTGGCAATGGTCCACGTCATCTCCAGCGGCAGGCTGCGGGCACGCGCCCCGGTACGGTCGGCTGCGGAGCCGATACGATATTTGACGGCGTAGCCGACAACGAGAACGGTCAGGAACAGGCCGAGCGCGACTGCGAAAGCCAGCAATGTGTAGAACAAGGCATCGACGCTGCCTGCGATGGACGAGGCTTCCTGCGGGAAAAACCGGATGCCGAAGCTCACGCCCGCCTCCCGCGCGCCAGCAGTATGGCCGTCGCCAACCCCACCACCATCACGATGCTGGCGAGCTTCAACGCAGCCCAGATCGCCGGCGTATATCGCCCCGTGGACGCATCGAAGCCAGCGCAGAGCAGGAAGAGATGATCGGCGATCGAGCCGAGCCTGCCGGAAGATGCCTCGACAAGGGCAAGTTCAAGATCGCGCGGCGTGAAGCTCAGCGCCGGCAGCACCTGCGCTATCCGGCCTTTTGGCGTCAGCGCGATGACCGCGATCGGATGGGCGAATTGGTCGATCCGGGCGCGGGTGTCGAAACTGATGCCCGCTTCCGCGGCAAGGGCGCCGCCGCCGCCGTCGGCACTGGTCAGGAACCGCCACGCCGACAGGTTCCTCGCGTCGGCCGCCGCGGCGACCGTGGCTTGCGCATCGCCCGCATCTTCGGGCGTATCGGCGGCATCGATCGAGACGAACAAAGCGCGATAGGTGTCGGGGTCGAGCGAGGTCTTTTTCAAATCCGAGGCGACCGCCTGTTGGGTCACACCACAAAGGTTCGGGCATTTGTCGTAGCCGAAAATCAGCAGCGCCGGCCGGCCGGCAAGCATTTGGCCGATCGTGCGCTGCTCGCCGGACGCATCGCGAAACACCCGGTCGAGGCTGAGCTGCGCGCCGATCTCGGGATCGAAGACCGGGCGTGCGAAGGCCATGGCCGGCAGTGCCGCGAGAAGGGAAAAAGCGGTTAGCCAGGCCTTCACGGCCGGCCTCCCTGGCCTGGCGCGGTCCGGCAGCGAGCGGCCTGTGGCGCGCGTGGTATCTCGGCCTCGACCAATCGGCAGTCGGCGCCGGCGGCCTGCGCCGGCTGCCCCCAGTTCGGCAAACCATGGCTGACGATCGCCCACATGGCGTCCTCGATCGGAATGCGGGCAATGCCGGCGGTGCGGTCGACCCAGCCGACCTTGTTCAGCTCCTGCTCCTCCGCCTTGCGGAAGGCAGCGAGGTCGTCTTCCGGAAAGCGCTGCAAGGCTGGACTGGCCCGGTTGTCGACCGATGATGGCCTCGGCAGCGGCCTGAACGGCCTGGTGTCGAAGACGAGCCCGAGGACTATGACTGTTGCGGCCAGGAGCAGCAGCAGGCCGGCCGCGAAGGCAAGCAGCGCGCCCGGCCAGACGTCGCGCGTTTCGGGATGGCGGGCTGCCCTAGCCATGGACCGGCCTCCGGCACCAGAGGGCGATCCGGTCCGGCCGGCCAAGCACGAAAAGCAGCAGCGCAAGCCAGAGGCCGCCAGCTCCTGCCAGCGCGGCAAGATCGTACCAGAATGCGATCACATTACCGTCCGCCAACGGCGGTCTGATCCGCCAAAGGACATCGACGTAGTGGCCAGCCAGCACGATGCCGCAGATCGACAGCAGGCCGGCATGGCTGCGCTTCAGATCCCGGCTGAGCAGCCCGGCAAAGGGGATCGCGAATTGCAGCGCAATCAGCAGCCAGAGCAGATACTGCCAGCCATTGCTGCTGCGGATGAGGTACCAACGGATCTCGTTTGGCAGGTCGCCGCCCCAGGTCACCAGCCATTGCATGAACGACAGGTAGGTCCACAGCAGCACGAAGCCGAACAACATATTGGCCAAATCCTCGCTGAGCGCGACATCCTCCTCGCCGCCCGCCATGACCTCGATCGAGCGGTTAACACACAGTACCGTCATTGCCAGAGCGTAAGCGCCGACGACTTCGGCCGACGCTTCCAGCAACGCATAGATGGTCGAGGAGAACTCCGGCTCGAGCGAGAGCATCCAGTCGATGGCAAAAATCGTCACAGCCAGCCCATGCGCAATCAATCCAGCGGCATAGCCCTTGCCGCGGCCGGCGCTGCCACGGCCGCTATCGGTCGTTGTCCAGTCAAGCACGCGCCACGCCAGCAGCAGCCAGATCGCGGCGCAGGCGGCAAAGCGCAGCAAAAAGAACGGAACGTTCAGATAAGAGAATTTCTGGCGCACCGTCTCGGGCAATGCAGCCGCGTCGGCACTCGCCCAGGGAAAGACCAGGTCGAGCCTGAGCAGAACCGGCAGCAGCAGAAGCAGCGCCAGCGGCAGCGTCGCGACGAGAGCGCGCAGCGGCTGGCGGATTGCCTCGCCCCAGCGGCCGCCGGTCAGCCCATGCACCATCAGGATGGTCAGCGCGCCGAGCGGTAGGCCGAGCAGGAAGAGCGCCGCAGGCAGCCAGCCGGCCAACATGGCTCTGAAGTCGAAGGCCAATCCCGTGGCGCAAAGCACAAGTCCGACGGCGGCCACGGCAAGCGCCGGCAAAATCAAACGTTCGGCGGCAAGCCGCATCATCGCCCGCATCATCGATCCGGCTCCGCATTGAGCTCGGCGCGGAGGCTTTCCGGCAGCTCGGCAATTGGTGCATCGCGCGAATATTGCAGGGCGCGGATATAGGCGACGATCGCCCAGCGGTCGGCAGGCGGGACACGCGCCGCGTAGGAATACATGGCGCCATAGCCGTTGCTGATGACGTCGTAGAAATGCCTGTCGCTCGCCTTGCGCAGCGCGTCCTGATGATAGGTGGGCGGCGCTGGAAAGCCCCGCTCGACGATCATGCCGTGGCCGTCGCCGGCGCGGCCGTGGCAAGGCGAGCAGAAAATGTCGAAGCGCTGCTGGCCTCGCCGCAGCAGCGTCATCGTGACCGGATAGGGAAACGTGTCGGGTACCGGCGAAAGATCGGCATCGCGTGCGACCGTGTCCTCGACCGGCGCCCGCGCCGACATGCGGTCGGCGAACTGGTTGCTGCTTTCGAGCGGATCGTAGCGCGGCTGGTCCTCCATGTCCTGCCGGCAGCCGGCGACCAGCAAGGCTGCCGACAGCAGGATCGTGCGCATGTTCACGCCTCCACCTCCTCGACGGTTTCGGCGCCGAGCCGTGTCAGCTGGCCCTTGGTCACGCCCTTGCGGAACTTCGGATCGGCGGCCTCGACGAGCAGATAGAACTTGCCGCCGCGCGCATAGGTGAAGCTCGTGGCGTTGAAGACCGGGTGGTAATATTCGGGCAGGCGATTGGCGGCCAGCATGCCGAAGAATGCGGCCAGCGCAGCGCCAAGTATCGCGGCCTCGAAGGCGATGACGAGAAAGGCCGGCCAGGAATGCAGCGGCCGGCCGCCGACATTGAGCGGAAAATCGATCGCGACCGAATAGAGGATCAGGCCATAGACAAACACCGCGCCGGCGACGGCACCGCCAAGGATGGCCCATGGCAAGCGCGTCTTGCGCATGCCGAGCATGTCGGCCAGCCCATGCACATGGAACGGCGAGAACGCGTCCATGCGCCGGTAGCCGCGCGCCCGCATGGTGCGGACCGCCTCGGTCAGCGCTTCGGGGTCGGCGAAAGCCGCAATGACGCCGTAAAGGCTCATCTTGCGCCGCCCCTCTCCCCGGCCAGCTCCTCGACCTCGAAAATGGTGATGGCCGGCAGGACGCGGATGAACAGGAAGACCAATGCGAAGAAGGTGCCGATCGAGCCGAACAGGATGCCGAAGTCGAGCCACCTCAGTGATTGTTCGCCCCAGGACGACGGCAGGTAATCGCGGCTTGGCCCGGTGACGACGATGACGTAGCGCTCGATCCACATGCCGACATTGATGATCAGGGCAATGGCGAACAGCACCGCCATGTTGAGGCGCACCCGCCGGAACCAGAGCAATTGCAAAACAGCGCCGTTGCAGGCGAGCATGGTCCAGAACAGCGGCGCATAAGGTCCGAAGGCGCGCTGCCACATCATCGTGCGCTCATAGGTTTCGCCCGAATACCAGGCGAAGAAAGCCTCGGAGGCATAGCCGTAGATGACGATCATGCCGGCGGCGATCATCAGCTTGGCGGCATTGTCCATGTGCCGCAGCGTGATCAGATCCTGGACCGAAAACGCCCAGCGCAGCGGGATGGCGATGGTAAGCACCATGGCGAAGCCGGACAGCAGCGCGCCGGCAACGAAATAGGGAGGAAAGATAGTCGAATGGAAGCCCAGCGTGATGGCGAAGGTGAAGTCGAGCGCGACGATCGAATGCACCGAGACGACCAGCGGCGTGGCCAGTGCCGCCATCAGGAAATAGACCGTCTGGTAGCGCGCCCACTGAAAGGCCGAACCGCGCCAGCCGAGCGCCAGTATCCCGTAGAACAGCTGCGCCGGGCGCGATTTCGCCCGGTCGCGCAGGACGGCGAGATCGGGCAGCAGGCCCATATACCAGAACATCAGCGAAACGCTGGCATAGGTGGCGATCGCCGCGAAATCCCAGACCAGTGGGCTGCGCCATTGCGGCCAATGCATATGCGTGTTGGGTAGCGGCAGCAGCCAGTAGAAGAACCACGGGCGGCCGAGATGCAGGATCGGGAAAAGCCCCGCCATCGCCACGGCAAACAGCGTCATCGCCTCGGCAAAGCGGTTGATCGAGGCGCGCCATGGTTGGCGCAGAAGCAGAAGCACCGCCGAGATCAGCGTGCCGGCATGGCCGATGCCAATCCACCAGACGAAATTGCCAATCATCGTGCCCCAGACAACCGGAATGTTGACGCCATAGGCGCCAACGCCGACCGAGATCAGATAGGTAATCGAATAGAGAAAGATGAGGACGAAGACGAAGCAGGCGAAAAACGCGGTCCAGAAATAGCGCGGCAGCCTGCCGTCGAGGACGATCGCACTGATACGGCCGCTGATCTCCGGAAGGTCGTGCCGGCCGCGCAGAACGGGCAGTGCGCCCGGTTTTCCAGCAATAGCCTCAGCCATCGGCTTTCCCGCCTTGCGAGAGACGGCCGTTGATATTCCTGATCTTGCCGAGATAGGTGGTGCGGGGTCGCGTGTTGAGGTCCTCGAGCAAGGCGTAGTGTTGCGGCGCTGCTTTTTCCTGCACGACAGCGGCGCCCTTGCTGTTGAGGTCCCCGAAAACGATCGCCTGTGTCGGGCAGGCCTGCTGACAGGCGGTCACCACTTCGCCGTCGGCGATGTGGCGGTTTTCGATCTGCGCCTTGATGCGTTTTTCGGAAATGCGCTGGACGCAGTAGGTGCATTTTTCCATCACACCGCGCGAACGGACGCTGACGTCTGGATTGTGCGCGGCCTGTTCCGGTCCGGCCGCATCCTTGTCGAATTCCTGGAAGTCCAGGAAGTTGAAGCGCCGCACCTTGTAGGGGCAGTTCTGCGAGCAGTAGCGCGTGCCGATGCAGCGGTTGTAGACCTGCGCGTTCAGCCCGTCATGGGTGTGGGTGGTGGCGTTGACCGGACAGACGACCTCGCACGGCGCCTTCTCGCAATGCATGCAAGGCACCGGCTGGAAAAAGACGTCGGGATCGTCGAGCGGGCCGGAGTAGTAGCGGTCGATCCGCAGCCAATGCATCTCATGGCCGAGTTCCGACTCGTCCGGCCCGACGGTGGCGATGTTGTTTTCCGCCTGGCAGGCAGAAACGCAAGCCATGCAGCCGATGCATGCCGACTGGTCGATCGACATGCCCCAGGCTTCCTGGCTGTATTGCCAGTCGGGATAGAGCGATCCGCTTGGCGCGGGCGGGGCGCCGTCGCGCACGAAGTGTGGATTTTTGCGGAAGGCCTCGAGCGAGGCATGGCGAACGATCGCCCTGCCCTCCATCGCCTGATGGTGTTGCGTGGTGATGACCCGCGCACTGCCGTCCCGCGGCGCGACCGTGGCGCCATAGACGATCCAGGGAGCCTCGACGCTTCGCAGCCTGTACGCGTCGTGGCCGTCGGCGAGTGCTGCCACCGAACCGAGCTTCCGGCCGAAGCCCAGAGCAAGTGTCACGGTCTCGTCGGGATGGCCAGGCATGATCCAGACCGGCGCATCGATGTCCGTGCCGTTCGAGGCGATATTGACGACCCGGGCGTTTTCCACCTGAAGCCGCCCCGCCGTCGCTGGCGACATCAGCGCTGCATTGCCCCAGACGATCTTGCTCAGTGGCCGCGGCAATTCCTGCAGCCAGGACGAGTTGGCATTGCGTCCGTCGCGCAGCCAGGGATCGGCGACGAAACGGATTTCGACGCCTTTGGCCGCTTCGACGCGCGGGTTCAGGCCGCGCAAATCCGCCGGCATCGCAACATCGACTGGAGCGCTGGCACTGCCGGATACAAAGCCGTCGCGAAGCGCCTTTCGCCACGCGGGATCGTCCATTGGTTGCGCCCAAGTCGTTTGTGCCCATGTCCGGCGGACGAGCGGCAGCGCAGAAACAGCTAATTCACCGCCAAGCACGGCCAGGATTTCATGCACCGCCCGCCCCTGGTAAAGCGGCCTGATCAGCGGCTGCACGATCGACGCGGTTCCGTCATGGGCGCGCAGGTCACTCCAACTCTCGAGATCATGCGCAGCAGGGACATGCCAGTGTGCGACGAAGGCGGTTTCGTCGCGGTAGAGACCCCAGTGGACAAGAAGCTTCAGCTGCGAAAACACGTCGCGGACATCGAACCCCGCAGGTGCGGTGTGGAGAGGATTGGCGCCGAGTATGACAACGGTGTCGATATCTCGCGCGACGATCGCCTGGCAAAGTGCAGCGAGGTCGCCCTCGATGGGCATCGCGTCGGGCGGCTCGATCAGTTCCACGGTGTTGCCAAGCGCACCAAGCCGCGCATTCATGGCAAGAGCCGCGGCATGGACGAACGGTGTTTGATGGGCGCCCGGCACGATCAGCGCCGAGCGGCCGGCCGCCTTCAGGTCGTCCGCAGTGGCAGCCAACCAGGCCGGGTCCAGTGCCAAGGCGCTTGGCGCCGCTTCGCCGCCAAGCACCGCGCTCAGCGCCGCGGCGACGGCTTCGACCTCGCTCGGCCGCACCGGCCTGCGGTGATCGGCGGCAGCGCCGGTGATCGTCGGCGTCGATTCCACCGCATAGACCCGGCTCATCGTATCGTCCGCCCGGCGCACGCGACGCCGCGCGACAAAGTCACGGGCGTAGGCGAGACGGCCGGGGCCCTCGCCCAGGAAATCCGCGTCGAGACTGACAATCGCGTCGGCGCGATCGAACCGGTAGACCGGTGCAAGCGCCCTGCCGAAAAGGGTCTGCGTGGCTTCGGCGCCGGACGGCGTTGCCAGGGGATCATGCCGGAACAGCCTCAGCCTGGGGTAGCGCGCGCGCAGCGCCTCAAGCTGCGCCTTCATGGTGGGCGAGGTCGTCGCCTCGATCAGCAGCGCCGCGCCGGCACCGCCTGAGCCGGCCAGCCGCGAGGTGAGCTCGGCCATGTCGGCAAGGAAGTCGCCATAGGCCGCCGGTTCGCCGCGTTTCAGCGGCATGCGCGAGCGATCGGGGTCGAAAAGCGACAGCACCGCCGCCTGCATGATGGCGTCCGTCGCACCGCGCGAGGCCGGATGGTCGGGATTGCCTTCCACCTTGGTCGGCCGGCCCTCATGGCTTTCGACCACCGCACCGATACCGTAGCCATCGCTCGAAAGCGTGGTCGCGTAATAAAGCGGCTTGCCGGGAACGATGTTTTCCGGCTGGCGGATATAAGGCAGGATGTCTTCGGCCCGGCTGCAGGCGGCAAGCCCGGCCAGCGTCAGCGATGCACCCATCAGCTTCAGCAGCGTGCGCCGGTCGAGCCACGGGATGCGCTCGGCGATCGAGGGAAATTCGGCATCGACGAAGCGGCGGAATTCCGGCGTATCGGCGAGCTCGTCGAGGCTTCGCCACAGCTCCGGGCCGGGCGAAAGCCGTTCGCGCAGGCCGGCCATGTCTGGAGCCGCGATCGGTTTGTCAGCGGTGGCAGACATAACAGTCGGTCATGGTCTCGGGGTGGATATCGAGAAGGCTGATGAGTGACCGGCGGATTTCGGCGATGCCGGCCGGTGACTTCCAGTGCATCAGGAACACGTCCTGCGGCGGACGCAAATTAGGCTGGGGATCGCGATGGCATGCCAGGCACCATTCCATCGATAGTGCGTGCGCCCGCCGCATCAGCGGCATGTCGTCGACCTCGCCATGGCACGTCTCGCAGGCGACGCCTTTAGCGATATGGATCGAATGATTGAAATAGACGAAGTCGGG
Organism: Mesorhizobium sp. M0184; assembly: GCF_040322215.1. Taxonomy (NCBI): domain Bacteria; kingdom Pseudomonadati; phylum Pseudomonadota; class Alphaproteobacteria; order Hyphomicrobiales; family Phyllobacteriaceae; genus Mesorhizobium; species Mesorhizobium sp. M0184. The sequence goes on from NZ_JAMYSZ010000041.1 coordinate 36,390, forward strand.
GACACTGTTCACCCGCTGCCACTGCAATGGCTGCCCGGAAGCAAGGCTTGCCCGTATCGGCGCCAGCATGTCCGCGTTGGTGAACAGCTGCGAATGGCAGGTCATGCACACCTCGGTCGCCGGCAGACCCGCCGATGACGCGGTCTCGACGCCGCTATGGCAATAACGGCAATCGAGGCCGAGCTCGCCGACATGGTGCCTGTGGCTGAACGGCACTGGTTGCGCCAACGGCCGGCCAACGCCGGTGACGAAGTCCGAACGCAGGATGGCGGTGCCGCCGAGAGCCGCAAAGATCACCATGAAACACGCGCCCCACAGAGCGAAGCGTGAAATGCCGTTGGCGCTCCTTGAAAAGACCTGCGGCATTCCCTCGCCGATTTCGCATCCAGCAAACCGTATTCACCCCCCAAAACCCCCTAACTGCGGCTGCGTGGGTAAGTTCCGGCTGGGGCAGCGGAGATCACAGAATGGTTACCCCGCCCTGGCCCATCAGGTCGGGCTGACCGGAAACCATCGAACCCTCCATACGTTCGGATGAGGTCACGTTCTGTTTCACCCGGATAAGCATCATGACCATCCCCCACCCCCATCCCATTCGCCGCCGGTCCGGCGTTGCCTTCTGGTGGACGATGTTCGTCGGCGCGCTGCTGACGATCCTCGGCCTGCCGATCGGAGGGGGCGGTGCCTGGCTGATCGCGCTGGGCGGATCCTGGTACTATCTGCCCGCCGGGATCGCCCTGCTGGCCGCCGGCAGCCTGCTGCTTGCCGGCAATGCCGCCGGTGTATGGCTTTACGTCCTGATCTGGCTGGCGACCCTTGCACCCGGCGGCCACCATTTCATGGAGACCAGGATCGGCGACGACATCATTGCCTACGCACTGCCAAAAAGCTGACGCCGGACGATGACGGCTTCGCGGGACGCTTCCATCCTGATCGTCGGCGCCGGCCCGACCGGGCTGACGACGGCACTCGAACTGGCAAGGCGCGGCATTGCACCTCGCATCATCGACCGCAAGGAAGGCCCGACGCCGCTCGCCAAGGCGGTCGGCATCAGTTCGCACAGCCTCGACATCCTTGAACCGTCCAAAGTCGCTGCCCGGTTGCTCGCCGAAGGATTGAAAACTCGCCGAGCCCGTTTCTACTTCGAAGGACGAGCGCTCGGCGAGATCGATTTCTCGATCCTGCCGCACCGCCATAATTTCCTGCTGTCGCTGCCGCAGCGCGACACCGAATCGCTGATGACCGATACGCTCAAGGGATTTGGCATCGACGTCGAATGGCGAAGCACATTTGTCGGCATGGCCGAGCACAAAGGCCGGGCCGAGGTGCGGATCGAGGCGCCAGACGGCCGTGACGAGGCAAGTTTCGACCTTGTCTTCGGAGCCGACGGTGCGCAAAGCACGGTGCGTGATGCCATGGGCATCGGCTTCGATGGCTACAGGCATCGGCGGCAATGGAGCATTGCCGACGCCGACATCGACGATTGGCCCTATGAGCCGATGGCCGCCCACGCATTTCTTCACAGGAACGGCGACGTCGGTTTCGTCATCCCGATCGGCGAGAAGCGCTATCGCGCGGTCTCCAACACCGAGGATGCGCTGGCCCGCATCCCCGGCAATTACCGGATCACGCGGTTGTTGCGGACCGACCGCTTCCATATTCCGGTGCGACAGGCACCGCGTTATCAAACCGCATGCGCCTTCCTGGGAGGCGATGCCGCGCATGTGCATTCGCCGCTGGGCGCGCGCGGCATGAATTTCGGCATCGAGGACGCCGCGTCATTCGCCAGGCGTTTCGTCGAAGGCACGCTTGCCGGCTACACAAGCGAACGCCACCCGGTGGGGCAACGGTGGATCACGCTCAGCGAGCGCATCCTCTCGCTGGCCCAATCGGACAACGGCATCATGCAAGGCGTCAGGAACGCGGCCTTCAGCGTCGTCGGCCACCTGCCGCTGCTGCAACGGCCGCTGCTGGAGCGTGTCGCTAGGCTCAAGGAATGACGTGGTCGCATAAACCTTTTCGGCGGACACGCGTTGTTGGTTTTCAAGCCAGGGAGATGACCATGCAGATGAAATCGGAAATCGCCGGCGAGGCCGCCAAGCAACGGCACATCCAGCGCCGGATCGACGAGAAGGACAAGTCCAAATCCAATGGCAGGCAAAAAGGCGCCATGCAGGCCGGTGCCCGCAAATATCCCGAGCCGCCCTTCCCCGAGCAGCACCAGCCGAAGCCGGGGCATGAATGGGCGATCGAGCCGGCGCCGCTTTACGATGCGCCGTACTATATCGGATCGAAAAAGCTCGACGGCAAAGTGGCCGTCATTACCGGCGGCGATTCAGGCATCGGCCGTGCGGTGGCCGTGCTCTATGCGCGTGAAGGCGCCGATGTGGCGATCGTCTATCTCTCGGAGGATAGGGACGCCAAAGATACCAAAAGGGCCGTCGAAGCGGAAGGCCGGCGCTGCATCCTGATCAAGGCCGACGTCAGCGAACGCAACCACTGCCACAACGCGGTGGCTGAGATCGTGCAGGAGTTTGGGCGGATCGACGTGCTGGTCAACAACGCCGCTTTCCAGATCCACTCCAGCGATTTCAGCGAGCTGACCGAGGAGCATTTCGACACGACGCTGAAGACCAACCTCTACGGCTATTTCCACATGGCGCAGGAGGCCGTGCCGCACATGAAACCCGGTTCGGCGATCATCAATACCGGTTCAGTGACCGGCATCGAGGGCTCGAAGCAACTGGTCGATTACTCCATGACCAAGGGCGGCATTCATGCCTTCACCCGCGCGCTCTCGGGCAACCTTGTCGAGAAGGGCATAAGGGTCAACGCCGTGGCGCCAGGCCCGGTTTGGACGCCGCTCAATCCGTCGGACAAGGAAGCTGGCGACGTTTCGCGGTTTGGCGCGGACACGCCGATGAAACGGCCGGCACAACCGGAAGAGATCGCGCCAGCCTATGTGTTCCTCGCCTCGCCGCACTGCTCGAGCTACATCACCGGCGAGATATTGCCGATCGTGGGCGGTTACTGACGACATGTATTTCATCGCCCTGGCCACGGACTATGACGGCACGCTGGCGCATGAGGGGATCGTCGCCGAAAAGACGCTTGCGGCGCTCGAGCGTTTCAAGAAGAGCGGCCGCAAACTCATTCTCGTCACCGGGCGCGAGCTGCCCGACCTCAAGCGCGTCTTTCCCGAAGTCGCGATCTTCGACAAGGTCGTCGCGGAAAACGGCGCACTGGTCTACACGCCGGCCAGCGAGGAGGAGCGGGCGATATCTCCGCCGCCCGCCCCCGAGTTCATCGCCAAACTCAGGAAACGCGGTGTCAAACCGCTTTCGGTCGGACGCTCGATCGTCGCAACCTGGGAACCGCATCAGGCTACCGCGCTCGAGGCCATCAAGAAATTGGGGCTGGAGCTGGAAATCATCTTCAACAAGGGCGCGGTGATGATCCTGCCCAGCGGCATCAACAAGGCGACCGGGCTGACAGCCGCGCTTCAGGACCTCAGATTGTCGCCGCACAACGTCGTCGGTGTCGGCGACGCCGAAAACGACCACGCCTTCCTGCGCGCCTGCGGCTTCAGCGTCGCCGTCGACAACGCGCTGCCGGCAGTCAAGGATACGGCGGATCTCGTGACACGCGGCGCGCGCGGAAAAGGCGTCGAGGAACTGATCGCCAAGGTGGTCGAGCGCGATCGCGAGCTTGTGTCGAACCGCGACGGCATTCTGCTTGGCTCGGAGGATGGCAAGGAGGTGTATCTGTCGCCAACCGATACGGTGCTGATCGCCGGCAGCTCCGGCATCGGCAAATCGACCCTGGCGACCGCACTGACGGAGCGCTTCGTCGAGAGAAAGTTCCAGTTCTGCATCTTCGATCCGGAAGGCGACTATGACGGCCTCGAAGGCGCCGTCCGGCTGGGCGACGGCTCGAACGCGCCGACGAAGACGCAGTTGCTCGATCTCCTGGAGAAGCCGGACAACAATCTGGTCGTCAATGGCCTGGCGCTGCGCGTCAACGAGCGGCCGGACTTCTTTGCCGACCTGCTGCCGGGCCTTGGCGGCGTTCGCTTCCGCACGGCACGACCACACTGGCTGATCATCGACGAGGCGCATCACCTCTTGCCGAAGCGGCGCGACGACACGCCAATGGTGCTGGCCATGGAATTGCCGGGCACGATCCTGATCACGGTTCATCCGGACGCGATCTCAACCGAGGCATTGCGGCTGGTCACCGCCGTCATCGCACTCGGCCCCAAGGCGAAAAAGGTCATCAAGACGTTCTGTCACGAGACCGGCACCGAACCGCCAAAGGACAAGGACCTGAACTCTCCAAAAGACGAGCGCGTGCTGTTCTGGCGGCCGCAGGCGCGCAAGAAACCTGCCATGGTCGAGCCGATCGAACCGCGACAGTCGCTCAAGCGCCACAGCCGCAAATATGCCGAGGGCCAGCTGGACGAGAAGGGCAGCTTCTATTTCCGCGGCCCCGACAATGCGATGAACCTCCGCGCCCATAATCTGATGATTTTCGCCCAGATCGCCGAGGGCATCGACGACAGGACCTGGGAACATCATTTGCGCGCCGGCGACTATTCCGAATGGTTTCGCCACCAGATCAGGGACAAGGAACTGGCGCGCGAAACCGCCGAAGCGGAGAAAGACGGCACACTTTCGGCGCAGGAGAGCCGCAACCACGTCCTGGACGCGGTGCGCCGCCGCTATACCGCGCCCGCGACCGCGCCGAAGGAATAGATGCAAACGGCGCCCAGCCGGTCCCAAGCCGGCTGGGTTCACCTCGTGGTCGATCTCCGTCCCGCCTCGGCAGACGGCCGAGTCCCAGTCGGTTCCAACCGTCGATGGTCCATCGTGGAACCTCATCCGCCAAACGAGATTGTGTTCTATCGGGCGCCAGATCTATTCAATGCTGAATAATTGCCCGAAAGGAGATGATGGATGAGCAACGACCGGGACAAGGATGGTCCTGTCTTTTCAGCGGAACAGGCGCGGCAGGGCGAGATCATCCTGCGGACGCGGGCGCCGGATCATTTTCATCGCCGGCCTAGTGGGTCTCGTCTTGCTGGCATTGCTGGTGTGGTGGATTTGAATTCCTGACGGCTGGAGCGAAATCATGAAATCACAGCTTGTTGCCGAAAGCGCCGGACAGAGAACGTTCGTCGTTGTGCTTGATCCCGGCGAAGAGGCGTTTGCGCAGCTGACGTCATTTGCGGTCGACCGTGGCGTCGGCGGCGCGTCGCTGACCGCGCTCGGCGCTTTCGAAAGCGCAACCGTCGGCTGGTTCGACCCTGGAGAAAGGACCTACCGGAAAATCCCCGTCCGGGAACAGTGTGAAGTGCTGAGCGCGATCGGCGATGTTGCCATCGGCGACGACGGCAGGCCCAGCCTGCACGTCCACGCAGTCCTTGGATTGAGTGACGGCACCACGAGGGGCGGTCATCTGCTGGACGGCATCGTGCGGCCGACGCTCGAGGTCACATTGGTGGAGACGCCTGGCCATCTGCGCCGCAGGCACCGTCCCGAACTCGGCGTCGCCCTGATCGACTTGGAGGCTTGATCCGAGCCGATCACTTCGTTGATTTGACTGCGGCCGTTTCGGGTACGACCTCCCAACCGAAGACGCTGCGGCCGCCGAGCAGATGCGATTGCTCGAACTCCCCGGCGACGATTTCCTTCAGGCTTGGGCCGGTGACATAGCGCTCGACCTGCCTCGACTGGTCGTCCAGCCGCCGCAACGCGCCGATCTCTTCGTCACGGCCGAGCCTGGCCTTCTGGACAGCCGACTTCAGCACGCCGATCGTCTCGTCATAGACCTTCAGCGGCACGGGAAACGGGTGCCTGTCCTTACCGCCATGCGCCAGCGAGAAACGGCCTGGATCGGAAAAACGGCACGGCGCGCCATGCACGACTTCGGCGACCAGCGCCAGCGCCCGCACCGTGCGCGCGCCGACATTGGGCACGAGGAGAAGCCCGGCGAAATCTGTCGGGCCGCGCTCGGCCGCCGCCGCGATGTTGCCGTGCAGGCGGCGCATGACGACATCGCTTTCGCGCACATCGTGGTGCGCCGGCATCACCAGATGCGGCAGCAGCTTTTGTGCCGGCTCCGGCGCTGGCGCCGAACCCCGCTCCAAAGCGGCAAGCTCCCTCACGATGCGATCCGGTCCAAGGTCGTGCAGAAGGTCCAGTTGTCCCTGGCGCGACGCTTCAGCGCGCCGGTCGGTCAGGTTGACGATCTCGCCCTGGTTGGCGCCCTCGATGGCAGCATGCGGCTGGTCGACAAAGCTCTTCAGGCCTTCGGACAGCCAGTGATAGCGGCGCGCCACCTTGCTGTCGCCGTTCATGCCCTGCTGCACCACCACCCACTTGCCGTCGTCGGTGACGATAAAGCCGTGCAGATAGAGATCGAAACCGTCCTGGACCGCGGCGCTGTCCACCTTGGCGACAAGCCGGCTGGCAGTCGCGAGGCCTTGCCCGTCGAGGCCGACACGCTCGCCGATCAGGGCAAGCTCGTGCGGGGTCTTGCGCGAATGCGCGCCGCGGCCGCCGCAAACGTGGATGCCGAGTTCGCCGGAAAGCGGCGACAGGCCGCGCTTCAAGGCACCGACGACGCTGGTGGTGATGCCGGAAGAGTGCCAGTCCATCCCCATTACGGCGCCAAAGGACTGGAACCAGAACGGATGCGCCAGCCGGCGCAGCAACTCATCGCGGCCGTAATGGTGGATGATCGCCTCGCACATGACCGCGCCAAGCCGCGTCATGCGGTCGCCGAGCCATTTCGGCACGCGTCCGCCGTGAAGTGGAAGATCAGCACTTCCCGATCGCTGTGCCACGGTCTTTTGCTTGCTCCTTGAGTCCTGCCTCGACAGATAGGTATCGAAAGGGGTGTGGAGAAGCTATGGCCTGATTCAGGCCGCGATCGTTGCAAGCCGCCAGCTAGCGGGCAGGTTCGCTGAGGAGATCAAACTTCTGGATCTCGCAATGCTCGCCCACCGATGCCAGCAGATCCATTGGCGGTGCGCCAGTGTCCGGCCGCCTCCAACTGATCTCGAACGAGAACACAGGGTCCTTGAGATCTGGGCGCCTCTCTATTGCGACGAGGCGTGCCTGGTAGCCAAGCGGCCCGATGAGCGCATCGAGCTCCTGTCGAGCCGCGGCCTTCCACGTCAGTGCCAACTGGGCATGGTGTTCGCGCGACATTCGAAGGTCCACCCATTTCAGGACCAGCAAGGTGGCCAGCGTCAGCGCCGTGCCGGCCGCGCCCAAGCCGTATTGGCCACCACCGAAAGCCAATCCGATCGCCGTCATCACCCACAACGTGGCCGCCGTGGTGACGCCGCTGACAAGATTGCCGCGGCGAAGAATGGCGCCACCGCCGATAAAGCCGACGCCGGTCAACACGCCCAGCGGAAAGCGCAAGACGTCCATCGATGCAAACGAATCCGGGTGCTTGCCAACGGTCTCGAGCAGAATACTGGCCTGGATCATTGTGATGGCGGCGGCCAATCCGACCAGCACGGTGGTGCGTAGCCCCGCCGCGTGCCCGCGCGCCTCGCGGTTGAGGCCTATCAACAGGCCGGCGAGCGCGGTCAGAAGCAGTCGTGCCGCGATGTCCTGCCAGACCGGAACAACGAGGAGCATCGCGGTCACCCGTCAGGCCAAGCGCTGCTGGCCAAGAATAGCGCCAGGGTCAAAGCGAACAAGGGCAAGAGCGTCTTCATCGCAAATTCTTTTCGTCGATAAGCAACAAACGATGCGCTTGGATTTTGGTTGCGCCGCCGACGATCCACCCCGGCGATGGGCAGCGGCGGAACAAAACCTTCGGCCTGCGGGTTGGTGGGTTCACGCCAACGAAGGATTTGCAGTCATGGTCCGCTTGCTGCTTGCCGGAGCCGTCGCTTATCTGGCCTATCGCATCACCAAGGAGATCGGTGGGTCCGACGAGGTCGATCCGCGGTCGTCTTCACCCGACCAAACCGGCCGCAAGGTGCCGAGGCGGGAAAGCGGGGCGCAGGGGAATGGCCGACGGCGGTAGCGAATGCCTCAGCGGCGGCGCGGACCAGCCATGACCGCATTTCCGTTGCCGCTCGACCTTCGTCCGATGGAAGCCAAAGCCGCCGACGCAATTCCTGGCGGCGACGGGCTTTGGCAGTACGAACCGAAATGGGACGGGTTTCGCTGCCTCGTGTTCAAGGGCGACGATGCCGTCGATCTGCGTGCAAAATCGGGCAAGCCGCTTGGCCGCTATTTTCCCGAACTGGTCGCGGTGCTGCGCGATGTGAGGTCGCGACAGTTTGTGGTCGACGGCGAGATCATCATCGAGGTCGACGGATCGACTTCATTCGAGGCCCTGCAAATGCGCCTCCATCCCGCCGAAAGCAGGATCCGCAAGTTGAGCCTCGAGACGCCTGCCATGCTGGTCCTGTTCGACATGCTGGCCGAACCCGGCGGCGGGATCATCATCGAAGAGCCTCTCACCACCAGGAGGCAGGCGATCGAGGCCTTTGTCGCGTCGGCGGCACGGCCCGAACTGCACCTGTCCAAATATACGCACGACGCCGCTGCCGCCGAGCGCTGGCTGCAAGGCGCCGGCCATGGCTCGACCGACGGTGTCGTTGCAAAACTGATCGCCGGGCCATACCGGCCCGGCGAGCGCGCCATGGTCAAGGTCAAGCGGCTGCGCACTGCGGATTGTGTGGTCGGCGGCTTTCGCTATCTCGCCGGCAGCAACGAAGTCGGATCCCTGCTGCTCGGCCTCTACAACAACGAAGGCAGGCTGGACCATGTCGGGTTCACCTCGACCATCGGCAAGGACGACCGGGCGGCGCTGACCAGGCGGCTGGAAAAACTGCGGGCCTAACCGGGTTTCACCGGCAAGGCGCCCGGCGGGCCAAGCCGCTGGAGCACGGAGCGCAGCGGACAATGGGAGCCGATAAAGCCTGAACTGGTGGTCGAGGTTCGTTTCGACCATGTGACAGGCGACCGGTTCCGGCACGGAACCAAGCTGTTGCGCTGGCGGCCGGACAAGGAGCCCCGGCAATGCACGTTCGAGCAGATCGAGTAAGTCCGTCCCGAGGCACCGATTCAAGCTCTTGCTGCCCCGTTCTGCCGACGACGACGGAACCAATGCAGAATTCGCTGGTTCGCCGCACTAGCCGAGGCCCCGCCACCCAATGCCCAGGCGCGGGGGGGGGTGTGGTAGGTGAAGAGGGGTGTTGAGAAGGTGTAGTTTACACAACTGACGCAGCCCCACCTCATAAG
>NZ_JAMYSZ010000042.1:0-42230 GCF_040322215.1 Mesorhizobium sp. M0184
TCCGCTAAACACGGGGGCTGCGCGGCGGACACGCCGACGTCACCGCAATGCCACGCCATTTTGCAGAACTTGACGCACACAACTCGTGATCAACCGGCTAACCGTTTGGCAGCGCATCCGAAACGTGCTGTACCAGATCCTGAAGACCCGGTCTGAGCGACTCTGATCTCATCCGGAGATTGAGGCTAGCAGCTTGCCGTACGCAGCGCGCGCGTACGGAGCGGTCCGCCGTGGGTCGCGACTAACTTCCTAGGTGCAGCCGGACGGTCTTGCCTGACGTCGCCGGCCTGTTCCCAGCTACGCCAAATGATCGCCGTCGTGAACTCCGCGCCGGCGAGCGTGACTTGGTCGTCACCGCTGCTGGCGGCCTCCCGGGCGAGGTCATGAAGAACTGGCGTGTCAAAGCGCCGAACACATTCGATCGCGAATTCGGCTTCTCACGCATGGGCTACGAGATCGCCGCAGGGTGGGGTGCGGCGATGGCCGATGTAGCATCCAGACAGTAATTCGAGGTTGATTGCGACGGGACTATGGGCGGATTTCTATTCCGAACACCGTGCCGGCGTCGTTCAAGCACTTGATAAACGATCCTGACACTCCACCGGCGGCTGGCAACACATCTGCGGCCTCCGGAGGCCCACCATAAGTCAATAAAATCAAACGCTATGGACGGCGGTTCGCCAGTTATTACTTGGCTACCCGAACCAAAACACACCGCTAGGTCATTGATAAATGAAGATAATGGTGGGCCCGGAGGATGTACCAAGATTGTTGATTTCATTGGCTTTTTCGTGGGCCAAAGTCGGAAATCTTCCCGTATCGTTCCGTATGGTTCCGTCGCCGATGTCGGCCAAAACACCGAACGTTCTGCCTATTTGGCCGTCCAAGGCATCCGGCACCTGCTCGAACCCGATATCCGTCAGCCCGAAGCCCCCCGGACCGGTTGGCTCTTCGGCTGCCGCGCTGAAAGCAAGGCAACGAATTGATCCACGGCCTGCCCGGCCCGCGCCAGAACCAGCGAATCTACGAGCTTGCCGTCGGCAAAGTCGCTGTCACTGCCATAGACGGCGCTCGGCACCGTCAAGGCGGAGTAAAAGCCAAACAGCGGGCGAAGCTGATGTTCGACTACCAGCGCGTGGCGCTGGCCACCACCCGTCGCGCCGATCAGGACCGGCCGGTCGACGAGCGCCAGTGGATCGATGAGGTCGAACAGATGCTTGAACAGGCCAGCATAGGAGCCGTTGTAGACCGGCGTCGTGACGATCAGCGCGTCGGCCTGTTCGACCGCGGTTACCACATTCAGCGCCTCCGGCGCCAATTCCTTTCGCGTAAACGCAGCACCCAGACCACGGCCGGCATCGACAAGATCGAGGAAATTTACTGTGACAGACAATCTTTCGCGCAGCGCCTCGCCGAGATGATGCGCCAGCGTCCGCGACTTCGACGGCCTGTGGGTGTTGCCCGAAAGCACGACGATGTTCTGGCGCAGCCGTTCGACGTGGAAATTCATGGGCTCTCTCATCTGTCCAAAGCAATTGGAAACGGGGGCGGGGCGCCGGCCCCGCCATTTCGTCGGCGACCGTCAGGCGGCGCGCAGAGGCCGTGTCAGCGGGATCGGCGCGGCCGGCTCCGAACGCGGCACGCGGCCTTCGACCGGATGGCTCGGATCATTGAACCCATGCGTTGAGGCATGGCCGGCGGTGACGAGGCGGTCGACAAAGGCCTCGTCCTCGGCGCTCAGCCTGAAGTCCAGCGCCTTCGCATAGCTGTCCCACTGTTCCTCGGTGCGCGGGCCGGCGATCGCCGCCGTGATCAGCCGGTTGTTCAACACCCAGGCCAGCGCGAAATCGGCGGCCGAGACGCCGCGTGACTTTGCGTGCGCCGCGATCTGCCTGGCGATCTCAATCGATTCCGGGCGCCACTCGGTCTCGGCGATGCGCTTGTCGCCACGGCCGGCCCGCGTGTCGGCGGCAGGCGCCTGGTTCGGCTCGTATTTGCCGGTCAGCACGCCGCGCGCCAGCGGGCTGTAGGAGACGACGCCAAGACCGTAATAGGCGGCCGCCGGCAGCTGTTCGGCCTCGGCGGTGCGGTTGACGATGTTGTAGAGCGGCTGGCTGGCCACCGGCCGGTCGATGCCGAGTTCATCGGCCAGATGCGCGACTTCGGCGATGCGCCAGCCACGAAAGTTGGACACGCCGAAATAGCGTAACTTACCCTGGCGGATCAGGTCGGCGATCGCCCGCACCGGCTCCTCCAGCGGCGCATCGAAGACGGCACGATGGAAGTAGAACAGGTCGATATAGTCTGTTCCAAGGCGGCGCAGGCTGTTCTCGACGGTCTGGATCACCCATCTGCGCGAATGGCCGCCGAGATTGGGACCCTTGTCGTGGGAGTTGACGAATTTGGTCGCCACGACCCAATGATCGCGCGTCGCCTTGATGCCGCGACCGACGACTTCCTCGGACTTGCCGTTGTGGTAGACGTCGGCGGTGTCAATGAAGTTGATGCCTTGCTCGCGCGCCTTGTCGATGATGCGATGCGCGACCGTCTCCTCGGTCGGCCCGCCGAACATCATCGTGCCGAGGCTGAGCGACGAAACCTTCAGGGCGCTGCGGCCAAGATAGCGGTAGTCGGACATTTTTCTGCTCCGTTGAATTTCAGTTGATGGTTGGTTCGGCGTAGTGGCAGGCGACGTGGTGTCCGGGCGAGATCGCCCGGAATGCCGGCTCCTGCGAACGGCACAGATCCGTTGCCAGCGGGCAGCGCGTGTGAAAGCGGCAACCGCTCGGGATGTTCTGCGGGCTCGGCAGATCGCCATGGATCGGCGCGGCCTGGCGGCGCCGCGACGGGTCCGGCACGGCATCCATCAGCGCGCGCGTGTAGGGATGCTGGGGCGAGGTCCACAGCGTCGAATTATCGGCGCTTTCGACGATGCGGCCGAGATACATGACCAGCACCCGGTCGGCGAAATAGCGGACGACTGATAGATCGTGCGAAATGAAGAGATAGGACAGCCCGAGCTGACGTTTCATGTCGACCAACAGGTTGAGGATCTGCGCCTGGATCGAAAGGTCGAGCGCCGACACCGGCTCGTCGCAGACGACCAGTTCCGGATTGAGGATCAGCGCCCGGGCGATGCCGATGCGCTGGCGTTGCCCGCCGGAAAATTCATGCGGGTAGCGGCCAAGCGAATCCCTCGGCAGACCGACACGCTCGATGATGTCCTCGACGATGGTGCGCCGCTCGGCCGTGTTGCCGATGCCATGGACCTTCAGTGGTGCTGTCAGGATGTCGCCGATCGTGTGGCGCGGATTAAGCGATGCGAACGGATCCTGGAAGATCATCTGGATATTACGGCGCGCCGCCTTCAGCCGGCGCGCGTCGAGAACGGTGATGTCGGTGCCGTTGAACTCGATCCTGCCGCTAGTCGGGTCGACCAGCCGCATGATGGTCTTGCCTAGCGTCGATTTTCCGCAACCGCTTTCGCCGACGAGACCAACCGTCTCGCCGCGTCCGACTTCGAGGGATACGCCATCGACGGCGCGCAGCGTGCCCCCCTGGGCGTGGAAATGGGTGGAAAGGTCAGAGACCGAGAGCAGCGCCATGCGCAACCTCCGGAATGAAGCTGTTGGGGCAGGCGACTAGACGATCCTCGCTCACCTCGACGAGGGCGGGCACGAAATGGGCGCAGCTGTCGCGCGCCACCGCGCAGCGCGGGCGGAACGGGCAGCCCTTTTCGCCGGCGGCCGAGACGATGCTGCCGGGAATCTCGGTCAGCCTGGCGTCGCGGTAGTGGAGATTGGTCTTCAGCCTTGGCGACGCCGCCAGCAGGCCGCGCGTATAGGGGTGAAGGGGTGTTCTGAACAGTGCGTCCGGCAGCGCCTGTTCAACCTTGCGGCCGGCATACATGACGACGACCTTGTCGGCCCATTGTGCGACGACACCAAGATCGTGGGTGATGAGCACGACAGCCATCGATAGTTCGCGGCGCAGCGTATCGAGCAGGTCGAGCACCTGCGCCTGGATGGTCACGTCGAGCGCCGTCGTCGGTTCGTCGGCAATCAGCAGGCGCGGTCGGCAGGCAACGGCGATGGCAATCATGACGCGCTGGCGCATGCCGCCGGAAAGCTGGTGCGGATAGTCGTCGATGCGCCGCTGCGGATCGGGAATGCGCACCAGATTGAGAAGCTCGATGGCACGGCTCCGCGCTGCCTTGCCGCGTATGCCTTCGTGCAGCGTCAGCACCTCGGTGATCTGCCGGCCGATGGTCAGCACCGGATTGAGCGACGTCATCGGCTCCTGGAAGATCATGGCGATCTCGCGTCCGCGCAGGTTCCGCATAGCCTTCTGGTCGAGACCGAGCAGGTCCTTGCCGGCGAATTCGATCCGGCCATTGGGGATTTTCGCCGAGCGCGGCAGAAGCTGCATCAGGGCGAGCGCGGTCAGCGACTTGCCGGAGCCTGATTCACCAACGATCGCCAGCGTCTCGCCCTCACCGACCTCGAAGCTCAGCCGGCTGACCGGCTCAGTGTTCGGGAAGCGAACCGTCAGATTGTCGATCCTGAGCAAAGGAGCCGCCATCTCTATCGCTCCTGTGAGAAGCGCGGGTTGAGCGCGTCGTTGAGGCCGTCACCGATCAGGTTCAGCGCCAGCACGGTAAAGACGATCGCCAGTCCCGGAAGCGCTGTCAGATACCAAGCGGTGCGGATCAATTCCCTGCCCGCTCCGATCATCGAGCCCCAGCTGACGACGTTGGGATCGCCGAGGCCCATGAAGGACAGTGCCGATTCCATCAGGATCGCGGTCGCCACCATCACCGACGAGGTCACGATCAACGGCGGCAGCGCATTGGGCAGGATCTCGCGGAAGATAATGCGGGCATGGCCGTAGCCGAGGCTGCGGGCGGCCATGACGAAATCCTTCTCGCGGATGGCCCGGAATTCGGCGCGGGTCAACCGCGCCACCGTCGGCCAGGTGATGACGGCGATCGCCACTGTCACGACAGGCGCGGTCGGCTGCGCGATCGCCACCATGACGACCAGCAGCACGAAGCTCGGTATGGTCTGAAAGATCTCGATCAGGCGCACCAGCAGGTCGTCGATCCAGCCGCCGAAGTAGCCGGCGGCGGCGCCGACCAGGATGCCGAAGCTGAGGCCGAGCGCGGTCGCCACCAGGCCGACGAACAGCGAAATCCGCGCGCCATGCAGAATGCCGGAAAGCACATCGCGGCCCATGGAGTCCGTGCCCAGCGGGAAGGCTGGGTTCTGGCCCGGCCACAGGAAGGGCCGCGCCACCATCGATAGCGGATCGGCCGGATAGAGGACTGGTGCCAGCAGTGCGGCCAGCACGACCAATGACAGGAACACCACGCCGAACATGGCGTTGGGATTGCGCAGGAAAACCTTCAGCGCACGCCCTCCAGCGGCTATCGGCACCGACGCTGCCGAAGCGGAGCGTGCGTCGGGCGCGTGGAGATTGCTCCAGCTCTTCGCCTCGGGCTCAGGCGGTGCCGCGGGCCCGCAGGCATCGGCATGGAGACGGCGGGAACGGGCATCGCCCGCGGCGAAATCGGTGGAAGCCATCAGCGTACTCCGATGCGGGGATCGAGCCAGGCGTGCAGAAGATCGACGGTCGCGTTGGCGATGATGACCAGCAGCGACGACAACAGAAGGATGCCGAGCAGCACGGTGAAATCGCGGCCCATGACCGCTTCGAAGGCGAGACGCCCGAGGCCGGGCCAGGAATAGACGGTCTCGACAACCACGGCGCCGCCGAGCATGCCGCCAACATGCATGCCGGCCATGGTGGTAATGGGGATCAGCGCGTTGCGCAGGACATGGCGAATGGTGATGATGGCCGGCGGCAGGCCCTTGGCTGCGGCGGTGCGCACGTAGTCCTGCGACTGGACCTCCAGCATCGCCGCTCGTGTCAGCCGCGCATAGATCGCCACGTAGAACAGCGCCAGCGACAGTGCCGGCAGGATCATGTAGCGCGCCCTGTCCCAGAGCCCGGCAAGGCCGGTCAGGTTGCTGCCGATGGTTCCCGAGCCGCCGCTCGGCAGCCAGCCGAGCTTGACCGAAAACAGCACGATCAGCATCAAGCCGATCCAGAAACCCGGGATTGAATAGAACAGCAGCGAAATAACGGAGAGCACACGATCCGGCAGGCGCCCGGCAAACACCGCCATCACCGATCCAAGGGCGAGGCCGAGCACAATGGCGACGGCCAGAGCCACCGCCATCAGCACCAGCGTGCCGGGCAGCCGCTGGCCGATCAGGTCGGCGACCGGCATGCCGTAGCGTGGCGAAAAGCCGAGGCTGAAATGCGCGAGATTGTAGAGATAGTTGAACAGCTGGACGAGAAGCGGATTGTCGAGCCCGAAGCGCTGGCGAAGCGCCGCCATCGTTTCGACAGTGGCCGAGCCAGCCTCGCCGGCCATGACATCGGCGGCATCGCCGGGCGCGAGCTGCAGCAGGAAGAAGTTCAGGATGACGATGCCCAGAACGGTCGGCACCGCCTGGATGGCGGTGCGTCGAAACGTTCTGCCAATGCGCGTCAGGGTCGACATCGTTTTCGCTATCCCGGCTGTGGCTGACGATGCGGGTTTGCTGTTTCCCGGAAAGTTCCGTGCTTTTTAGTTGACAAGATTTATAGACATTGTCAAACCTGATTTAAGAAATTTTATCCTGCAAATGGCGACTTTGCAGAATAGAATTTTATTTCATGCTACGGAATTAGCGGTTTGAGGCATGAAATCTTAAGCGCGGGAGCGGGTCGGCCAAATCTTTTCGCAAACGGGCCCGCTCTTGGAACAATGGATTTTTAACTCGGTGGCCGAGGATCGGCCGATCGGGGGCGGCAGCAAAAAAAGGACTAGGGCGCGATGTCTCATTTCCTCATTCCGAACCGCCGCAGGTTCCTCGGCATCTCGGCAGCCGCGCTCGGAGCGACCCTGTTGCCTGCATCGCGCAGCGCCTACGCCGCCGAGCCGAAACAGGGTGGAATGGCGACGCTGGTGCTCTCGGCTGAGCCGCCTGTGCTGACGACCATCGCCCACACGGCATTCAATTCGGTCTACGTCTCGGCAAAGACCACCGAGGGCCTGCTGACCTATGATTTCGATCTCACGCCGCGCCCATCCCTGGCCAGACAATGGTCGGTCAGTGACGATGGGCTGCAATACACCTTCAAGCTGCGCGAAGGCGTGAAGTGGCATGATGGCCAGCCGTTCACCGCCGCCGACGTCGCCTATTCGATCACCACGATCAGAGAGGTTCATCCGCGCGGCCGCAACACCTTCCTCAACCTTGTAGACATCCAGACGCCGGATCCGCTGACCGTGACGCTGGTTCTGTCGAGGCCGGCGCCTTACCTGATCACGGCCTTGGCCGCGGCCGAAACGCCGATCGTGCCGAAGCACCTCTATGACGGCACAAAGGCAGCCGAAAATCCGGTCAACGTCGCGCCGGTCGGCACCGGCCCTTTCGTCTTCAAGGAATGGGTCCGCGGCAGCCACATCGTCTACGAACGCAATCCCGACTATTGGGACGCGCTGCGCCCCTACCTTGACCGGCTGATTGTCCGTTTCATCCCTGACGCTTCGGCGCGCGCATTGGCGCTGGAGACAGGCGAGATCGATCTGGCGCCGGCCACGCCGATTCCGTACAGCGATTTGCAGCGCTTCGAAACGCTGCCGCATATCGGCTTCGAGAAGCAGGGTTATCAGTATTCCAATGGCATCAGCCGGGTCGAGTTCAACCTGGAGAAACCCTATTTCCAGGATGTTCGCGTCCGCCGTGCCTTCGCCCATGTTATCGACCGCAACGTCATCCGCGAGACGATCAACTATGGCTATGGCGCGACCATTCCAGGCCCCATCAACCCCAATCTGAAGAAGTGGTACGTCGCCGACCTGAAGACCTATCCGGTCGACATTGCCACTGCCGAGAAACTGCTCGACGAAGCAGGCTTGCCGCGCGACGCCAACGGTACCCGGCTCAAGCTTGTCCACGACTATGTCCCGAGCGGCGAAACCTACAAGCGCGGCGCCGACTACATCAAGCAGGCATTGGCCGCGGTCGGGATCGAGGTCACCGTGCGCAGCCAGGATTTTGCCACCTACACCAAGCGCATCTACACCGACCGCGATTTCGACTTCACCTTCAACGGCATGAGCAATCTGTTCGACCCGACGGTAGGCGTACAGCGGCTCTACTGGTCGAAGAATTTCAAGCCCGGCGTGCCGTTCTCCAACGGTTCGAAATACAGCAATGCCAAGGTCGACGAACTTCTTGAAGCGGCCGCCGTCGAGGTCGACCACGAAAAGCGCTTCGAGCAATGGGCCGCGATCCAGCAGATCCTTGTCGAGGACCTGCCCGACATCGGCATCGTCAGCCAACCGGAAATCACCCTCTACAACAGGCGCATAGCCGGTCACACGGTGGGCGCCGAGGGCAATGCCGGCTCCCTCGCAACCGCCCATATCGTCGCCTGAGCCTGACCCGTGCGCGGTCCTTCGCACGGGTTCCCTTCCTCCACCCGAGAAAGTTCGCCATGACGCTCGCCCACAAGCCTGGTTCCATCGTCGGCACGCCCTTCTTCAAGGCGCCGACCGACTATCCGGACAGCCCGCTGTCGAAAGCACTTCAGCAGCCGGTGCTGCTCGGGCTGTTCCTGCCGATCCAGGCCGGTGGCTGGACCAACTCGACGCTGCCGCGCTCGACCGACTGGCGCTTCGACTACAATCGCGATCTGACGTTGAAGGCCGAGGAGCTTGGCTTCGACCTCGTCTTCGCGCTCAGTCAATGGCTGCCCAAGGGCGGCTATGGCGGCGTTTTCAACGGCCAGGCGCTGGACAGTTTTGTGTCCGTGGCGGCCATGGCCGCGATCACCAAGAAGATCATGCTGATTTCGACCATGCATGTTCTCTACGGCCCGTGGCATCCGCTGCATCTGGCGAAGTTCGGCGCCACGCTCGACCACATCTCCGGCGGCCGCTGGGGCATCAACGTGGTCACCGGTCATCGCGCTGTCGAACATGAAATGTTCGGCTGGAACCGCATCGAGCATGACCGCCGCTATGAACTCGCCGCCGAATTCGTCGAAGTGCTGCAGCGGCTGTGGCAGGATGATGAGAATTTCTCCTTCTCCGGAGAATCGAGCTGGAAGCTCAATGGCGGCTTCGTCACGCCGAAGCCGAATTACGGCAGGCCGATCCTGGTCAACGCCACTGGCTCCGATGCCGGCATTTCCTTTGCCGGCCGCTATTCCGACATCGTCTTCGTCACCAGCCCGGCCGGCTCCGACATCGCCAGCGCGCTGGAGGCGCTGCCGGCGCATACGGAGAAAGTGAAGGACGCGGCCCTTGGTGTCGGCCGCACCGTGCGCACTCTGCTCAACCCGCTGGTCATCAGCAGGCCGACCGAGAAGGAGGCCTGGGCGGTCGCCGACGAGATCGTCGCCCATGCCGACAGCCGCACGCCGAAAGGCTTCCAGACCTTCAACAGCGATGCCCAGGCCTGGAAGGGGCG
Source organism: Mesorhizobium sp. M0184 (assembly GCF_040322215.1). Classification (NCBI taxonomy): domain Bacteria; kingdom Pseudomonadati; phylum Pseudomonadota; class Alphaproteobacteria; order Hyphomicrobiales; family Phyllobacteriaceae; genus Mesorhizobium; species Mesorhizobium sp. M0184. The sequence goes on from NZ_JAMYSZ010000042.1 coordinate 9,531, forward strand.
CGAGGGCCGCGACGATCCCTACGCCAAGGTCGGCGGCAACATCTATCTCATCGGCACGCCCGAACAGATCGTCGACCAGTTCGTCAAGCTCAGGGACGCCGGCATTGACGGCCTGCAACTGTCCTTCTTCGATTTCAAGCCTGACCTCGAATTCTTCGGCGAGAACATCTTGCCGCTGATGAAGCAGGCCGGCCTGCGCAACACCTGAGGAGCAATCATGACCACGACTGCGATCTCCGAAATCTGGTACACACGCTGCCCGGTGCCGACGCCTGTCGGGCTCGCCGCACAGCTCGGGCTTCTCGACGAGACCTTTCGCAAGGAGGGTATCGAACTGAAGTCGATCATCGATTCACCCAACCGCGATATCCGCCAGAGCCATTTCAACCACACGCTCGACTGGTCGTTCCGCCACGGCGGCAACGTGCCGCCGATCCGTGCGCGGTCCGAAGGGCGCAAGACGCGTCTCGTCGGCATCACCTGGACCGACGAGTTCCAGGCTATCATCACCTTGCGCAGCACCGGCATCAGAACAACCCAGGACCTGAAAGGCCGCCGCTTCGGCATCGCCCGGCGCCCCGAAGGCATTGTCGATTTCATGCGGGCGACGGCGTTGAAGGGACTGATCTCGGCGCTCTCGCTCGAGGGCCTTAGCTATGGCGACGTCGAGATCGTCGACATAGCGCTGGCCGACAGCGTGCTCGACAGCCAGGAAGGACCATCGCTGTTCGGGCTCAAGCGCAAGCAGGCCTATGGCGAGGAAGCCGCAGCCCTGATCCGTGGCGAGGTCGACGCCATCTATGTCAAAGGCACGGCCGGCATCAATGTCGCCAATCTGATCGGCGCCATCCAGGTCGCCGAATTCGGCTTCCACCCCGACCCGAACATCCGCATCAATTCCGGTTCGCCGCGCGTGCTGACCGTCGATGCCTTGCTGGCCGAACAGCGCCCCGACCTCGTCGCGAGATTGATCGAGACGATCCTGCGCGCCAGCGCCTGGGCCGAGGCTCATCCGGAAGAGACGCGGCGCTTCGTCGCCCGCGAATCCGGCGCCACGGAGGAACAGGTGCTGGCCGCCAACGGACCGGATGTCCACAAGCACCTCGGCCTCGGACTGCAGCCCGAGCTCGTCGCGGCGGTTTCCCACTACAAGAATTTCTTGCGCGACTGGGGCTTCCTTGCCAGCGATTTCGACGTCGAGGACTGGGTCGATCGCCGGCCGCTCGATCTGGTGAACATTCGCGCCGCCGCCTGAGAGGAAGCCAGCTTCATGACCTCGACGATTGCCGAGTTTCCGCAACTCTTTGACAGGGTGGCCGGCCTTGCCGACGACTTCGCGCTGACCGCCGCGCATCACGATGCGACCGGGGAATTTCCCTTCGCCAATTTCGACCGGCTTCACCAGGCCGGCCTGCTTGGCCTGGTCACGGCGCGCGAGCATGGCGGCCTCAGTGGCGGGCTGACGGAAGCCCAGGCGGTGATCGCCGAGATCGGCCGTGGCGAGCCGTCGACGGCGCTGGTGCTGGCCATGCATTACAACAGCCAGTATGCGCTGCGGAAATCCGGAAAATGGCCGCGCCATCTGGTTCAGCGGATTGTCGAAGCCGGGCGTCTTGGCCCCGCCCTGATCAACGCCGCACAGGCCGAGCCGGGGATCGGCTCGCCCGCCCATGGCAAGGCGCCCGAAACTATTGCCCGGCGCGACGGCAATGTCTGGCGGATATCCGGCCACAAGAACTACGTCACCGGCATTCCCATCCTGAAATGGGTGAACTTGCTGGCGCTGACCGACGAGCCGCAGCCGCGCCTCGCCTCGTTCCTGGTGCCGACCAATGCGCCGGGATTGCGTGTCGAAAAGACATGGAATGCGGCCGGCATGCGGGCCACAGCGAGCGACGACGTCATCCTGGACAATGTCGCCGTGCCCGCCGAGGATATCACCGAGGCACAACCGGCGTCTGAACCGCTCAGACGTGAAGAAGGGTCGACGGCGTTCTTCTTTTCGCTGATCGGCGCCGTCTACCACGGTGCGGCCCGCGCTGCCCGTGATCGGTTGGTGTCCTTCGTCACCACGCATGCGCCGGCGAGCCTCGGCGCGCCGCTGTCGACCGTGCCGCACATTCAGGCCGGGCTGGGCGAGATCGAGGTCCGGCTTGCGACCAGCACGCGGCTGCTGCGTTCGCTCGCCGAAGACGTCGATGCCGGCCGGCCGGTCGGCACCGACGGGATGACCGTCAGGCATGTCGTCATCGACAATGCCGTTGCCGTCACCTCGCTGGCGCTGGAACTTGCCGGCAATCCCGGCCTTAACAGGGATTTCCAACTCGAGCGTCACCATCGCGATACGCTGACCGCGCGCTCGCACGCGCCGCAGAACCACATGATCCGCACGATCGCCGCCAAGGCGTCGCTCGGTCGCCACGCTGCCCGGCAGGTGCCTGAGACGCCGGCCGTCGCCGCTGGCAAACCCAGGCTTGCGGCGGTCGGTTGAGCGCCATGACAACGGAACATGTCGACGTCGTCATCATCGGCGGAGGCCCCGGTGGCCTGACACTGGCGCAAGGCCTGAAGAAGAACGGCATCAGCGTCGCGGTCTTCGAGAAGGATCGCGCTCGCACCGACTATGTCCAGGGTTTTCGTTTGCGCATCCGCCAGCGTGGCATCGATTCGCTGATCGCCAACTTGCCGCCGGACCTCTACGAGGCTTTTGTCGCCACGCTCGGCCAGGCGCCAGATCGCAACATCCTGCTCGACGAGAATTTCGAGACCTTGGGCGAGGATGCCTGGGGCGGCGGCAACGCGCTCGGCGAGACCGACGACACGCATTTCGAAAAGTCGGTGAGCCGTATCACGCTGCGCCAGGTGCTGTTGTCCGGCCTCGACGGCATCGTGCGCTACGGCAAGGTCTTCTCCCGCTACTGGGAGCAGCCTGATGGCTCGGTAGTAGCGCATTTCGAGGATGGCTCGACAATCCATGCCGACGTGCTGGTCGGTGCCGACGGCGCCCGCTCGCGCGTGCGCCATCAACTGGTGCCGCATGCGCGAAGCTTCGACACCGGCGTCAGGCGCCTGGCCGGCAAGATGACGCTGCATGCCGCAGCCCTACACCAGATCTCGCCGCTGCTGCTCGACTACAATGCCGGCGTCAGACCGACGGAAGGTCATGGGCTGATGGTCACCAGCCACCGGGTCAATGTCGAGGCATTTCGAAAGCATGGACTGATCGGGCTGGACGACGACACCCACAAGGATATTTCCGGGTTCCATTTCAACAACACCACCAGCTATGTCTGGTGGAACACCGCATACGAGCAGGACGAGATCGCCACGGATGACGCGCTGGCAAAGCTCGCCGGTTCAGAGCTGCTGGACCTGCTGATCTCGAAGATCGGCCACTGGCATCCGGAGATCCTCAACCTCGTTCGCTACACCGACCCGTCGACGGTGGCGCTGCTGCATGTCCACAGCTCAGAGCCTGTCGATCCCTGGCCGACGAAACGAGTGACACTGCTTGGCGACGCCATCCACGCCATGACCTATTTCCGCGCACTCGGCGGCAACACTGCGATCTACGACGCCGGGCTGCTGGTGCCGGAGCTTGTGTCCGCCAGACGCGGCGAGAAGCCGCTTGTCGAAGCCTTGTCGGATTATGAGGCGAAGATGCTGGAACACGGCGGCAATGCAGTGCGCTCTTCACTGACGGCGATGCAGAAGAATGTCCTCTCAGGCCGCCGCCGTCAAAAGGAAGCCGCCGAATAGCGGCCTCCAAAATCACCCGACAGTTCTTCCTCTACGCCGCTTCAACCAGGCTGGCCGACTGGAAGTCATGCAGGAGGATGGCGATCTCGAAGCCGCGGCGCTGTAGCCAGTGCGCCGTTGTCGCCGCGCGGACGCCGAGCAGATCGTCAATCAGCACGACGCGGGCGCCACGCACGGCGATGGTGCGATAGGCGACGCCCAGCAACTGGCCGCCCTCCGACGCGATCGAGCCCGGAATGTGGCTTGCCGCGAATTCCTCCGGTGTGCGCACATCGAGCAGGTAAGTCGTCCGCTTTTCGTCCTTCGCCCAGTTCGCGGCCGTGGCCGCATTGATGCGGGGAAAGCTGTCGCCTTCGGCAAGCTTTGCGATGTGCTCCCCGGCGAAACGCTTGGCATCCTCGCTTGCCGGACCATAGATTGCGGTCTTGCCGGTTTCGAGTGCAAGACCGGTCTCGCGCCATGCCTTGGTGCCGTCGTGCAGATAGGCGACCCGGTTGGGCACGCCGGCATCGATCAGTGTCTGCGCCCCGATGATGGCGCGCGGCAGGCCGGCGCAGGAGACGACAACCTGCGTCTCCGGTGACGGCACCAGGTCGGCGAAGCGCAGCACCAGCTCGGCGCCCGGCACGCTGATGGCGCCCGGCACATGGTCCTTTTCGAACTCAGCCACCGTGCGGCTGTCGAGCACCACCACGTCGGCGCCTGGGCCTCTGAGCACCGCGAGCTCTTCAACGCCGATGACCGGGGTCCCCTTCTCGTCGCGGATCGCCAGCGAAAAATCGACGCCCGGCGTATCGAAGGTCGGCAGGCCTTCAACGCCGCTTTGCGTCCATTCCGGAATTCCACCGGCAAGTGCGAAAAGCTGGTTGCGGCCGCGCTGGGCCAGCCGTTCGACAAGTTGCTCGGCAACGCCGCTGCCGTCGTCCGCCAGCACGGTGCGCACCGTTTTGCGCGGGATGAAGCGGTCGATCTCGGCCTCGACCTGAGCCGCGGGCAGGTTGGTGGCGAACAGCGGCGATGCGTATCCGACAGTCGCGCTGTCGCGAATGTCTAGCACCGCCAGTTCTTCGCCATCCGCCAGCCATTGGCGAAACATTTTCGAATCGATCGTCCTGTCGCTCATGATGCTTTCCTCTCTTGCTGTTCAGCGGCGCCACGGATCGGACGCGCAAGGCCGAGGTTCTCGCGCAACGTCCCGCCTTCGTAAGCAGTCCGGAACAGACGCCGCCGCTGCAGCTCCGGAATGACGAGGTCGACAAAATCGGTGAGGCCCGTCGGCAGGATCGGCGGCATGACGTTGAAGCCGTCCGCCGCGCCACCGGCGAACCACTCCTCCATCATGTCGGCCACATCCTTTGGCGTGCCGACGATCTGGAAATGGCCGCGCGCGCCGGCAACGGCGAGATACAATTGGCGGATGGTCAGGTTCCGGCTCGCGGCCAATTCGGAAACGACTTTCAGGCGGCTCTTCACGGCATCGGAACTGCCCAGTTCCGGCAACGGTCCGTCGAGTGAATGGCCGGAAAGATCGACACCGCCGAGCAATCCTGAAACCAGCGCCACACCAACCACAGGATCGACCAGGCGCTGGATCGCATCGAACTTGTCCTCGGCCTCCGTGCGCGTCGGCGCGACGACCGGGAAGACACCGGGCATGATCTTCAAGCTGTCGGCGGAGCGGCCAAACGAGCCCAGCCGGCCTTTCAGTTCGCCGTAAAAGCCGCGCGCCGATTCGATGGTCTGGTGGGCGGTGAAAACCACCTCCGCCGTCCGCGCCGCCAAGTGCTGACCGGCATCGGACGAACCGGCCTGGACGATGACGGGATGGCCCTGCGGTGGGCGAGCGACGTTGAGCGGTCCCTTGACGCGGAAATGCCGGCCGGCATGGTCCGGGGCGTGGATGCCGCGCCGGTCGATGGCGATCCCCGAAGCCTTGTCGGCGACGAAGGCATCGTCGTCCCAGCTGTCCCAAAGCTTCTGCGCGACAGCGACGAATTCCTCGGCGCGGGCGTAACGGTCGGCATGAACGGGATGCTGGTCGAGGCTGAAATTCGCCGCCGCCGGCGCATCGGCTGAGGTGACGACATTCCAGCCTGTCCTGCCGCCGCTGAGATGATCGATCGAAGCGAACAGCCGCGCCAAGTGGAACGGCTCCCAATAGGTGGTCGAGGCGGTCGCAACGAGCCCGATCCCTTGCGTGATGGTCGAGAGCGCCGACAAAAGCGTCAGCGGCTCGAAATGCACGACATGGCCGGTGCGCTCGAAGGTCTCGATCGGCTGCTCGCCATTGCGCGCGCTGAGACTGTCGGCCAGAAACACCATGTCGAACAGGCCACGCTCGGCAGTGCGCGCGGCGTCCGCATAGTGCTGAAAGCTCAGGCCCGGATTGGCAGGCACATCGGGATGGCGCCAGGCAGCGACATGATGGCCCGGTCCGCGAACAAAGGCTCCAAGCCTTATCTTTCGATTTTCAGTCATCAGCGGTTCTCGGGCTGGTCGCAAAGGGCGTTCCTATCTAGCGCCTGCCAAACCCGCTGAGTGAAAGAATGCCTTTCGCCAGCTGGCAATTATTGTTTTTTGACATCGGGTTACGGGAAAGCACGATGGTCGTTGCCGGGCGATGGGCTAGAGCCACGACCACCGGCGTCGCAAAGGTTCTTGATGCTTCATACCCCTTCCTCCCCGCTACGCTCGATCCCGCGTTCAATCATCATCGTTGGCGGCGGCTTTGCCGGCGCGGTTACCGCGATCAAGCTGCTCGACCGTTCAACTGAGCCGCTGGCAATCACCATCATCGAGCGCCGGGCCGAGCTCGGTCGCGGCGTTGCCTATAGCACCGTCGATCCACAACACCTCGTCAACGGCGCGGCGCGCATCTTCTCGCTGCATCCGGACGATCCCGATCACCTCGTTCGCTGGCTTATGGCGAATGGGCCGGAGCACGGCTGGACACCGCCCGAGGATGTCCCGGACTCAAGCCCGCCGCGCTGGCTGATCGGCAGCTATGTCCAGTCCGAACTGACGAGAGCGATCAGAGAAGCAGACGGGCGTTCGTCGCTGCGCCACATCAAGGCATCCGCCGTCGACATGCTGACCGGCCCGTCAGGGGTATGCGTCGGCACCGGCGACGGCCAGCAATTGCTGGCCGATGAGGCCGTGCTGGCAACCGGGGTGTTCCAGAGCCAGCCGTCCACCACGGAAGCAGCCGTCGTCAGCGATCCCCGTTATGTCGCCAATCCCTGGGATTCGGCGGCGCTCGATCGGCTCGCCGGCAGCAAGGAACTGCTGCTGATCGGCTCCAGCCTCAGCATGGTCGACGTCGTCGCCAGCATGGAAGCGCGCGGCTTCAAGGGCGGTTATCGCGTCGTGTCGCGGCGCGGACAGATCGTCGAACCTCGGCGCAACGCGGAAGCGTGGCGCGATTTCCTCACCGGGCGGCCGCTGCCGAAAACCACCAGGGCGCTTCTCGCACTGGTCAAGGCCGAACGCCGGGCAATCGAAACCACCGGCCTGGACTGGCAAGGGCTGCCACTGACGATCCGGCCGTGGATCCTGGCCTTGTGGCAAGGCGCCACCGACAGGGAGCGCTTGAAGTTCGCACGCCATCTGCGCGCCTTCTGGGATGTCACCGCGCACCGTGCGGCGCCACCGAGCTTTGAGCGCGTGGCACTGGCGCGAAGCCAAGGCCGTTGGACGGGTCGAGCGGGACGGGTGCTGGCACTCCATCCGCAGGCAAATGGCATCGTTGCTGAAATCCGCTGGCGTGATAGCGGCGCGGTCGAACGGCTGCGCTTCGACGGCGTCGTCAACTGCCGCGGCCATCAGGAGCACGACTGGCGGCGGATCGCCGATCCATTCGTCCAAAGCCTGCTCGAGAACGGCATCGTTAGGCCGCATGCGACCAGCTTCGGCATCGATGCCACGCGCGAAGGTCAGGTAATTTCCCGTAACGGCAGGACCCACGGCGATCTGTTTGCCGTCGGCCATCCGCTGCGCGGCGTTGCCTGGGAATCGAGTTCCATCGGCGAACAGCTGGCTCAGGCCATCGCCCTTGCCGACCTTCTGGTCAAGGCCAGCCCAAGGCTGCGTGCTCTGGCCTGAGCATGCTGCACATCAAGGCGACAGAAACACAAAAAGGGGCCGCATCGAGATGCAGCCCTTTCTCATTCCGATTGCCCTGCAGGGTCAGGCGTTCGGATCGATATAGGCGTCGGCGAAACTGGCCGACAGGCCTTCGGCACCCGGTGCGTAGTTCTTGACGGTTTTGCGGGCGATGATGATGGTCGGCGGCGCAATCAGATTGATGATCGGCAACTCGTCGGCGATGATCTCCTGGAACTTGAAGAAGAGCTGCTTGCGCTTGGCCTCGTCGAGTTCAACGGAAGCGGCTTCCAGCAGCCGGTCGACCTCCGGGTTTTCATAGTGCGCCCCGTTTGAGAACGGCAGCCCGATCTTGATGTTCTTCGACCAGTAGAGCCGCTGCGCGCCGGCACTCGGATCGAAGATATTGCCGCAGGATTCTGTCGACAGGTCCCACCTCCGGTCGGTGTAGATGGTTTTGACATAGGTGCCGAAGTCGAATTTCTGGATCTCGGCGTCGATGCCGATCTTCGCCAAGGCCTGCTTGAGGAAGTCGGCATAGCCCCACGGGTTATACGGGTTGTTGGTGAGCCTGAGTTTGAAGCGGATGCCGTCCGCTCCCCGCTTGAAGCCGGCCTCGTCGAGCAGTTTCTCCGACAGCGCCGTATCGACGGTCGCGGCTTTCACATCGGGATCGAAATACTTCTTGTTGACGACGCTGATCGGCGTCGGCGACACCTGCCCATAGCCGTAAAACACGATGGCGTTGACCGCGTCGAGGTCGATCGCATGCGCGATTGCCTGACGGACCTTCTTCTCCTTCAGGATCGGGTTTTCGAGGTTGATGATCAGCTGGTGCAGCGGGCCGCTATAGGCGAAGACCGTGCTATCGACGACGAATTGCGGCAGCGCCTTGAACCGCTCCAGATCGGCGAAGGCCACCGGGTTCGGTCCGATGTCGACCTCGCCCGTTTCGAGCGCCGCGGCGCGCGCGCCCGGATCGGTGATGAAGCGGAAAATGATCCGGTCGAGATAGGGTTTAGGCGCATCCCAATAGGTCGGATTCTTTTCGACGAGGATGTGGCTGCCCTTTACCCATTCCTTCAGCACAAACGGCCCGCTGCCGATGATCTGCTCGAAGGACGGATCGTCGGCCGGCTTCAGATTCTCGTAGATGTGTTTGGGCACGACAGGCGATTCCGTCGCGGCCAGCCCCGAAATCAGGGCGGCGGACGGCTTCGACAATTTGATCTTCACGATATGCGGGTCCGACGTGTCAATGTCGGTGACGTTCTGGAAGGTGATGCGCCCGCGCGGATGCGCTTCGCGCAGCCGGGAGATAGAAAAGGCCACGTCCTCGGAGGTCAAATCATGGCCATCGCTGAACTTCACCCCCTGGCGCAGCTTGAAGACGTATTCGAGCCCGTCGTCGCTGATCGACCATTCGGCGGCCAGTTGCGGTCGCGGATTGAGATCGTAGTCGTAGGCGAGCAGGCCGTCGAAAATCTTCGGACCGATGGTGGCCGGTCCGCCGGCGCTGGTGTTGATGGAAACGATCTGGTTGGGCTCGGGATAGTAGACGAAGTTGAGCGTGCCTCCGGCCACCGGCTTTGCGTCTTCTGCGAAGGCCCCGGCGGGAAGTGCGGCACTCGCGCCGGCCAGCAGCAAGAACTGATTGAACAGGCGTCGGTTGATGGTCATGGTCGGTACTCCGAATTGGCGCGATTTATCTTTCATGGAGAAAAGTCGGGATCGTCGTTTTCACGCGCCGGTCCCAACCAGAGGGCTTGCAGAACGCTTAGGTGTTTGGCGCGAGCCATATCTGCGCGAAGCTGTTGTTGATCCCCTGAGCGCCGGGCGCAAAATCCCGGACCTTCTTGTTGGCGACAATCTGGGCGCCGGCGGCGACCAGATCGACCGACACCACGTCGTCATGGATGATGTGCTGGAATTTGTACCAGAGCTCGCGCCGCTTGGTCTCGTCGGGCTCGATTGCCGCGGCTTCGAGGATCTGGTCGACCTCGGCGTTTGCATAGTGGCTAGCGTTGGAGAAGACGAGGCCGATCTTGAAGTTCTTCGACCAGTAGGCGCGCTGGACGCCGAGCGTCGGATCGAAGGTGTTCGACAGCGACTCGACCACCAGGTCCCAGGCGCGGTCGGTGTAGACGGTCTTCAGGAACGTCGACAGGTCAAGCTTGAGGATCTCGGCATCGATGCCGACCGTCGCCAACGACTGCTTGATGAAATCGGCATAGGACGCCGGCAGGAACGCGTTGTAGGCAAGCCGGAGCTTGAAGCGCGTCCCATCGGCGCCACGCGGATAGCCGGCGTCGTCGAGCAGCTTCTCCGCCAGTTTGGTATCGGGCTCGCGCGCCTTGATGCTGGGGTCATACCATTTGGGCAGCGCCGTGCTGATCGGGCTCGGCGATACCTGCGCATAACCGTAGAGCGCGATGTCGACCAGCTTCTGCAGGTCGATTGCGTGGGCGATGGCAAGGCGCACATAGCGCTTGGTCAGGATTTCGTTCTCGTAGTTGAAGAACAATTGCTGCTGTGGGCCGGAATAGGCGTAGGTGTTGGTGTCGACGACCAGAGCGGGGTTTGCCTTCAGCCGTTCGATGTCGGCCAGCGGCACGGGATTGGCGCCGATATCGATCTCGCCGGTTTCAAGAGCCGCCGAACGCGCGGCCGGGTCGAGGATGACGTGCAGGACGATGCGGTCGAGGTAGGGCCGAGGCGCGTCCCAATAGTCCGGATTGCGGTCGAAGATCAGATGGCTGCCGGGCACCCATTCCTTGAGAATGAAGGGACCGGTGCCGATCGTCTGTTCGAGCTTCGGCTGTTCCGCCGGCTTGAACGTTTCGTAGACGTGCTTCGGCACAATCGGTGATTCCGAGCTGCTCAGTGCCGTGATCAGATAGGGCGCCGGCTTTGAAAGCACGATGATTGCGGTGTGCGGATCGGGCGTCTCGACCGCGGTCACGTTTTGGTAGGTGATGCGGCCGCGCGGATGCGCCTCCTTCAGCCGGAAGATGGTGAAGGCAACGTCTTCCGACGTGAAGTCCTTGCCGTCATGCCATTTGACGCCCTCGCGCAGCGTGAAGGTGTAGCGCAGGCCGTCATCGCTGATCGACCACTCCGTCGCCAGCAGCGGTTTCGGGCTGAGGTTATAGGCGAAATCAAGCAGACCTTCATTCACCTTGGGACCGATCGCCTGGCCGGTGCCCGACGAGGTGTTGATTGCAATCAGCGACGTGGGGTCGGGATAGTAGGCCCAGTTGAGCGTGCCACCCTGGACCGGCGTTCCTTCGGCAGCGAAAGAAACCCCGGGCAATGCGAAGCTCGCACCGCCAAGCAACAGCAGCTGGTTGAAATGACGACGATTGACAGACATGGCCTTGAGCTCCGGAAAACGGCTTCGATGGCATCCGGCGGCCGAACACACTCCGGCGCCTCGACGCGATGATCTCTGCCACGCCGCAAAACCGGAAGAATGATTTTCTATCGTCTGCCGAAAGCACCGCTTCGCACGACCGTTTCATTCCAGGATCTGGCAAAGCTGCTCGACGCCCAAATCAGCGCTCCGATCTTATTTCTACAAGAATTGTAGACATTACGATTTTTTAGATTTCCGTTCCCGCTGAGGCAACGCTGCGGCAAACGAAATTTTCCGCCGCGTGCTTTGGCGCAAAGCCCGCCCTCGTCGCGCCCGGCCTGAACGTGTTGAATGCGCTCCATGGTCGATCTCATTCGCGCAAAATCAAGGAAGCTGCGGCCGACGCTGGCGAGGCTTCCGCCGCTGACGTCGCTTCGCGCTTTTGTCGCAACCGCCCGCCACCTGAGCTTTACGCGGGCGGCCGAAGAACTCCATGTGACGCCTGCCGCCATCGGCCAGCAGATCCGCCTGCTCGAGGATCATCTCGGACAACCATTGTTCCACCGCAACCGCGGCGAGCTTCTGCTGACGTCGGCCGGCCAGGCGCTGATGCCCGGCCTCACCGAGGCTTTCGACGTCGTTGTCGAGTCGGTCGCGCGGATTTCCGGCGACGAGGAGGATGCGCCGATCAAGGTGTCGGTCGCGCCCTCCTTCGCCAGCAAATGGCTGATCCCGCGCCTCGACGCACTGCGCGACGCGGTACCCGGCCTAGAAGTGCTGGTCGACGCATCGACCAGGCTTGCCGACTTTGCCAGCGAAGACGTCGACTGCGTCATCCGCTACGGGTCGGGCGCCTATAGCGGCCTGCTGACGGAACGGCTTTTTTCGGAGGCGGTGCTGCCCGTCTGCAGCCCGGAATTTGCTCGCATGCACGGTCTCTATCGCGGGCCGGAGGGGCTGCGTGACGCACCGATCCTGCATGAGGACGGTCCGGAACGCGATCCAAGCTGCCCTGACTGGAAGGGCTGGCTGAGATCCAACGACCTGTCCGGCCGGCTTGTCGAGGGCGGCATACGGCTTAGCCAGTCCTCGCTGGTTCTCGACGCCGCTGCTGCCGGCAAGGGCATCGGTCTTGGCAAATTTCGGCTGGCCGAACCCGACCTTGCCGCGGGGCGTCTGGTCAGCCCATTCGGCTCGCCGCAGCCGGTCGAGTTTTCCTATTATTTCGCGACGACGCCGCACAAGGCGAAGCTGGCGACGGTCGAGCGCTTTCATGCCTGGCTGAAGGCCGAGGCGCGCCAGCTCGGCGCTCTCGACTTCCCACCGCCGGCGGCGCTTCCGGCGCGCATCGCCATTATCGCGGCCGAATAGCCGCGCCGCGGTCTCGCGAGGGCGCGCGCCTATTTGAGCTTGAAGCCCAGCGCTTTGAGCACTTCGCCCAGGTGATTACGGCCTTTCAGCGCCGCTTTGCTGCCGATGCGGTTCGAAACCAACTCTGTCCAGTCCACCACAGGCATCGCCTGCTCCTGCTGGAATGAACGAAGCCTCTGGTTGTAGGCTGCAAGATCGTCCGGATCGGGCTCTGATCGATAGCGCTCGCGGTGCAGCACCACAGCCTGCGGCAGTCTGGGTTTGATGTCAGTCGCAGCCAGGAGATCGGGATAGCCGACGGTCAGGCCGAACACCGCCACGGTTTCCGGCGGCAGACCGAGTTCGCGTGCCACCTCCTGCGGATGATTGCGCATGGCGCCGATGTAGCAGGAGCCGAGCCCGAGCGCATCGATCGCCACCACGGCATTCTGCGCGGCAAGTGCGGCGTCGATCACGGCCAGCAGAAAACTCTCCTGATAGTCGAGCCCCTCGCCCTCCCGGCCGTTTGCCTCGGCAATGGCGCGCAGCCGCGACAGGTCGGCCAGCCAGACCAGCAGCAGCGGCGCCTGCTCGATATGGCGATTGATCGCCGCCAGTCCGGCAAGCCGCGCCTTGCGCGCCGGATCCTCGACTGCGATGACGCTCCACGCCTGGAGATTGGAAGAAGTCGGCGCCGACTGGGCGGCGGCGACGATCAGTTCCAGCGTCCCTTCGGGCAAAGGCTTGGCGAGATAATTGCGGACCGAGCGATGCGAAAGGATCCCTCGAGGGCTTCGTTCCAGTTTCCGGTGTGCGTATGTTGCGGCGCCCGGTAACGCCGCCGCAGCGCCGCTTCACCACGCAGGTCGGCGTCTGACGGACGGGTGCTGAAGGCGGCCGGCTGTGACATCGTCTTCCCTACTTGGCAATCTGGCTTCCCTCGCCGGCCCTTGCCGGTTCAAGAAGCGCGGCTTAGGCCCCATTGTGCAATAGCGGAAGCAACTGATCGCCTTGCCGCTTGATCTCGGAAAGGTACGGCGTGTCCGAGAGCACGAAATGCGTGATGCCCAGATCCCGGTACCTGCCGAGCGAGTGGGCGACGTCGGCGGCCGAGCCGACCAGCCAGGTGGTACCGGCACCGCCGCCGCCATATTTGCCCGGCGCAGTATAGAGGTTGTCGTCCAGCACCTCGCCACGCGCGTGCAGATCAAGCAGACGCTGCTGGCCCACCGCTACCGCCCGACCGTGATCGTTCCAGCCGGCGCCTTGGCCCTTGGCCATCTCCTCGACCTTCGCCTCGGCGTCCGCCCAGGCCTGGCCAGTGGTGTCGCGGACCAGCGTGGTGACCCGCAACCCGAATTCCAGAGGCGGGAGGTCTCGGTCGAGTTCGCTGCTCAAGGCTTTGAGCCGCTCGATCCGCTCCCGGACGCCGTCGAGCGGCTCGCCCCAGAAGAGCTGGACATCCGCCTCGCTGGCCGACACCCGCTCGGCCGCCTCCGACGCGCCGCCGAAATAGAGCTTCGGATGGCGACGATCGCCACGCACAGGAATGCGGGGCATGACGGTAGACCCGGTGACCTGGAAGTGCTCGCCCGCAAAGGTCACGTTCTCTTCGGTCCAAAGTCTGCGGACCAGCCGCATGAACTCTCCGGTGCGGGCATAGCGATGGTTCTGCTCTCCTTCGCTGTCGCCATACGCAGCGAGGTTGTCCTTGCCTGACACTATGTTGATACGCACGCGACCGGCGGTCAGCTGGTCGAGCGTGGCTACGGCGGATGCGAAGTGCGCCGGCCGCCAGTACCCCGGGCGGATCGCGATGAGCGGCTCGAAGGAGGTGGTCCGCGCGGCGAGCGAGGCCGCGACGGCAAAAGTGTCGGGCCGACCCCAGCCGGTACCGATCAGCGCGCCCTTCCAGCCGTGTTCCTCAAGCGCCTTCGCGTGGCTGGTCAGCGTCTCCAGGCTGTTGTGGTCCTCGACGGCCGGCTCGCCGCGGTGACCGGGATCGACTTGGTTCGGGATGTACCAAAGAAACTCGGTATCAGCGCTCATTGTCGGGCCTGTATTTTGGCCGGGCATGGAGGTCAATGGCAGGACCCTCCGCTCCGTTGTATTTTGATGATCATTCAAAGGGCTGCCCCTAGCAGCCCTGGCGCCTTGCTCGGCTGCGGTGCAAAGCGGCTTTCGGGCCGGGCAAGGCCGAGATGGTCGCGCAGCGTGCGCCCTTCATATTCCGTTCGGAACAGCCCTCGCCGGCGCAGGATCGGCACCACCGTATCGACAAAGACCTCCAGTCCGGTCGGCAGCACGTCCGGCATCAGGTTGAAGCCGTCGGCGGCGCCGGCGACAAACCATCTTTCGATATCGTCGGCGATCTGCTCCGGCGTGCCGACGATGGTGCGGTGGCCAGTGCTGCCGTTCAGCGCCCGGATCAGCTGGCGAACCGTGAAATCATTGCTGCGGGCGAGCGCGAGCGTGGCCTTGAAGAAGGTGTGGCCGCCGTTGGGGGGCAGTTGAATCCCTTCCGGCAACTTCTCGTCCAGCTTCAATCGCTCGCGGTCGATGCCGAGCACGCCGGACAGCCGCCCAAGGCTGTAGTCGAGCGGAATGCGATCCCACAGATCTTCTTGCCGCCGCTCCGCTTCCGCCTCTGTGCTGCCGATGATGGTGGCTAGGCCGGCGAGGTTGAGCGGCACGCCGCCGGTGCGGCCATAGGCGACGGCACGCGCCTTAAGTTCCCGCGCATAGCCGAGCGCTTCCTCGAAAGATAGCGATGCGGAAAACACGGCTTCGGCGTGGCGGGCGGCGAGGTCCTTGCCGTCATCGGACCCGCCGGCCTGGACGACCACCGGATGCCCTTGCGGCGAACGCGGCACATTGTGCGGCCCGTGCACCGAGAAATGTGCGCCCTTGTGGTCGATGGCGTGAACCTTGGTGGCATCGACGAAGCGCCCGCTGGCGACATCACCGATGAAGGCATCGTCCTCCCAGCTGTCCCACAATGCCTTGACGATGTCAGCGAATTCCGCCGCCCGCTCGTAGCGCCGGCCATGATCGATGGCACCGTCGAGGCCGAAATTGCGGGCCGAGGCGGGATCGGCCGTGGTGACGATGTTCCAACCGATGCGTCCGCCGCTGACATGGTCGAGCGTCGCGAAGCGCCTGGCGATATTGTAGGGCTCGTTGAAGCTGGTTGAAGCGGTGGCGATCAGGCCGATGCGCTCGGTTGCGGCGGCTACCGTCGCCAGCACGATGGTCGGCTCCAGCGACGTGATCGGACGATAGTCAATGCGGTCCGATATCGCCGCCTGGTCGGCAAGGAATACGGCGTCGAGCTTTGCGCGCTCTGCGATCTTCGCGACCTGCACATAGTGGTCGACGGTGAAGGCGGCATAGGGGTCGACGCCGTCCATCCGCCATGCCGCCGGCGAGAAGCCGGCATGCAGGATGTTGACGTTGAGATGGAGCTGCCGGCCGCTCATCGAAAGACGCCGGGCTCGGGATAGGCGCCGGTCAGATACCAGGTGCCGACGGTGCGGGTCTTGTATTCGGCAGGGTTGTGCAAGGTGTGAATGCGTGCATTGCGCCAGAAGCGGTCGAAGCCGTATTTGCGCACTGCGGAGCGGGCACCCATCACCTCGAATATCTCGGTCGTGACTTCGAGCGCGACATCGCCTGCCAGCACATTGGCCGCGGCGACGGCAACCGCCGCCTCGCCGCGTTCTTGCTCGGTCAGCGCCTTGCCGCGCGCGATCGCATGATCGATCGCCGCCGCCGCGCGATCGGCCAGCGCCGTCGCCGCCCGCGTCTTGACCCAGAGCTCGCCATACTGCCGCTTGATCCATGGATCGTCGATATGACGCTCGACGCCGGAATACATCCACGGCCGCGAACTGTTGAGCGTATAATCTCGCGCCGCCAGCAGCGCGCCCTGGGCCGTGCCGACAAAGACATTGAGCAACACGCTCTGCTGCTGCAGCGGGCCGATGGTGCGGATTGGCAACGACGCGTCGACCCAACCGCGCACCAACTCGCTGTCGTGGATCCTGACGTCCTTGTAGGCGACCTTGCCGCTGCCGGTCTGCGTCTGGCCGATGCCGTCCCAGTCGTCGAGAACGCTGATGCCTTCGCGGTTCGCGGGGATCGCCGCGAATTTCCTCTCGCCGCTGACCTCGTCTTCCCACGAGGTCGAAAGATAGTCGGCGACATGCGAGCCGGAGGCGAAGGGTTTGAAGCCATTGACGATCGTCCACTCGCCATCTTTGCGGCCGAACAGCGTTTTGGAAAAACTGTTGCCGGTGTTGCCCCAGAAC
Organism: Mesorhizobium sp. M0184; assembly: GCF_040322215.1. Classification (NCBI taxonomy): domain Bacteria; kingdom Pseudomonadati; phylum Pseudomonadota; class Alphaproteobacteria; order Hyphomicrobiales; family Phyllobacteriaceae; genus Mesorhizobium; species Mesorhizobium sp. M0184. The sequence goes on from NZ_JAMYSZ010000042.1 coordinate 26,406, forward strand.
CAGTCGCCGGCAGCCGAACGCCGTAGCAGATCGGCTGAGCGCGGTTCGTCCGAATTGAGCCTGGCGGCGATCAGCGCGCTGAAATGGTAGCCGTAGATATGGCCGATCGAGCCGTCGACCTTGGCGAACTCGCGGCCGATCTTCAGCGCCGTCGAATAGGGTTCCCCGGCGCCGCCGAATTCCTTGGGGATCACGATGGTGAGCAGGCCGCTTTGCTTGAGCAGACGGATCTGTTCGGTAGGCCTGCCGCCAAGCTGGTCGCGCTCGACCGCATCGCGGGCAAAGATGTCGCGCAGCTCGACCGCCTTGGCGATCCATGGATTGGACGTATCGGGATCGAAGGTCATCGTCTCACTCATGCAGATGCGGGAAGCCGTGGCGCTCGGCAAGCAGTGCAAGAATGCGCCTGGTGTCATCGGCAAAGACCTTGCCCTTGGCCGTCGGCAAGTCGGCGGGCGGATCGCTGCCGATGATCAGCACCGGCAGCGACTGGTGCCGTTCGCCGAGCGCGTCGATCACCTTGCCCCTCGGCCTTGCGAACGGGACGCGTTCGACGTCTAGTCTGCTGGCGAGATCGGGAAAGGCAGCGAGCAGCCCTTCGACCTGGTTGCAATAGGGACAGACGAAGGCTCGGCCGGGGTGCTTTGGGTCGGCGAAACCCGGCTGAATGAGAAAGAGCGTGTCGCGCACCATTGCCGGCCTATTCCGCAGCCGCCGCGGCATGCCGCGAAAAACGGTTTGCCGGCCGCTTCAGGCCGAGATTGTCGCGCAAGGTCCTGCCCTCGTACTCATCGCGGAACAGGCCACGGCGGCGAAGTTCCGGCACGACCAGCTCGATGAAATCCTTCAAGCCGCCAGGCATGATCGGCGCCATGATGTTGAAGCCGTCGGCGCCGTAATTCTCGAACCGCTCTTCCATGGTGTCGGCGATCTGTTGCGGCGTGCCGACCACCTGCCAGTGGCCGCGGGCGCCTGCGATGCGCAGATAGAGCTGCCGGATCGTCAGTTTCTCGCGCCGCGCCAGATCGATCACCAGCGCTTGCCGGCTCTTGCCGGCATTGGTCTCCGGCAATTCAGGCACGGGCCCATCGAGCGGATAGGCGCTGAGGTCGAAGCCGCCGGCCAGCGCCGAGACCAGACCGAGGCCGACTTCCGGCTGGATGAGATCCTGGAGCTGTTCGAACTTCTCCCGCGCCTCGGCTTCGGTGCGGCCGACGACCGGGAAAATGCCTGGCAGGACTTTCAGGTCATCCTCCGAGCGGCCATATTTGCCGAGCCTGCCCTTGACGTCGGCATAGAAGGCGGTGGCTTCGTCGAGCGTGATCTGCGCGGCGAAAATCGCTTCCGCGGTACGAGCCGCCAGCTCTCTGCCCGGACCCGACGCCCCGGCCTGGACCACGACCGGATGGCCTTGCGGCGTTCGCGGCGTGTTCAGGGGACCACGCACCTTGAAGTGCTGGCCCTTGTGGTTCAGCACATGCAGTTTGTCCTTGTCGAAATAGCGCCCGATTGCTCTGTCGCGCGGGAAGGCGTCATCTTCCCAGCTATCCCACAGGCCGAGCACGACATCGGCGAATTCCTCGGCGCGGTCGTAGCGCTCGCCATGCTGGATATGCGTCTCGTGACCGAAATTGAACGCTGCCTCCGGATCGGACGAATTGACCAGATTCCAGCCGGCCCGCCCGCCGCTCAGATGGTCGAGCGACGCGAACTGGCGGGCCAGATTGTAGGGATCGGAAAAACTGGTCGACGCCGTGGCGATGAGGCCGATGTTCCTGGTCATAGCCGACAGTGCCGACAGCAGCGTGATCGGCTCGAACGGATAGACGCCGCTATGCGCCTTGCGGCCTCCATATCCTTCAGCCGCGCCGCAACGCCGTCGGCGAAGAAGATCGTGTCGAACTTGGCTGCTTCCGCCAGCCGGGCCAACTCGACATAGTCGTTGAGGCTGGTCCCTTCTCCTGCCTCCGGGTGGCGCCAGGCTGCGACATGGTGGCCGGTGAAGAGAAGAAAGGCTCCAAGCTTGAGCTTGTCCTTGCGGCTGGCCATGTTCCGCGCCTCCTCAGCGATACAATCCGCCGACCGGCAATTCCCCGGTGAGCAACCAGGTGCCGATGGTGCGCTTCTTGTATTCGGCCGGATTGTGCAGCGTGTGCGTGCGCACGTTGCGCCAGAACCTGTCGTAGCCGTTGGCCTTGGTGGCTGAGCGGGCGCCCATCACCTCGAAAACCTCGCTCGACGCATCGAGGCCGATTTGCCCGGCGTAGACATTGGCGGTGGCGAGATCGATCGCCGTCTGCCCGCGCTGCTCCAGGGTCAACGCCTCGCCCTGGCCATAGGCGGCATCGAGGCTGCATGCCGCTATATCGGCCAGTTGGGCCGCGGCGAGCGTGCGGATATAGAGGTCGCCATATTTGCGTTGCACGAACGGATCGTCGGTATGTTTCTCATAGCCGGAATAGACCCAGGGGCGCGAATGCGAGACCGTATAGTCGCGGCCTTCGCTCAGCGCTCCTTGCGCGCTGCCGACGAACAGGTTGAGCAGGACCGCCTGCTGGAACAGTGACGTCAGCGTCTGGAATGGCGTCAGCGGCACCGCGGGCGAGCCAATCAGTTCGTCATCACCGACATGCACGTCCTTGAAGGTGACCTTGCCGGAACCCGTCTGGCGCTGTCCGACGCCGTCCCAGTCGTCCTCGATGACGATGCCCTCACGGTCAGCCGGGATTGCGGCTGCCAGCCGGTCCTGACCGTCCTCCCAGGCGACCTGGATATAGTCAGCGATGTGCGAACCGGAAGAAAAGGGCCGAAAGCCGCTGAGGACCCAGCCCTTGCCGTTGCGCCTCGCCGTCGACGTCTTCGACATGGCGTTGCCGGAATTGCCCCAGACCCAGTTCTCCCTTGCCGAGCGTTTCAGCAGTCGGTCCTTCTGCGCCTCGGTCCCGCGAAACAGCACGCCGTTGAGCGGCAGATGATGGTAGCCGTAGAGATGGGCGAGCGAGCCGTCGGTGCGGGCGAATTCGCGCACGACGCGCAGCACCGACAGCCAGGGTGCGCCCTTGCCGCCATAGCGCTTGGGTATCTGCGCCGACGGCAGGCCGCTTTCCTTCAGCAGGCGGATTTGCTCGACCGGCCGCCCGCCGGCCTTGTCGCGCGCCACGGCATCCCGATCGAAGATATCGCGCAGTTCGACCGCCGTGGCGACGAACGGGTCGGAAAGGTCAGGGCTGAAGGTCATCGGCGTTTGTCCATGGAAATGCGTCTATTCCGCCGCGATGGTCTGCGCCGGCCGCCAGACGGAAGCGGCATAGGCGTCTTCGCCGAACTCGGCCGGATGGCTCCCGGTTATGCGACTCTCATGACTGTCGAGATCGGCGAGGAAGAGATCGCGGCTGATGCGCGCGACAACGGCCGGCACATCGCGCCTGATCGACGGCACATCGCCGATCGGCAGGCCGAAACTGACAAAGCCGCCGGGATTGAAGACATGGATATTCCTCAGGAATGGCGCCTCCCCCGGCGCCTTCTCGAGAAATTCATGGCCGAGGCCGAGATAAGGATGGGCGCCGAAAAATGCATCCAGCTCTGCTTCCGGCGGCGCGTACTGGTCGCGCCATAGCCGGATGTTGGCGGCGAAATCGGCGAACTCAGGCTTGCGCGTCGGGTCGGCGAAATAGCCGGTGCCGGCGACGACGAAGTCGAACGCAAACGTCTCGCCTGCGATATCGGTGACGACCTTGCCGTCTTCGACATCCGCATTTGTCCAGGGGGTACCGAGATGGAGATGAAAATTCTGGTGCCGCACCGCCCGCTCCACCGCATCGAGCGGCGGCGTTGAACCGGCCTCGCGGAAGCGCAATGCCTGGCGCCAGCGCACCGCATCGGGCAGCCGAGGATAATTGTCATAGGCGCCGGGATAGCCGCGCACGCGGTTGATCGGCACACTGGCAATGCTGTTGCGGCGGGCAAAGAGACGCACCGATTGGGCGCCCGCTTCGAGGGCCGTCCCGGCCGCATCGTATGCCGAAGCCGCGGACCCGACGACAGCGATTGCCTTGCCGTTGAGGGAGGCAAAATCGATTGCCGCAGAACTGTGTGCGACAAAGCCCTGCGGCAAGGCGGCAAGTACCGCCGGTATCACTGGACCGCCGCTGCCGCCAAATCCATTGGCCAGAATGATCTTGCGCGCCGTTTCGACCGATGGCGTGCCGTCGGCTTCGAGGTGGAGGCGAAAATGCCCGCCAGCCGGCTCGATGCGAATGAGACGTGTGCCGTAACGAATGCCGATGCCGAGAAAGTCGCGATACCATTTCAGGTAACTCGCCCAATCCGTCCGCGCGATGCGGTCGAAACCGGCATAGGCTTCCACACCATGGCAGGCTTCATACCATGACTGAAAGCTCAGGCCTGGCAGACCGAGTTCCGGCCCCGGCAAGCCCTTTGGCGTTCGCAGCCGGTTCATCCGTGCATGAGTGAGCCAGATGCCGGCCTTGCTTTCATCCGGTGCCGCGTCGACGACAGTGACCTTGCCGATGCCGGCACGCCTCAACGCGAAGGCAAAGGTCGCCCCCGTCTGCCCACCGCCAACGATGAAGACATTGTGGTCGATGCCTTCCCGGTCCGGCACCCAGTTCTGCGGATCAGGGCCGATCAGCCGAAGTGTTTCATGGGCGTGGAAATCTGGATCGGATGGTAAAGCCATTTGGGCTCCGGCTGAAGTTCAAGCGTCGCGCCAAACTCCGCCCCAGTCGGCAAACAGTCCAGAAATGTCTGCTTTGATTGCCCGGTAGTTTTTTTCACTTGCATCCGATTTCACAATCGGGAGCGCCATCGGGCAAATGGAGATCGGAGCTTCCAGGAGACGCGATACTACCCGGCCAGCGGATGACCGGGCCGCAGCCGCGGTCTACGGACCGCCGCGGCCGGTGCAATTGGTGCCGGTATTCCGCTCGCGACTGGAGCGGCGATTGGCGAAGGGTCATGAACCTGCAAGCGGATGGATCCACACTTTGCTCCGCACAAGGGCATTTTGAGACTACGGCCGAGTTCAGAACCCGCCTAATTGCACGTCGTTGCCGCCGATTGCCGTACGCATCGCTGAAGGGTCTTTTGAAGCCGGGAGTGTTGAGCTACCTGTGACGGGTGCCATCAACGAGACGGAGAAAATCGACGAACGGGCCCAAAATCATTTCGCTAAAAGTCACGGATTTACCCGACAGCGCTCAATTCAAACCCGAAGAATTAAGCGTAACATATTGATATGCAATAATATGGTGGGCCCGGAGGATGTACCAAGATTGTTGATTTCATTGGCTTTTTCGTGGGCCAAAGTCGGAAATCTTCCCGTATCGTTCCGTATGGTACCGCGACAGCCAGACAGTCGAACATCGCGGCCCTATCCCGCGGGCTGCCGAACATGTCACAACCGCTTCGTCAGCACCAAATGGCACAGCGCGCGCCAGTATTCCGCGGCCGCCCGGTGAGGCATCATGAGAAGCTTCTTGCAGCACTTGATAAGCGCGACAGCGCCGAGGCGCGCGCAGCGATCGTCAACGACATAGCAGATGCGGCACCCCGATTTAAGCTGCATGGCGGACTAGCTTGAGGCCCTGTTTGGGAACTGCCACACGGTAGCTCCCATAGCCCACCTTCACGAGGAAGCTTTCCTTGCACATGCGGGCGAGGTAGCAGCGAGGAACGCCGATGTCGGTCAGGTCTTTTGTCCGGACTTCGCCGTTCTCAAGAGCGAGCGAGACGGCGCGTTCCCTCAATGTCGGCTTTGGGCCACCGGCAAGCCGGATCCGCTCGGCGCGGTCGCGATCACGCTTCCGCATCCTGACGGAGGGCTCTGGCGTAGCTTTGAGGGCAATCTGCAACACATAAGTTCGCGGTTTCGTTCAGCCCGGCGAGCCCCGCCTTTTCTACGCCATGACACGATGCTGCGCGCCGGCATCCGATGTTTCCCTACGCTACGATCCGCTTCGATCCTGCCCGCTCACTCTCGGTCATTCTGTCCGCAAAAAAGTCCACCACTTCAGTCATTTAGCCTCTTCAATTGGAGTAATCGCGTCACATCGAGGTAAGCCTGCGCAGGGACCGAACCTTTCCCTTCATTGAAGTGCCCTCTTCCCAAGATTAGTCAATGAAGCAATTGGGGGCGGAATACATCTGGGCACTGGACTTGGTCGGCGACCTGAACTACCGCCATCTCACGAGCCTGGACTATGCTAGCGCGGAGCGCGCTTGCCAATCCCGCTTCTTTCGATCCGTTTCCTTGGGCGTCACTCCCACTGCATCAAGCGCCGAAAACTCGTGAGACCATAATCCGGGCAGCGCCGGCAATTGGCGCTGTTCGGGTACAGCAGTGCTGTGTCCTCTCCTGTTCTACGGACGAAGCAAATCCGAGAGGTTGTCTGACTTTTCTATTTTGTCTGTGAGGTCGAGCCCCGACAGGAGGTCGACCAGATGGCTGGTCATCAGGCCGGCCGCTTGGGAACTACGCCCTGCTTCGATTGCATCGACCAGAGCGTGATGGGCGTGTTTCTCACAGGTCGCGTCGCGCCGTTTCCAGTAGAGTGCGATGATGAGAGAAGAATGAGAGACAAGGTCGCGAACGAATTTGGTGAACACCGAATGTGCAGCGATTTCGGCGACGCCTACGTGGAAACGTGCCGACAGCATGATCGCCTCACTGTCCCGGCCGGCGTGAAGTGCTTCATGCTCCCTCTCGAGATGCTGCCGCAACTGCGCAATGTCGGATGGCACTGCTGCCTTCGCGGCAAGCCAAGCCACCTTTGGTTCAATCAGCGCTCGTGCCTCGAATACCTCTCGCGCTTCCACCGTCGATGGCTGGGCCACGAAGGCGCCGCGGTTTGGCTCCAGCCGCGCCAACCGGTCATGAGCCAGAGCTTGCAGGGCGGCACGAATGACGGTTCGGCTCACCGAATAGATCGACGCCAGCTCATCTTCCGGCAGCTTGGTGCCAGGGGCGAGACGGTGGCTGACGATGGCATCTCTCAGACCATAGTAAATCGGCGACCAGCGGGCTGCCGGTTTTTCGTCGCGGTCTTCTTCTCTGAGCACTGTCAACATGCTTCTCAACGCGCAGGCACGATACTGCCTGATTCATCCCAAACAGCTCAACGGTCGATGCAATCTAGTATCGCTTACGTGGCGGTCAATCCCGGGACACAGTATCTCAATTTGTGGGGCCAGGCGCGTTCTGGGTCGGCGGTATAGCTGCCGCAGCGCCCGCCGGAGACAGCGATTCATAGATGCCCGAAAACCGTTTGCCGCGGGGAGCAGCGTAGCCACCAATCTTCGATGTCCTCAGACCGACTCTGAAAAGGCTCTCTGCCAAGGTGACCGCGCAGGCGACACCGTCGAGTACGGGAACGCCGTGTTCCTCCGATAGGCTGCTTGCCAGATCGGCCATGCCTGCGCAGCCAAGAACGATCGCCTCCGCCCTGTCCTCGTTGATGGCGCGCGCGATCTCGTCCGAGATTCTGGCCCTGGCGTCCGAGCCCGGCAGTTCGAGATCGAGCACGGCAACTTCCGACGACCTGACTTTCGCGCAGCGCGACGCGAGGCCGTATTTCGCCAGGTTGTGCTCGATCGCGGGGACGGAGCGGGCGAGCGTCGTCACGACGCTGAACTTGCCGGCGACGAGACTAGCGAGGTGGAAGGCGGCCTCGCCGATGCCGATGACCGGGGCCTCGGCGGCGCAACGTGCCGCGTCCAGCCCGGTATCGTCGAAACATGCGATGACATAGGCATCGATAGCGGCCGCCTTGCTCATTTCGGCGACGATACCCGGAATAGCGAAGACTTCGTCGTAATAGCCTTCGATGCTCGGCGGACCATCGCCGGGATTCACCGAAACGATTTCCGTCCCGGCAGAAGCGACGCTCGCCGCGACCTTGCCGATCTTGGCGGTCATCGATGCGGTCGTGTTGGGATTGATGACGAGTATGCGCATGCCGATCAGCCTCAAATCTCGCCGCCGAGATAAAGATGCTTGACCCGTTCGTCGGTCAGCAAATCAGCGGAGTTCCCACTCAGCGCAACGCTGCCGGTAGTCAGCGCATAGGCTCTCTGGGAAATGCGCAGCGCCATGCGTGAGTTCTGCTCGACCAGCAGAACGCTGACTTTCTCGTCGCGATTGATCGCCACGATCGAGCGGGCAAGGTCCTGGACGAGCTTGGGCGCGACGCCCAGCGACGGCTCGTCGAGCAGCAGCAGACGCGGCTTGGCCATCAGCGCGCGGCCGATGACCAGCATCTGCTGCTCGCCGCCGCTCATCGTGCCGGCGGCTTGCGAATAGCGCTCCTTGAGGCGGGGGAAGCGGCCAAGCACCATTTCCAGCGAGCCAGCGATCTCGGCCTTGTCGGATCGGGTGAAGGCGCCCATAAGGAGATTGTCCTTGACCGACATGTAAGGGAAGACACGGCGTCCCTCCGGCACCATGGCGATGCCCATCTTGACGATCGCATCGGGGGCGGCGGCGTCGATGCGCCGGCCATTGTAGTGGATCTCGCCGGACTTGATCTTGCGCAGCCCAGTAATGGCGCGAAGGATCGACGACTTGCCGGCGCCATTGGCGCCGACCAACGCGACGGTCTCGCCCTCATTGACTTCCAGCGACACGCCCTTCAGCGCGTAGACGTGATCATAGTAGAGTTGGACATCAGCAAATTTCAGGATCTGGTTCATAGCCCGATGGCCTCGTCTTCGCTGCCGAGATAAGCCTCGATCACCTTGTCATTGTTCTGGATTTCCGCTGGCGTTCCCTCGGCGATCTTCTGGCCGAAATTCAAGACGACGATGCGGTCAGAAATCTTCATTACGGCAGGCATGTCGTGCTCGACCAGAAGGATGGTGAGGCCGCGCTCGCGCAACCGTCTGACCATCGCCACCATTCTCATCGTCTCGTCGTGGTTCATCCCGGCGAAGGGCTCGTCAAGCAGCAGGATCGACGGGCTCGTGGCGAGGCCGATGGCGATGCCGAGAGCCCGCAAGTGACCGTGCGGCAAGTTTCGGGCGATTTCGCCGGCGAGCGACGACAGGCCAAGCAACGCCAGAATCTCGTCGGCTGATGCGCCAAAGGCTGCCTCGTCGGCCTTAGCCGTGCCAGTACCGAGGAAGAAGCCAAGCAGGCTCGCGGTGGAGCGCAGATGGTGAGCGATGATGACGTTGTCGCGCACGCTCATGTTTTTGAAGATCGTCGTTTCCTGAAACGTCCGGACGACGCCTTTGCGTGCGGCTATGTGCGGCGCGAGATCGGAGATGCGCTCGCCCTTTAAGCGCACTTCGCCCGATGTCGGCCTGAGGAACGACGAGATCAGCTTGAATAGCGTCGACTTGCCGGCGCCGTTGGGACCGATGACCGACAGAATCTCCTTCTCGCGCACCGAAAAGGAGATGTTGTTGACCGCGACGAGACCGCCGAAGCGTTTCGTCAGAGCCGAGACCTCAAGCAGATCGGCCATGGCTCAACCCTTCTTCCGGGTCGTGGCCGCAAGGCTGAGCAGCCCATTGGGCAGAAACAGCATCAGCACGATCATCAAGGTCGAGTAGATCAGAAGCTGGAACCGGCCAGTCTGGAACAGGAGGTCCCAGCCGAAATAAAGCACCAGCGTGCCGAGCATCGGCCCGAATACGTAGCCGAGCCCGCCGAGGAAGCAGTTCAGCATGAAGTTGACAGAGTCGGTGACCGTGAAGCTCGACGGATAGATCGACTGCGAGATGGCGGCGAAGATCGCACCGGCGACGCCGCCGAAGAAGGACGAGACGGCATAGGCTATGACGCGCAGATAGGCGATATTGACGCCGATCGACGAGGCCAGATCTTCGTTCTGCTGGAGCGACTGGCAGAGCTTGCCGACGCGCGAATGAACCAGCCGGTACACCACCGCGAAACAGACCAGCATAAGCGCGACCGCCAGCAGGTAGAAGGCCAGCCGAGAATTATGCAACGTGGCGAAATCCGGGATGATGGTGAGGCCCAGAATCGTGAGCGCCCCAGGCAGCGGGATGCTGACCATGCCCTTGGCACCGTTGGTGATCGGCAGCGCCAGCGCCAGAAGCCGCGCAACCTCGGTCAGCACCAGCGTCACCATGGCGAAGTAGACGCCGCGCAGGCGCAGGATCGGCAGGCCGATAAGCACGCTTGCGGCCGCGCAAAACAGGCCGGCGACCGGCAGCGTCAGCCAGAACGACCAGCCATAGGTCACCACAAGTATGGCCGAGACGTAGCCACCCATCAGCGCATACGCGCCCTGGCCGATATTGATCCGGCCGATGTAGAAAGTGAGCCACACGCCGGCACTGGCGATGCTAAGCAACGCCACCGAGGTGAGCGTGTAATAGAGGTCGATCCGGCCGCTGGCCGAGATCAGAACCGGCACGGCGATGAAGACGATCGCCAGAAAGGCGGCAACCGGGGCGATTTTCACGCTACGCGTCATGGCACCATCAACCCCACGGCTTGCCCATCAGCCCGTTGGGGCGGATCGACAGGAACACCATCAGCGCGGCGAAGATGACGAGGTAAGTGACGTCGCCATATTGGCGCAGCACGGTGAGGCCGACCGACTCCATCATGCCAAGGATGAAGCCGCCGGCGATCGCACCGCCGACAACGCCGGCGCCGCCGATCATCACCATCATGAAGGCCTTGATCGAGATCGGCCCGCCGATGCCGGAATTGACGCCAGTGATGGTGACCAAAAGACCGCCGACGATGCCCGCCAGCATGGCGCCCATGGCGAAGCCGATCATCGAATAGCGGTCGACCTGAACGCCCATCAATTGGGCGGCGACCCGATCCTGGGCCAGCGCCCGCATGGCTCGCCCGACCCTGCTGTACTGCATGTAGAGGACAAAGGCCGCGATGAAGACCAGTGCGAGCACGCCGACGACCATACGGTCATAGGGCATGATGATGCCGCCCTCGTTGAACACGCCCTTGACGATCTTGGGGACACCGCGCTGTTTTTCACCGAACAACAGCAGGATGACCGCGTCAAAAAAGAATGCCGTTGCCGCCGCGAGCAGCATTGTGCTTTCTTCGCGTAGACTTCGCCTGATGACAGTTCGGAAGAGGAATTTCTCCATCAGCGCGCCGACGACAGCGAGCGTCACGCCGGACGCCAGCAGCGCCACAACAAAAGGCAGCCCGAGTTGTCCGTAGATTGTGTAGGTGATGAACCCGCCCAGCACATACATCTGCCCATGGGCGAAGTTGAGCACGTTCATCAAGGCGAAGATAAGCGTGAGCCCCAGTGCGATCAGCGCATATTGGGCACCGAGGTAGAATCCGTTGGCGATGACCTGTTCCATTGACGCCTTCGATCTTCCGAGGGACCCGGAACATGCTCCGGGCCCCCGGCAACGCGGGAGGAAATAACCGCAGGAACCTAACCCTAATCAACCGAGCCGACGAACAGGGTCTGGAAGGCGCCGTCCTTGTACTCATTGACAACCATCGGCACCGCGAGCTGACGCTTCTGGCCGAAAGAGGTCGTCCCAACATAGCTCAGCTTGGCGTCGCCTTTCAGGTAAGGGTTGGGAGCCGAGAAGGTGTCGATGGTCTTCTTGAACTCCTCGACATTGTCGATTGCCGCCGGATTGGCCTTCAGCGTTTCGAGGATGTATTCGAGCGCATAGACCTTGGTATTGGACTCGTCATTGTATTCGCCGAACATCTTGGTGTAGCGGTCGACGAATTCCTTCATCGTGTCGGAGGCGATTTCCGGCGTGGAGGCGCCACCGACGGAGATGAAGCCGTTGGCGTACTCGCCAGCGCCCTCCTCCAGAACCTTGGCGTCCTGCGCCGTTTCGGTCGAGATCAGGCCCTCGAAACCGAGCTCACGGGCGGCGCGGATGAGCAGCGGCGCATTGGCGGGCGCGACGCCGGATAGCACCAGCAGGTCGGGCTTCAGCGAAACGATCGGCGTGAGCACCGGCGTGAAGTCGCGCGTGTCGTTCTGATAGGTGTCGTTCTGGGCGACAATCTCGAGGCCCAACGCCTTGGCTGCCTCGACGCCACCATCGCGCTGGCTCAACGGATCCGATTCATTGGCGGCAACGAAGGCGATCGTCTTCACCCCCTTTTTTTCCTTGAGATATTTGTAGATCGCCGGGCCCGATTGATAGTTGGCGATCATGCCGAGCACGGCATTCGAGGCAGGCTTCTGATAAAGCGCCTTCGGGAAAGCGTACGGGAAATAAATGATGCCGTTGGCCTCGGCGACCGGACGCACGGCGGCGGCACCGTCATCGACATTCGGGCCGACCACATAGTGGATGCCCTCCTGAGCCATCTTCTCCATGCCGGCGATGGCGCGCTTTGGGTCTTTCTGATCGTCGAAGGTAACGATGTTGACGTTGTAGGTGCTGTCACCGATCTTGACGCCGCCGGTTTCGTTGAGCCAGGCGGCACGCGTCTGCATTGAACGCACATTCGATGTGCCCCAGGCGGCGGCGGAGCCGCTTGTGACACCGACGAATCCGATCTTCAGTTCCTTGTTCTGGGCCTGCACGGACGGGATACCCATGGCGGCGATGGCCAGGGTCGAGACGGCGCCAAGCGCCATCGATTTGAGAGTCGCGCGTCGGTTGATCATTCTGCATTCCCCTTCTGGTTATCGCGCTTTGTGTTTTGCTCATCGGCTGCGCGGATGCCTTAAAGGGAAACCTGGATTGGAAAATTGTCAACATTATTCTTCATTTTCGTATACAATCGTGCGCAAGGTGTGCGAAGGAACGCTTGCGGATTTAGCGTGCGATGCTGTCGTACTGTCCACCACCCGCACCCTCGTCGCGCTATGCCGACGTCGATTTGCCGTCGAGGAGGCCAACAGGGTCTCTTGCGACTCTCCCGCCCGGAGCGGCGGCGACTCTGATTTCCGCCTAGGTAGAGAGGAAGAGGTGACGAAGCCGAGCGAACGCAGCGCGCGGATTAGGTCGCGAGCGATTGCAGAACGCCGGGGTCGGGAGGATGCTGCGGCTGACGTCCATCGGAACGAGCGAAGCGACGGGTCGTCAACGCTCTCAAGGAGATGATACCGCTGAGATTGCTGTTCGCTTCGTTTCCGACCTGGCCAGCGTTACACGCTCGGCCCAATGATGCGATCGTTGCTGGCGATCCCCAGGGGATCATTAAGGTGATCGATGCGTGGACGTTCGCCTGTGACATCCTCGAGGAAGCGCAATTGGATGTTGATCGCCACGGAAGGCGGATAACAGCTTGCACTTCGCTAGGTCATTGGCGCTCCATTTCCACCTCTGTCTCTAGACTTTCGATGTCGCGGGAGATCGAAGCGACAGCCAGCGTGCGCCCTTTGCGCTTGAAGCGCAGCAGGCAATCTTTGGCAATGATGTCTCCATCGACCGCGATCTCGTCCCATTGTCCGGCATGACCGACATAGTTGATGGGAATATCGTAATGCTGGCTCCAAAAGAACGGCACGGCGACGAATTTCTCGCGATGGCCGAGTATGTTGAGTGCTGCGGTTTGCCCCTGCCTCTCTGCTACCACCCAATGCTCGACCCGAATGTTCTCGCCAGTGTGAGGATCGGGCCACCGCGCAATGTCACCGGCGGCGAAGATCCCTGGCGCGCTCGTCTCCAGAAACGCGTTCACGACGACCCCGTCGTCAACGGTCAGCCCTGCCTTCTCGGCAAGCCCAGTCCGCGGTCGCACGCCGATGCCGACGACGACGAAATCTGCCGTCAACGTATTGCCACTACTTAGTTTCACGTTGGTGCCGTCGATGCTGCTCGCGGTATCTTCGAGACGGAATAAGACACCATTCTGCTCATGGAGGGCGCGGATGAAGTCGCCCATTTGCGGACCAAGGACCCGCTCCATGGGCCGTCTCTCCGGTGCCACGACATGAACTTCGATGTCGCGCAAGCGCAGGGCCGCGGCAACTTCCAGGCCAATGAAACTGGCGCCAAGCACGACGGCGCGGCGCGCAGTCGTGGCTCGCTCGATGATCGCCTTGCAATCTGCGAGCGAGCGCAGCGTGTGAACCTGTGGCTGGTCGGCGCCGGGGATAGCGAGGCGGACCGGTTCGGCTCCGGTCGCAAGCAGCAGCCTGTCATAGGGGGTCCGGGCGCCATCAGCGAGTACAACCTCGCCAGAACGTGCATCGATGCTGACGACGTCCGCATTGAGATGCAGATCGATATCGTTCTTTGAGTAGAAGCTCTCCCGGCGGAGCGGGATCCAATCCTCCGGTGCTTTGCCGGCGAGGTAATCTTTGGAAAGATTGGGCCGATCAACGGGTGGCGCTTCGTCGTTGCTGAGCATGACGATGCTGCCATGATAGTGTTCGCGCCGCAGTTTTTCGGCCGCTGCGAAACCGGCCGCGCCGCCGCCGACAATGACGATATTCTCGGGAACCTGGCCGGAGCCTTTATCGCGCTGCTTCGGTGCCGTCCGCTTGCGCTTCTCGCCCACAAATATCCGTTCATCGCGTAGTTCCACCGACCAGCATGCGATTGGATTGAAGGCGGGGGCATGCAAGGCCTCGCCAGTGCGCAAATCGAAGCACGCGTGATGCCACGGACACCGGACAGTATCCCCCACCACAAGACCGTCGACGAGCGGCCCACCGTAATGTGTACATGCCGCCCCGATGGCGAAGACCTCAGCCCCGCGGCGCACCAGCAGTACCTGCTCGTTGCCACAATGGCCGACGAACTTGCCGCCATCGGGAAGATCGGCGAACGCGACGCCCTGGACCAGATCCGGCCCGTCTAATTTGGAATGACCTTTAGCCATTTTCTTCTCCCTTGGCGATACAGTGTCAAATCGCCTGGACGGCTAAGAAGCGGGAAATCTTCAGGTCCGCCGGCCTCGGAATACCTTCCGCCTGGCTAGTGCGCCTTCAGGTGCCCGACACCGCTTGTGCCCAAACGTCCGACCACATCATTTGTTGCCAGTGGGCGGCATGCACGCTTGAATTTCCGATCTCGTGCCCTTCGGCGACGAGCTTGCGGCAGCGCCTTTGTCGTCCTTGTGGGTCTGAAGGCCGTGCGCAGCCTAATAGATCGTCTGGCGTGAGGCGCGGCCCGCCAATCGAGCCAGCTTTGGGATGGACCTATCTATGGCGCGTGTAGGGAAT
Organism: Mesorhizobium sp. M0184; assembly: GCF_040322215.1. Taxonomy (NCBI): domain Bacteria; kingdom Pseudomonadati; phylum Pseudomonadota; class Alphaproteobacteria; order Hyphomicrobiales; family Phyllobacteriaceae; genus Mesorhizobium; species Mesorhizobium sp. M0184. The sequence goes on from NZ_JAMYSZ010000042.1 coordinate 41,540, forward strand.
GGGGTAAAATAAGCCGACAGCGGGCTCCGAAGGGTCGCAGTTGTTGTGAGTCTCAACGGTCGGAAAGTGCGAGCCAAGTTCAGATGTGTGAGCAGGGATTTGCATAAGTTCGTCCGTTGACTGGAAGACTGCACGAATGCGCTACGCTCGCGCAGCAAATCGATCGGCAGTCCTCGGGAGCCTACCATAAATCAATAAAATCAACGCGATACACCGTGGTTCGCCAATATTGACTTGGCCAACCAAACCAAAATATGATGCTAAGTCATTGATAAATAACGACAATGGTGGGCCCGGAGGATGCGCCAAAAACATTGATTTTATTGGCGTTTTCGTGGACCAGAATCGCCAGTATTCCCGCATCGTTCCGTACGGTCCTGCGACCGACGACCGAATATATCGGAAACCGTTATCGCCTCGCACCCTCGAATAGCATCAAACGGCGCCTCACGACACCCGTCGACCGCCCCATCGTAGGAACGAAAACGGAACTTTCGTGTGCAGTTTTGCTCCAACGTGGTCCGAATTTCGGATTCGCCGCACTAGGCGGTCTCGGCAATTTTCAGCACGGCGTCGATCTCGGCCATCACCGCTGCCGGCAGCGGGCCTTTCTCCAGCGCACCGAGATTGTCCGCGACCTGCTCGGGCCGCGTGAAGCCGGGAACCGGCAGGGCGATTGCCGACTTGGCGA
>NZ_JAMYSZ010000043.1:0-42162 GCF_040322215.1 Mesorhizobium sp. M0184
CGGGGCCCCCCCCCCACTAGTTGGGTGGGGGGGGGCCCGCCCGGCGCCCGGAGAGGGGGCCTTCGTAGCGCGGCCCCCCCGCTCCGTCTCGGCTTCGCCGAGCCACCTCTCCCCCACTTTCGTGGGGGCGAGGAACCCAAGCTGAAAAGAAGCCAACATTCAACGCTGACAGGCAATTTTGTTCTTGCTTTGTGCCGGCAGCTATGCTACTAATCTAGCTGTGGTGCTAATTGGCTCCAACGACCCGCCCTTCGTGGCGGGTTTTCATTTTCACCAATATCAAACAATCCCGCCACCGACGCTCGCCACCGCCGGTCGTTCGGCTGCGACCTTCGCTCGGTAGCCGGCGGCGCGGTAGGCGGCGACCGGATCGATGGCGCCGCCGGTCTTCAGCCGCGCCATGGCAAGGATCGGCTCGACGTCGGTGCGATAGGCTGTCTTCAGCGTCTGCGTCGCCATCAGCGCGTCATTGGCATGCTGGAAACCTTCGAGCGCCTTGCGGTCGACCAGCAGCGCCTGAGCATAGGCGCGCTGCACCTCAATTGCCGACAGCATCAGGCTTTCGATCGGGTCGGTGACGTTGTGGCTCTGGTCGAGCATGTGAGCCGGATCGAACCCTTCTGCACCTGAAAGCTCGGCATCGACGAGTTCGTTGAAGACAAGGAACAGCCGGTAGGGATCGATCGAGCCGGCGTCGAGGTCGTCGTCGCCATATTTCGAATCGTTGAAATGGAAGCCGCCGAGTTTCTTGAACTGGATCAGCCGCGACACGATCATCTCGATGTTGACGTTGGGGGCGTGATGGCCGAGGTCGACCAGACAGAACGCCTTGTCGCCAAGCTCTTTGGCGATGATGTAATTGGTGCCCCAATCCTGCACGACGGTCGAATAGAAGGCCGGCTCGTACATCTTGTGCTCGGTGAACAGTTTCCAGCCGTCCGGCAGTCCGGCATAGATCTCCTTCATCGCGTCGAGATAGCGCTCGAATGCCTTGGCGAAATTGACCTGGCCGGGAAAGTTCGAGCCGTCACCGATCCATACCGTCAGCGCTTTGGAGCCCAGCGTCCTGCCGATCTCGATGCATTCGAGATTGTGCTCGACCGCCTGCCGGCGTGTTGCTGCATCGGCATGCGACAGCGAGCCGAATTTATAGGAAAGTTTTTGGTCGCTGGCGTCGGAGAAGGTGTTGGAGTTGATGGCGTCGAAGCCGAGGCCGAAGCGGGATGCCGCCTGCTTCAGCCGGCTCGGATCGGCCTTGTCCCAGGGAATATGCAGCGAGACGGTCGGCGTCGCCTGCGTCAATTGCCGGATGACGGCGCAGTCCTCGATCTTGTCGAAAATGTCACGCGGCTCGCCGGCGCCGGGAAAGCGGGCAAAGCGGGTGCCGCCGGTGCCGACGCCCCAGGACGGGATGGCGACGGCGAATTTCTCGACCTTGTCGCGGATGGCGTCGATGGCGATGCCGCGGCGGTCGAGGCGCTCGCCGAGAGACTCGTAGTCGCGTCTGAGGTCGGCATCGCGCGCGGCATTGTGCCTGTCGACGAGGTCGGCGGAGATGATGGTTTCGGACATGGTGGTTTCCTCCCAATTTGCGTTGGTCGGCGCTGCCCCTCACCCTTACCCTCTCCCCGTAAAAACACGGGGAGAGGAGGATCACCGGCGTTGTAGCGCTTCCCTTCTCCCCGTCACTATACGGGAAGAAGGTGCCGGCAGGCGGATGAGGGGCAGCGCAACCCTCAAAGACGGTCGCTTATCGCGTAAAACTCTGTGCGTTGCCGGCGTCGACGTTGATGATGTTGCCGGTCGATTTGGCCGACATATCGGAGGCGAAGAAATAGATCGCCTCGGCGATGTCTTCGGGGAACACCGACCGCTTCAGCATCGAACGCGAGCGGTAGTGCTCCTCGAGATCGTCGGTCGACATCTTGTAGGCGGCGGCGCGCTGTTCCTTCCATTCGCCGGTCCAGATCTTCGAGCCGCGCAGCACAGCGTCGGGGTTGACGACATTGACCCTGATCTGCGCTTCCGCGCCTTCCAGCGCCAGGCAGCGTGCCAGATGGATTTCGGCGGCCTTGGCAGTGCAATAGGCGGCGGCGTTTGGCGATGCGGCAAGCCCATTCTTGGAGGCGACGAAGACGACGTTGCCGCCGATCTTCTGCGCCCGAAACAGCCGGAACGCCTCCCGCGAAACCAGGAAATAGCCGGTCGACAGGATGTCCATGTTCTTGTTCCACAGCGTCAGCGTGGTGTCCTCGATCGGCGCCGAGGAGGCCAGGCCGGCATTGGAGACCAGAATATCGATGCCGCCGAATTCGACCGCCGTTTCGGCAAAGCCGGAGATCACCTGATCCTCGGACGTGACGTTGATGACTACGGGCCGCACGAAATCCTTGCCATAGGCCTTGGCAAGCTCGTCATTGGCGCTGGCAAGGGCTGCTTCGTCGATATCGGCCAGCACGACGCACGCGCCCTCGCGCAGCAGCCGGTTGGCGGTGGCCCGGCCGATACCGCCGGCGCCGCCGGTGACCAGCGCAATCTGGCCGGCAAGAGCCTTTGGTTTCGGCAGGCGCTGCAGCTTTGCCTCTTCGAGCAGCCAGTATTCGATGTCGAAGGCTTCCTGGTCGGGCAGGCCGACATAGGTCGAGACCGTCGAGGCACCGCGCATGACGTTGATGGCGTTGACGTAGAATTCGCCCGATATGCGCGCCGTCGCCTTGTCGCCGGCGAAGGTGAACATGCCAACGCCGGGCATCAGATAGACGACGGCGTTCGGATCGCGCACCGGTGGCGAATCCGCGTGCTTGCAGCGGTCATAATAGGCCTGATAGCCGACGCGATACTCCGCCACATCATCGGCAAGACGGGCAATGACGGCATCGACGTCGGGATTTTGGGGGTCGAACTCGATGACCAGCGGCCGGATCTTGGTGCGCAGGAAGTGGTCCGGGCAGGACGTGCCGAGTGCCGCCAGCGGCCGCAAATCCCTGGAATTGACGAATTCGAGCACGGCAGGGGAATCGTCGAAATGGCCGAGCTTGTGGCTGTTCTCCGAGATCAGGCCACGGATCCTCGGCATCAGTTTTGCGGCCACGGCGCGACGCGCAGGCGCATCGAGGGATTTGACGACTTCGCCGCCGAAAATCGGCTTGCCCTGGCTCTTGCGCTCGAACCAGTCGATCGCCTGGTTGATCACCGAGATCGTAGTCTCGTAGCATTCCTTCGGCGTGTCGCCCCAGCTGAACAGGCCATGACTGGCCAGTACGACACCCTTGGCTTCGGGGTTTTCGCGGCAGAATTTCTCCAGCCACAGGCCGAGCTCGAAGCCCGGACGTTTCCATGGCAGCCAGCCGATCGTGTCGCCGAAGATCTCCTTGGTCAGCGCCTGCGAATCCTTGGCGGCGGCAATGGCGATGATGGCATCGGGATGCATATGGTCGACATAAGGCTTCGGCACGAAGGCATGCAGCGGCGTGTCGATGGAAGCCGCGCGCGGGTTGAGGTTGAAGGTGCAATGGGGCAGATAGCCGACCATCTCGTCTTCATGTTCGAGGCCGCGATAGAGACCTTTCAGCGCGCGCAATTTGTCCATGTAGAGCGTGGCGAAGCCGTCGAGCTTGATCGAGGCGCTGTCGCCGCCCGAGCCCTTGACCCACAGCACTTCCACGCTCTCGCCGGTGAGCGGATCGTTTTGCCAAATCTTGGAGGAGGTGTTGCCGCCGCCATAATTGGTGACGCGCTTGTCGGAGCCAAGAACATTCGAGCGATAGACCAGACGTTCGGGCTCGCTCATTGCTTGCGCTTTTGCGTCATCCCAAAGATTGGCGAGGCGCGTGCCGGAGCGCTTGTCGAGCATAGGTATCCTCCCTTTGGGACACGCAAACGGCGCGGGTCCCTTTTGTACGAATTTCTACGCAAGCGGCGGCCTTGTCAATCACAAACGATCAATATCAGTCATATTGCATTTGCACAATGAAATTATCTGATCGGAAATGATTGACACTGCGCGCTTTGGGTGACTAGATGCTCCGGCAGGGAGGAACCATGCACGAGAAAGAGCGCCACAGGATCATTCTGTCCGCCGTCCAGGAAAAGCCTGTGGTGACGGTGCAGGAGATGGTCGACCTGACGGAGTCGTCGGAGGCGACGATCCGGCGCGACATCGCGGCATTGCATGTGCAAAAACGGCTGCGCCGGGTGCGCGGCGGCGCCGAGGCGCTTTCGCCGCCGCAGTTCATCGGCCTAGCCGGCCGGCCCTTTTCCGTCAACGAGACCATCAACGCTTCGCAGAAGCGGGCAATCGCGCGGGAAGCCGTGGATCTGTGCAAGGACGGCGAGCCGATCATCATCAATGGCGGCACCACCACCTTCCAGATGGTGCATTTCCTGACCGGCCGCCGCATGCCGATCTTCACCAATTCCTTCCCGATCGCGGAGCACTTGCTCAGGCACTCCAAGAACACGGTGATGCTGTCGGGCGGAACCATCTACCGCGAGCAGAACATCATCCTGTCGCCGTTCGACAATGACGTGACGCGCAATTTCTACGCGCGCCGCATGTTCATGGGCGCGCAAGGGCTGGGGCCGCTCGGCCTTATGGAAGGCGACCCGCTGCTGATCCAGGCCGAGCAGAAACTGATCGACCAGGCAGACGAATTGGTGGTGCTGGTCGATTCCTCGAAGTTCCGCAAACGCTCGAGCCTGATCCTGTGCGGCCTGTCGCGCATCGCCACGGTGATCACCGACGACGCCATCGAGGATCGCGAAGCCAAGATGCTGGAGACCGCCGGCGTGACGCTGATCATCGCCCGCACAACGGCAACCAACAAGGAAGAATCTTCGCTGCAGGCCTGAGAACCACTCACGCCCGCAGCGGCGATGGAATGCAACGCTCAAGGGAGGATATTCGATGAGCTTTCTGAAGAAATTGATGGTTACGGCGGCGTTCTCCGCCGCCCTGTTCGTGAATGCCGCCTACGCCGAAAACGTCAAGATCGCGCTGGTGGTGAAGTCGCTCGGCAACGGCTTCTTCGACGCCGCCAACAAGGGCGCCGAAGAGGCGGCCAAGGAGCTCGGCGATGTCGACATCATCTACACCGGCCCGACCAAGGCGACCGCCGAAGCGCAGATCGAAGTGGTCAATTCGCTGATCGCCCAGAAGGTCAATGCCATCGCCATTTCGGCGAACGACGCCGACGCGCTGGTGCCAGTGCTGAAGAAGGCGATGCAGCGCGGCATTACCGTCATCTCGTGGGATTCAGGCGTCGCGCCGGAAGGACGCCAGCTTCACCTCAACCCCTCCGATACCAACCTGATCGGTGAGACCATCATCAAGCTGGCCGCCGACTACCTGCCGGAAGGCGGCGATGTCGCCATCCTGTCGGCTTCTTCGACCGCGACCAACCAGAATGCCTGGATCGACGCGGCCAAGAAGGTGCTGCCGGAGAAGTTCCCTAAGATCAAGCTCGTCGCCACCGTCTATGGCGACGACGACTCGGCCAAGAGCACGGACGAAGCCAAGGGCCTGCTGAAGTCCTATCCGAACCTCAAGGCGATCATCGCACCGACCACGGTCGGCGTCGTTGCCGCCGCGCAGGTGGTGACTGACGAGGGCCTGATCGGCAAGGTCAACGTCACCGGCCTGGCGCTGCCGTCGGAGTTCAAAAAGTTCATCGACAATGGCGCCAGCCAGGCGGTTGCGCTGTGGAACCCGATCGATCTCGGCTACTCCGCCGTCTACCTCGCCCACGACCTGGCGGTGAAGAAGGAAGAGGCCAAGCCCGGTGCTACGCTGTCGATCGGCCGCGTCGGCAAGGTCACGCTCGACGACACCAACTCGGCTGCGATGGCTCCGCCCTTCCAGTTCGACAAGTCGAACATCGAAAAGTTCTCCAAGATCTATTGATCCTGGGACCTTCGAAACGGTGCGGCGGGGCTCAGGTTCCGCCGCGCTTTCAAACGAACCTTGCTACAGGGCTTGATACGATTATGGACACGACAGCCCAGCACGAAGTGGCACATGAAGCGCCTTTGTCATCCGGACCGCGCCTGACGCTGTCCGGCATCTCGAAAAGCTTTCCCGGCGTGCGGGCGCTGCACAATGTCGGCCTGTCGCTCTATCCCGGCCAGGTAACCGCGCTGATCGGCGAAAACGGTGCCGGCAAGTCGACTCTGGTCAAGATCATGACCGGCATCTACCAGCCGGATGCTGGCACGATCAGCATTGACGGCCAGCCGGTCACACTGCCCAGCGCCCACGCTGCGTTCGGGCACGGCATCACCGCCATCCACCAGGAAACCGTGCTGTTCGACGACCTGACGGTGGCCGAAAACATCTTCCTCGGCCATGCGCCGCGCACGCGTTTCAAAACCATCGACTGGCGCACCATGCGCAAGAATGCCCGCGAGGTGCTCGACACGATGGGCGCCGGCCATATCGACGCCGACGCCAGGCTGAAGGATCTCGGCATTGCCAACAAGCACCTGGTTGCGGTTGCCCGCGCCATGTCCATCGACGCGCGGATCGTCATCATGGACGAGCCGACGGCAGCGCTTTCGATGAAGGAGATCGAAGAGCTTTTCCTGCTGATCGAATTCCTCAAGAGCGACGGCAAGGCGATCCTGTTCATCAGCCACAAATTCGATGAGATCTACCGCATCGCCGACCGCTATACCGTGTTCCGCGACGGCGAGATGGTCGGCGAAGGCCTGATCAAGGACGCCGGCCAGAGCCAGATCGTGCGCATGATGGTCGGCCGCTCGGTCGATCACATCTTTCCGCAGCGCAAGGCCGAGATCGGCGCGCCGGTGCTGGCCGTCTCCGGCCTGTCGCACCCGACCGAGTTCGACGACATAGGCTTCGAGCTGCACAGGGGCGAAATCCTCGGCTTCTACGGCCTTGTCGGCGCCGGGCGCAGCGAGGTGATGCAGGCGATATCAGGCATCACCCGCACCAGCGGCGGCACGATCACGCTGGAGGGTAAGGCAATCGCGCCGAAATCGGCGGCGGATTCGATCGACGCCGGCATCGTCTATGTGCCGGAGGAGCGCGGCAAGCAAGGCGTGGTGATCGGCCTGCCGATCTTCCAGAATGTCTCGCTGCCCTCGCTCAAACGGACATCCAAATCCGGCATATTGCGGCTGGCCGAAGAGTTCGCGCTGGCCCGCTCCTACACCGAGCGGCTCGATCTGCGCGCCTCCTCGCTCAGCCAGGACGTCGGCACGCTGTCGGGCGGCAACCAGCAGAAGATCGTCATCGCCAAATGGCTGGCGACCGCGCCCAAGGTGATCATCCTGGACGAGCCGACCAAGGGCATCGACATCGGCTCGAAGGCCGCCGTGCACGGCTTCATGGCCGAGCTCGTCGCGCAAGGCCTGTCGGTGATCATGGTGTCGTCCGAATTGCCGGAAATCCTCGGCATGTCGGACCGCGTCGTCGTTATGCGCGAGGGCCGCATTGCCGAGGTCTACGACAATAAAGGGCTCGACGCCGAAACCTTGGTCAGGACGGCAGCGGGGATCGCGGCATGAAGGCTCTTCTCAAACATCGCGAGGTCTGGCTGCTGGCGGCAATCGTCGTGCTGATCGGGCTGATCTCCACGCGGTTTCCAGGTTTTGCCGATCCGGCCAACCTGCGCCAGGTGTTCAACGACACGTCGATCCTGATGATCCTGGCGCTCGGCCAGATGGTCGTCATCCTGACCCGCTCGATCGACCTGTCGATGGCTTCAAATCTCTGCTTCACCGGCATGGTGGTGGCAATGCTGAACGCCGCGCATCCGGCGATCCCGATCCCGCTGCTGATCGTCATCGCACTTCTGGTCGGCCTGGTGCTCGGCGCCATCAACGGCCTGCTGGTATGGCGGCTGAACATTCCCTCGATCGTGGTAACGCTCGGCACCCTCACCATCTACCGCGGTGCCACGTTCGTCATTTCAGGCGGCGCCTGGGTCAACGCCGACCAGATGAGCGCTGATTTCATCGGGTTGCAGCGCGCGGCTTTCCTCGGCATTCCGGTACTGTCGTGGATCGCCCTGCTGGTTATTGCGCTGTTCTTCCTCGTGATGACGCGCACCGCGCTCGGCCGCTCGATCTATGCCATCGGCGTCAACCCGACCGCATCGGTCTATGCCGGCATCGATGTCGGCCGGACGAAATTCACCGTCTTCTGCATTTCGGGGATGATCGGCGGCCTCTGCGGCTATCTGTGGATCTCGCGCTACGTCATCGCCTCGGTCGAGGTCGCCAACGGCTATGAGCTCAATATCATCGCTGCCTGCGTCATCGGCGGCATCTCGATCGCCGGCGGCATCGGCTCGGTCGGCGGCGCGGTGCTCGGCGCGCTGTTCCTCGGCATCATCTCCAACGCGCTGCCGGTCATCAATATCTCGCCCTTCTGGCAGATGGCGATTTCAGGCAGCGCCATCATCCTGGCCGTGGTGCTCAACGCGCGCGGCGAACGCCGGCAAGGCCGCATCATCCTCAAGAAGGCGGAAGCGGCATGACCGACACCCCTGCCCCACGCCATATTCCCGACCGGCTCGACAAGCCGCTGACGTCGGCGATCTTCTCATGGGAGGCGCTGCTGGTCGTCGTGGCGGTTGCCATCTTTGCCGTCAACAGCTTTGCCTCGCCCTATTTCCTCGACGCGTGGTCTCTGTCGGACCTGACCTTCAACTTCACGGAAAAGGCGCTGATCGCGCTGGCCATGGCGCTGCTGATCATCTCCGGCGAAATCGACCTGTCGGTGGCCGCCATCATCGCGCTGGCGTCAACAATGATGGGCATGGCGGTGCAGGCCGGCGCCGGCATGCCTGAACTGGTGGCAATCGGCCTCGTCGTCGGGCTCGGCTGCGGCGCCTTCAACGGACTGCTCGTCACCAGGCTCGGCTTGCCGTCGATCGTCGTCACCATCGGCACGATGAGCCTGTTTCGCGGCATTGCCTTCATCATCCTGGGCGACCAGGCCTACAAGGGCTATCCCGCGAGCTTCGCCTTCTTCGGCCAGGGCTATGTCTGGTGGGTGGTGTCGTTCGAACTGACGCTTTTCCTGGTCGCGGCAGTCGTCTACTGGTTCCTTCTGCACCGGACGAGCTTCGGCCGCCGGGTCTTTGCCATCGGCAACAACCCGGTCGCGGCGCAGTTTTCCGGCGTACGCGTCGGCCGTATCAAATTCATCCTGTTTTGCCTGACCGGCCTGATGGCGGGCATCGCCTCGGTGCTGATAACATCGCGGCTCGGCTCGACCCGGCCGTCCATCGCACAGGGCTACGAGCTGGAAGTCATCACCATGGTGGTGCTCGGCGGCGTCAGCATCCTGGGCGGCGCCGGCAGCATTCTGGGTGTGGTGCTGGCCGCCTTCATCATGGGACTGGTGACCTTCGGCCTCGGCCTGCTCAACGTGCCGGGGATCGTTATGTCGATCTTCATCGGCCTGCTGCTGATCATCGTTATCGCGCTGCCGATCCTGTGGCGGCGAGTGCGGCGGGAGCGCTTTGCCTGATGCCGGAGAAATACGCGTTCAAGATGAAGCTCAATCCGGGCATGAAGGCCGAATACAAGAGGCGCCACGACGACATCTGGCCGTCGCTGGTCGCGCTGCTCAAACAGGCCGGTATCTCCGATTACTCGATCCATCTCGACGAAGAGACCAACACCTTGTTCGGCGTGCTGTGGCGCCGTGACGACCACGGCATGGACGAATTGCCGAAGCATCCGGTGATGCAGCGTTGGTGGGCCGAGATGGCGGACATCATGGAGACCAAGCCGAACAACGAGCCGGTGGCGGTGCCGCTGGAAACAATGTTCCATATGGAATGACCCGCCACGTCGCCGTCATCGATATCGGCAAGACCAACGCCAAGGTGGCGCTGGTCGATCTTGCCGCAGCAAGCGAAGTCGCGCTGCGCAGGATGGTGAACGAGCCGGTTCGGCAAGGCCCGTACCCGCACCATGACGTCGAGCGGTTATGGGCGTTTATCCTTGGCAGCCTGGCCGAGATCGATCGCGAGCAGCGCATCGATGCGATATCGATCACCACCCATGGCGCTACGGGCGTGCTGGTCGACGCATCAGGCGAACTGGCGCTGCCGGTGCTCGACTACGAATTCGACGGGCCGGATGCCCTTGCCGGGGACTATGACACGATCCGTCCGGCGTTCTCCGAGACCGGCACGCCGCACCTGCCGGCCGGCCTCAATCTCGGCGCGCAGCTGTTCTGGCAGCAGAAGCGCTTTCCGGCGGATTTCGCCAGAACCGCAGCGATCCTGATGTATCCGCAATACTGGGCCTTGCGCCTGACCGGCATCGCCGCCAGCGAGGTGACTTCGCTCGGCTGCCACACCGATCTGTGGAACCCGTGGAAAGCGGATTTTTCGTCGCTGGTCGACCGGCTGGAATGGCGCCGGCTAATGGCGCCGGTGCGGCCGGCCAAGGACCGCCTGGGCCCGATCCTGCCCGCTCTCGCGCGGCAAACCGGCCTCGACCCGCAAACGCCGGTGTTTTGCGGCCTGCACGATTCCAACGCCTCGCTGATGCCGCATCTCCTGTCCGACAAGCCGCCTTTCTCCGTGGTCTCGACCGGCACCTGGGTGGTGTCGATGGCGGTTGGCGGCAACAAGATCGCGCTCGACCCGGCACGCGACACGCTGGTCAATGTCAACGCGCTCGGCGATCCCGTGCCCTCGGCGCGCTTCATGGGTGGCCGCGAGTTTTCCGTGCTGACCGAGGGCCAATCGGAGAACTGGACGGAAGACGATGTTGCCACGGTGCTGGCGCGCAAGACGTCCCTATTGCCCTCGACCCAACAGGGTTCGGGGCCGTTTCCGCATCATACCGCATCATGGCTTAACGCGGACGGTATGAGCGTCGGCCATCGCTTTGTCGCCATCTCGTTCTACCTGGCGCTGATGACCGCGACCTGCCTCGACCTGATCGGCGCGGACGGTCCCACCATCGTCGAAGGACCCTTCGCCCGCAACCGGCTGTTCACCCGCATGCTGGCTGCGGCGGCGGCGCGCGCCGTCATTGCCTCCGAGGCTGCGACAGGCACCAGCATCGGCGCCGCCTTGCTGGCGTCGGACCAGGGGACACCGCAAGGCAGAGGCGAAAGGACCGAACCGTCGGCCGATCCACTCTGGACAAGTTACGTGCGCTCCTGGCGTTCGGCGGTCGACGAACGAGCCTGACCGCCGAGCTCGTGGCGCCCTGATGTCTGGAGATGCCTAGTTCCTGTAGAGCAATCCTTGCGGATCGATCTCCGGCTTGCGGCCGGCGACCACGTCAGCAAGGAATTTTCCCGAACCGCAGGCCATGGTCCAGCCGAGATGGCCGTGGCCGGTGTCGAGGTAGACATTGTCGTACCGCGCCCGGCCGATGACCGGCACGGAGTTCGGCATCATCGGGCGAAGTCCAGCCCAGAGCTCGGCCTTGCTCTCGTCGAAAGCGCCGGGGAACAGGTCCTTGCCGGTGTTCAGGATCGAGTTGAAATCGCGTGGCTTCAACGTGCGGTCGAACCCGGTGAACTCCGCCGTCGAGGACATCCGCAGCCGATTTCCCAGCCTGGAATAGCCGATCAGCCGGTCCTCGTCGGCGCCGCCCATGATCGGCCCCTTGCTTTCATCTTCCAGCGGAACAGTCACGGTATAGCCCTTCACGGGATAGACGGGCAGATCGATGCCGTAGCGGCGGCCGAGCAGACCGCTCTCCGGCCCCATGGAAATGACCACCGCGTCACCGGCCACCGGGCCGGCCGAGGTCATCACGGCGCGCACCCGGTCGCCGTCGATGTCGAGGCCTTCGACCGTGGTGCCGTAGAGGAATTGGACGCCGAGTTTCTCGGCGGCATAGGCAGCGAGGCGCTGCGTGAATTGGCTGGAGTCGCCGGTCTGGTCGATCGGCGAATAGACGCCGCCGGCTATCTTGTCCTTGGCGCCGGCAAGGCCGGGCTCGAGTTCGACCAGCCGGTCGCGGCCGACGATCTCGATCGGCAGGCCGTGTTCGCCGAGATAGCGATAATTGCCGGTGCCGGTATCGAAGCTCTGCTGCGAGCGGAAGAAATAGAGAATGCCTTTCTTGCGCTCGTCATAGTGGATGCCGGTTTCGGCCGAGACGGCGTTGATGCAGTCGCGCGAATAGAGCGCCAGACGAAGCTTGACGTCGGTGTTGGCGCGCATGCGCTTATGCGTGCACTGGCGCAGGAAGCGCAGGCTCCAGGCGAAAAAATACGGATCGAAGCGCAGCCGCACCTTGATGCCGAGATCGTGGTTGTAGAGGCCGCGCAGGAACGTCTTCAGCGCGGCTGGCGAGGCCCAGGCGGTGGCGTCTCCGGGCGACACCAGGCCGGCATTCGACCGGCTGGTGCCGCGTGCCGCCGCCGGATGGCGCTCGATCACTATCACCTCATGGCCGGCGCTGGCCAGATAATAGGCCGCCGCCGTACCGACGACGCCGGCCCCAAGCACCAGGATTTTCATTCCGCCCCCAGCGCGCTGAACCAACCTTTGCGGAGAGCCCACTTCACCCCAGAGCCGAATTCTTGCTGGTCAGGATGCGCTCCCAGGCAAGCGCATCGGCAACGATCTGGTCGAGGTTGTCGCGCTGCGGGGTCCAGCCGAGCTCGCCGCGCGCCAGCTCCGAATTGGCGACGACCGCGGCGGCGTCGCCGGCGCGGCGATCGCCCATCCGCACCTCGAAATCATGGCCGAAGACCCGGCGGACGCTGTCGATGACCTCGAGCACCGAATAGCCGTGGCTGTAACCACAATTGGCGACCAGGCTCGATCCGCCGGCACGCAGCCGCTGAAGCGCCAGCCGATGCGCCGCCGCCAGGTCGCTGACGTGGATATAGTCGCGCATGCAGGTACCGTCCGGCGTCGGATAGTCGGTGCCGAACACCTGCATGAAGGGGCGCTTGCCGAGCGCCGTCTCGCAAGCGACCTTGATCAGATGCGTGGCACCGGGCGTCGACTGGCCGGTGCGGCCCTTCGGATCGGCGCCGGCGACGTTGAAATAGCGCAGCGCCGTATAGCGCAACCCATGGGCAATTGCCGCGTCGCGCAGCATCCATTCGCTCATCAGCTTGGACAGGCCATAGGGCGATTCCGGCGCAAGCCGGGCATCCTCGCGCACCGGCTCCAGGCCGGCGCCGCCATAGACGGCGGCCGTCGAGGAAAAGATGAAATTGGGCACGCCTTCGCGCACCGCGGTCTCGATCAAGGTGCGCGTCTTGCAGGTGTTGTTCTCGTAATAGGCAAGCGGGTCGGCGACCGATTCGGGGACCACGATCGAGCCGGCGAAATGGATGATCGCGTCGACCTTATTGTCGCGAATGATCGAGGCGACCAGTTCCCTGTCGGCGACGTCGCCGACGACGAGCTTTGCTTCCGGGGCCACCGCCCATTCAAAGCCGGTGGAAAGCCGGTCGAGGACGACGACGCTGTCGCCCGTGTCCAGCAATTCCCAGACCATATGGCTACCGATATAGCCGGCACCGCCTGTCACCAAAACCGTCATCCGCATCCTCGCTATTGATGATTTGTCGGAACTGTCTCAATCGTCGCCGTACTGGAAAATCTGCCGCCAGGCCATTAAAACCTGCGGTAACCAGTCTCATCGGCGCGTGGCATTGTCCTGAAACAAGATTGATCCACATCAAGGGAATAGGCCACGTTCCGTGGTCGTTAGGAACAGGCACGGGGCGTGGCATTTTGACCAAAAAGGCCAGGTGGACGCCGAAAAGGCCAATGACTATGATCCCGCGCAAAACTGGGAAGGCGACATGAACTATCAGCGGTTTTTCGAGGAAGCGATCGACCAGCTCCATGCGGAGCGTCGCTACCGCGTCTTCGCCGACCTTGAGCGTATCGTCGGGAAATTCCCGCGCGCCATCTGGCGCGCCAATGGCCGCGCCGAGGAAATCACCGTCTGGTGCTCCAACGACTATCTCGGCATGGGCCAGCATCCCGACGTCATTGCCGCGTTCCAGAAGGCGGCAGGCAAGATGGGGTCGGGGGCCGGCGGCACCCGCAACATCTCCGGCACCAGCAACCCGCTGGTCGAGCTCGAACTGGAGCTGGCCGACCTGCACGACAAGGAAGCGGCACTGGTTTTCACCTCCGGCTTCGTTTCCAACGAGGCGTCGATCTCGACTATTGCAAAGCTGCTTCCCAATTGCCTGATCATCTCGGACGAGCTCAACCACGCTTCGATGATCGAGGGCGTGCGGCGCTCAGGCGCCGAGAAGAAGATCTTCCGCCATAACGACGTCGCGCATCTCGAAAGCCTGCTGCAGACGGCCGGCCGCGAGCGCGCCAAGCTGATTGTCTTCGAGAGCGTCTATTCGATGGACGGCGACATCGCGCCGATCAAGCAGATCGTCGACCTCGCCGAGCGCTACAACGCCATGACCTACATCGACGAGGTCCACGCCGTCGGCATGTACGGGCCGCGCGGCGGCGGCATCACCGAGCGCGAAGGGCTGGCCGACCGCATCGACATCATCGAGGGCACACTGGCCAAGGCGTTCGGCACGCTTGGCGGCTACATCGCCGGCACCACTGCGGTGATCGACGCGGTGCGCTCCTATGCGCCGGGCTTCATCTTCACCACGGCGTTGCCGCCGGCGATCGCTGCCGCGGCAACCACCTCGATCCGCCATCTCAAGCGCTCGCAGGCCGAGCGCGATGCGCAGCTGCGTCAGGCGACACGGACCAAGCAAGTGCTGGCCGCGGCCGGCCTGCCGGTGATGGAGTCGCCTACCCACATCGTGCCCCTTCTGGTCGGCGATCCCGAGCTCTGCAAGATGGCCAGCGACCGCCTGCTCGGTGTGCACGGCATCTACATCCAGCCGATCAACTACCCGACGGTGCCGCGCGGCACCGAGCGGCTGCGCATCACGCCTACACCGTTCCATTCGGACGCGCTGATCGCCTCGCTGCAGGACGCACTGGTCGAGACATGGGACGCGTTGGGGATTCCCTACGGGTCCGCCGGCCGGCCTTCAGTCGCCAAAAGCGACCGCGTCATTCCGCTGCTGGTGCCGAAGTCGGGCGGCTGAAGGTCGTTTAAAACTCTACGCCGAGAACCATTTGGTCGTCAGAGCGAAGTCGCTCAGACAGTCTTCATCCATTTCGCCAGCCGGTGTGCGGCTTCCTCGAGCTGGTCGAGGCGGCGGTGGAAGCACAGCCTGAGGAAGGCTTCGCCGCCGGGGCCGAAGGCGGTGCCGGGAGCCAGGCCGACATTGGCGCGGTCGACCATGTCGAAGGCGGCAGCGCGGGAATCGGAGATGCCGTCGACCGCGAAGAACAGATAGAATGCGCCCTGCGGCACGGTGAACCGCGCCCTGCCGGTTTCGGCGAGAATGCCGCACACCAGGTCGCGCGCCGCCCTCGCCCGCTCCACCTGCTCGACGATGAAGGCGTCGCCCTCATCGAGGGCAACGACGGCGCCCCGCTGCATGAACTGCGCAACGCCGGAAGTCGAATACTGGACCAGGTTCTCGAACACCTGCTGCAAGGCGGGATGGATCTTGATCCAGCCGATGCGCCAGCCGGTCATCGCCCAGTTCTTGGAAAAGGAATTGACGAACAGGATGCGATCCTCATCGGCCATGATGTCGATGAAGGACGGCGCGCGGCCATGGCCGTAATGAAACAGCGAGTAGATCTCGTCGGCGATGATCCACAGGCCCCTCTCACGGGCAAGGTCGAGGATCGCCTGCAGCGTCTCCTTGTCGGCGGTCCAGCCGGTCGGGTTGGACGGCGTGTTGACGAACAGCGCCTTGGTCCGTGGCGTGATCGCCGCTGCGATCTTGTCGACATCGCAGGACCAGCCATTGCCCGACTGGTCGAGCGTGACCGCGACTGGAACAGCGCCGGCGACGCCGGCGGCGGCGGCGAAGTTCGGCCATGCCGGCGACAGGTAGACGAGTTCGTCGCCCTTGCCGGCCACCGCATCGATGGCCATCTGGATGGCGTGCATGCCGGAGCCGGTGACGATGAATTCCTCGTTGGCGAAAGTCTTGCCGAAATGCCTGGTGTAGTAGCGGGCGAGCGCCTGCCTGAGTTCGGGAATGCCTCGCTGCCAGGTGTAGAAGGTCTCGCCGCCGGCGAGTGCCTTGGCGGCTGCATCGGTGATGAAGGCAGGCGTCGGCAGGTCGCCCTCGCCGGCCCAGAGCGGGATCATGCCGTCGCGGCCGCGGCCGCGGTTCATGACGGCGACAATGCCGCTTTCAGGCGCCGCCCGCGCTTCGGCGCGCAGAGTATCGATCAGGGTCATGGATGGGTCCGTTTTCGTTTGCTCGACTGCTAGCGTGTTTCAGGGCGGACGAAAACAGAAAACCCCGGCCGCAAGCGACCGGGGTTTTGGTCCAGAAAGTTACCGCAGGCGCTACTTTCTGGCGAGGAGATCGCGAATTTCGGTGAGCAGCGCGACATCGGCCGGCGGCGGGGCAACCGGGGCGGCCGGTTTCTCGCGCTCCAGCCGCTGGCGCAGATTGTTCACCGCCTTGACCATCAGGAAGATGATGAAGGCGAGGATAAGGAAGTTCAGTGCCACGGTGATGAAGCTGCCATAGGCGAAGACCGCGCCCTGTTTCTTTGCCTCAGCCAGCGATGTGGCGTTAACGGCCGAGGACAAGGGCAGAAAGTAGTTGTTGAAGTCCAATCCGCCCAAAATCGCCCCGATGACCGGCATGATGATGTCGTCGACCAGCGAGGTGACGATCTTGCCGAAGGCAGCGCCAATGATGACGGCGACGGCCAGGTCCATCACATTGCCCCTGGAAATGAATTCCTGAAATTCTTTCAGCATTCGACCCTCCTTGTCCTGACCGGCCGTGCTGCCGTCCACGCCTCGGCATCGACCGGCGGGCAGAATAGCAAAAACCTGCGGTTGCGACAGGCGCAAAGACGTGTTTCCCCGGCCTGGATTGCGCGAAGCCGCGGCCATAATGCGCCGAAAGCCGCGATGGACTCGGTGGCCAAGCTGTGATTGCGTCTGCAAGGCCGGATGAAAAAATCGGCGCAGGGAGGAAGTTCGAGCCGTGCAGGGCTGGTTCATCGTCATCATCGCGATCGCCTATGTGACGTTGCTGTTTGCCATCGCCAGCCTGGGCGACCGGCGCTCGACTTCATCCGGGCCTGGCCGCGCCCGGCCCTTTATCTATGCGCTCAGCCTCGCCATCTACTGCACCTCCTGGACCTTCTTCGGCTCGGTCGGGCTGTCCTCCGAGCGCGGCCTGGAGTTCCTCGGCATCTATATCGGACCGGTGCTGGTGTTCGTGTTCGGCTTTCCGCTGCTGCAGCGCATCGTCAGGCTGGCCAAGACCGAGAAGATCACCTCGGTCGCCGACTTTCTCGGTGCCCGCTACGGCAAGAGCTTCGCTGTTGCGGCGATCGCTACGCTGATCGCGACCATCGGCGCCGTGCCCTACATCGCGCTGCAATTGAAGGCGATCTCCGGCTCGGTCAGCCTGATGGTCGAGCACTATACCGGCTCGCCGCCGTCGTTCGATCCGTTCGTCAGTGACATCTCGCTGGTCGTGGCCATGCTGCTGGCGCTGTTTGCGGTGCTGTTCGGCACGCGCCATGCCGATGCCACCGAGCACCAGGACGGGCTGGTGCTGGCTGTGGCGGTCGAGACCGTGGTCAAGCTCGCCGCCTTCCTGGCGATCGGCCTGATGGTCACGTTCCTGATCTTCGGCGGGCCAGGCGATATGTTCGACCAGCTCGCCGAAAACACGCAGGTGCGCCAGGCGATGGGCTACAACACCTCGCTCGCTACCTGGCTGGTGCTGACATGCCTGAGCGGCTTTGCCATCCTAATGCTGCCGCGCCAGTTCTACGTCACCATCGTCGAAAACCGCAGCGAGGCCGAGCTGCGCACCGCGACATGGGTGTTTCCGCTCTATCTGGTGGCAATCAACCTGTTCGTGCTGCCGATCGCATTGGCCGGCCTGGAACTGGTCGGCCCCAGGACCAGCAGCGACCTTTACGTGCTGTCGCTGCCGCTGTTCAGCGGCCACGACGTGCTGGCCATGGCCGCCTTCATCGGCGGGCTGTCGGCGGCGACCGCAATGGTGATCGTCGAAAGCGTCGCGCTGTCGATCATGATCTCCAACGACCTGGTCATTCCGCTGTTCGTGCGCCGGCTGCTGCGGACCACGACATCGGAGAACGAGGACTGGTCGACGCTCATCCTCAATGTACGGCGGGCGGCGATCTTCATCATGCTGTTCATCGCCTTTCTCTACTACCGCGAGAGCACCAACAGCGCGCGGCTGTCCTCGATCGGCCTGATGTCGTTCGCCGCGATCGCGCAGTTCGCGCCGGCAATGATTGGCGGCCTGGTCTGGCGCGGCGCCAACGGAAGGGGTGCCGCACTTGGCATGGTCGCCGGCATCGTCGTCTGGAGCTATACGCTGCTGCTTCCCTCGCTAGTCGCGCCCGATACCGGCATCCTCGTCCACGGCCTGTTCGGCTTCGATGCATTGCGGCCGCAGGCTCTTTTCGGCACCGTCGCCGAGCCGCTGAACCATGGCGTGCTGTGGAGCCTGTCGATCAACACGCTGTTTTTTGTGTTCGGCTCGCTATCGCGCGCCTCTGTGCCGCTGGAACGCATCCAGGCGTCGATCTTCGTGCCGCGCGAAGCGGGTCCGCTGCCCAGCCTGCGCCGCTTCCGCACCACCATTACCGTCAACGACCTCAAGGACACGATCGCGCGCTATCTCGGTGTCGAACGGACCGAGCGGTCCTTTCAGTCGTTCGAAAAGAGCAGCGGCACTTCACTGCTCGGCAACGAACAGGCCAGCATGGATGTCATCCGCTTCTCCGAGCAGCTTCTGGCCAGTGCCGTCGGCTCCTCTTCGGCGCGGCTGATCCTGTCGCTGCTGCTGCGCCGCAACGACCGCGAATCCAAGGACGCCTTCCGCCTGCTCGATGACGCCACCGAGGCGCTGCAGCACAATCGCGACCTGCTGCAGATCGCACTCGACCAGATGGAACAGGGCATCACTGTCTTCGACCGCGATTTCCGGTTGATTTGCTGGAACCGCCAGTACCGGGCGCTGTTCGACCTGCCCGACGAGATGGGCCAGGTCGGCGTCTCACTCGATCGTATCCTGCGCCACCTTGCCGAGCGCGGTGACATACCGGCAGACCAGCGCGTCACCATGCTCAACCGCCTGACCAGCTTCGTCAGCCCATGGCAGATGGAGCTGAAGACAAGCGGGCGCATCCTGGAATTGCGCTCCAATCCGATGCCGGACGGCGGCATCGTCGCCACCTACGCCGACATTTCCGGACGTGTCGAGCAGGATCTGGCGCTGAAGCGCGCAAACGAATCCCTGGAACAGCGAGTGAAGAGCCGCACCGCCGAGCTCACCCGCGTCAATGAGGAGCTGGCGCAGGCGCAGATGCTGGCCGAGGAGGCCAATCTCGGCAAGACCCGCTTCCTCGCTGCCGCCGGCCACGACATCCTGCAGCCGCTGAACGCCGCCCGCCTCTATTGCTCGTCGCTGATCGAGAAGACCGGCAAGGGACCTGCCGGCAAGGCGGCGATGAACATCGAATCGTCGCTGGAATCGGTCGAGACCATCCTCGGCGCGGTGCTCGACATTTCGCGCCTCGATGCCGGCGCGATGAAGCCGGACGATACGAGCTTCGGCCTCGACGGGCTGCTGCGCCAGATCGGCAACGACTTCCGGCCGCTTGCCGCCGAAAAGAAGCTCGAACTCTCGATCATGCCGTCGTCGCTCAGCGTCATGACGGACCGCAATCTGCTGCGCCGGCTGATCCAGAACCTGGTTTCCAACGCCATCAAGTATACGCGCCGTGGCCGCATCCTGGTCGGCGCGCGGCGGCGCGGCGAACTGGCCGAGATCCAGGTTATCGACACCGGCATCGGCATTGCCGGCGACGAGCTCAACACCGTGTTCCGCGAATTCACCCGGCTCGACGAGGGCGCACGCGAGGCGGAAGGCCTCGGCCTTGGGCTCTCCATTGTCGACCGCATCGCCCGCGTCCTGCGCCTCGAAATCCGGATCTTCTCCAACCCAGGCAAGGGCACACGCTTTTCCGTGTTGCTGCCGGTGGTGGCCGTGCAGGCACCGCGGCGCGAGGCCGAGGCGAAGCCGCCTGCCCGTGCCGCGGCCTCGCTTGCCGGGCTCCATGTGCTCTGCATCGACAACGACGCCCGCATCCTCGACGGCATGCGGCTGCTGCTCGAGGGTTGGGGCTGCAGCGTCGACACGCTTTCCGGCGCGGAGGATCTCGACAGGTCCGGCATGCATCGGCCGGACCTCGTGCTTGCCGACTATCATCTCGACAACAGGACCGGCCTCGAATTGATCGCCCAGTTGCGTGCGATCCATGGCGAGGACCTGCCGGCCGTGCTGGTCACCGCCGACCGCTCCAGCGAGGTTCGCGCCGCCGCCGGCAGGCTCGACGTGCCGGTGATCAGCAAACCACTGAAACCGGCGATGCTGCGCTCGATGATGGCCAGGGTCAGGCCGCTGGCGCCGGCGGCCGAATAGGAATCAGCCGGCCGTCTGCAGCGGGTCGCTGCCGATTTTGGACAAAAGGATGACCGCCTGCGTGCGGCTGTCGACGCCGAGCTTCTGCAGGATGGCCGAGACATGCGCTTTGATCGTCGCTTCGGAGACCCCGAGCTCATAGGCGATCTGCTTGTTGAGCAGTCCCTCAGCCAGCATGCCGAGCACGCGCGTCTGCTGCGGGGTCAGCGCCTGCAGCCGCTTGATCAGGTCGGAAATCTCGGGATCGCGCTCGACGCCGAGATCGATGCCGACGGGAGCCGCGATATCGCCTGCGAGCACCGACTGCACCGCATTGCGGATCTCCTCCATGCTGGCCGATTTGGAGATGAAGCCGGAGGCGCCGAGATCGAGCGCGCGCCGGATCGTCACCGGATCGTCATGCGCCGAGACCACCATCATCGGCACCGCCGGATGGATGCCGCGCAGCGAAATCAGGCCGGAAAGACCGCTTGCCCCCGGCATCGAGAGATCGAGCAGCACCAGATCGACATCCTCATTGGCCAGGACAAGCGCCTTGGCGCTTTCGAAATCGCCAGCCTCGTGAATGGCGGCAACATCTCCGATACCCGCGAGTGCCTCCCTCAATGCACCGCGAAAAAGCGGGTGATCATCGGCAATGACGAATGTGTAGCCCAACGGTGATATCCCTCCCCGAATCCCGTTGGCGATGTTCCGCCTTGCAGGATCTGAACGATTGTAACGCTACGCCTGCCGTCCGGCGTGGGCGGCTTGCTATTCCCGCCCCAGGTCTTTTGCGAATTGCCTAGGTCTTTTGCGAATTGAGCTTGGCGCCGTCGTCGTCCTTGTCCATGTCCTTGACGATATCCATGAAGCTGCGCAGGAAGCGCTCCATGTAGCCCATCGTCTTGTTGAAATCCTCCTCGCTGGGCAAAGTCGATTCGAAACGGGCGGCAAGCGAATTTTCGAGCTTGGCGACGCGTTCGTCGAGCGCCTTCACCGAACTTTGCAGCCGGTCGACCTCATCTTGTAGGGCGGCACGTTCGTCGGCCGCCGTCTTGCAGACGAGCTGGCCGGAGCGTTCCTCGCAGAGCGACATGGCGCCGGTTTGCGTATCCATGCGGACATAGCCATTGGCCGATTTCTCCAACCGGTAGCGATCGGCTTCCTCGGAAAAGGCCGACGCCGCGACAAGCGACACCAGTGCTGCGGGGATCAAGACGTGTTTCAGACGCATGTTTTCCTCCATGAGCCAGTCAGCGCAATCTATCACAGTTTGCGCCTGAAATGGGGATGAACCTGAAATGGGGAAGAACACGGGCCTGCCCTTCCCCGCGTGGTCGGTTCGGACTATAGCGCAACGATGTCCGAGATCATCTACAAGATAGTTCCCGAGGCGCTGTGGCGCGAGGCTGAAAGAGAAGGCGGCTTCACCGGCGCGCCGATCGACGTCGCCGACGGCTTCATCCATTTTTCCACCGCCGGGCAGGTTCGGGAAACGGCGGCCAAACATTTCGCCGGCCAAAGCCGGTTGCTGCTGGTCGCCGTCGATAGCGCGCGCCTCGGCGATGCGCTGAAATATGAGGTCTCGCGCGGCGGCGCCCTGTTCCCGCATCTCTATGGCGGGCTCGGCCTCGATGCGGTCGTTTCGGTGCAGGCATTGCCGCTCGGCGCTGACGGCCGGCATGAATTCCCGGCGCTGGAGGCCGAATGAGCGCGTTCGACCGGATCGGCCAGAAACTGCTGTTCACGCTCGATCCGGAAACCGCGCATGGGCTGTCGATTGCCGCGCTGAGATGCGGGCTGCCGGTCGCCGGTCGTCCGCCGCAGGACAACAGGTTAAAGGTCAGCCGTTGCGGGCTCGGTTTCCCGAACCCGCTCGGCATGGCCGCGGGTTACGACAAGAATGCCGAAGTGCCGGACGCGCTGCTCGGCCTCGGCTTCGGCTTCGCCGAGGTCGGCACGATCACGCCGCTGCCGCAGACCGGCAATCCGAAGCCGCGCATCTTCCGGCTGCCTTCGGACGGGGCAGTGATCAACCGGCTGGGCTTCAACAATGAAGGCCACGCCGCCGCGGAAAAGCGCCTTGCCGCCCGCATGGGCCGTGCCGGCATCGTCGGCGTCAACATCGGCGCCAACAAGGACAGCACCGACCGCGTCAGTGACTATGAACGCGGCGTGGTCCGGTTCGCGCGATATGCCAGTTATCTGGCAATCAACATCTCCTCGCCGAACACGCCGGGCCTGCGCAACATGCAGGCACGCGAACAGCTTGGCGAACTTCTGTCGCGGGTCATGGCCGCGCGTGCGGCAGCACCGGCAAAACCGCCCGTGTTCCTCAAGATCGCGCCGGATCTGGTCGAGGCCGAGCTTGAGGACATCGCCGCCGAGATCAGCGACAAGCAAATGGACGGCGTCATCGTCTCCAACACAACGATCGCGCGAGCCGGCCTGAGCAGCGCCGGCCTTGCCGGCGAGACCGGCGGGCTTTCGGGGAAACCCTTGTTCGAGCGCTCGACTATCGTGCTGGCAAGGATGCGAAAACTGCTTGGCCCGGATCCCACCATCATCGGCGTCGGCGGCGTCGATTCCGCCGAGACGGCGCTGGAAAAGATCCGTGCCGGCGCCGATCTCGTCCAGCTCTATACCGGCATGATCTATGCCGGGCCCGCGCTGCCGGGGCGCATTCTTTCCGGCATGGCCCGTTTCATGGACAGTCAACGGCTGAAGTCGCTGCGCGAGCTTCGCGACAGCCGCCTCGATCACTGGGCGGCGAAACCGTTTTAGCGATCAGCCAAAGACCGCGCGCACCCGCAGCCGCAATATGGCGAGCAGGCTGAAGCCGCGTACCAGCAGGAAGACATGCAACGCCGCCCACAAGCCGTGATTACCGAAGGCCGGCGCCAGGATCAGCAGCGCGGCGCTGAACGCCAGGAATGACAACAGCATCATGTTGCGCATGTCGCGCGACCATGTTGCGCCGATGAAGACACCGTCCATCTGGAAAGCCAGCACGCCGCTGAGCGCGGTGAACGCCGCCCAGGGCAGGTAGATGTCGGCAATGGCGCGGACGTCCGTCGCGGTCGTGATCAGGGCGATCAGATCCGTGCCCTCCAGCAGGAAGAAGAGTGTCGCCGCGCCGGCCAGACCGAGTCCCCAAAGCAGCGTCAGCCGCACCGCCTGGTTAAAGGCGGTGGCGGCGCGCGCTCCGATGGCGCGGCCGGCGAGCTGCTCGGCGGCAGTGGCGAAACCGTCGATGAAATAGCCGGCAACCAGGAACAGGTTCATCAGCACGGCGTTGGCGGCCAGCGTCAGCGTGCCGAACTGCGCGCCCTGGCGCGTGAACAGCGCGAAGGCGGCGAGCAGCGAAAAGGAGCGGATCATGATATCGCGGTTGAGCGACATCATGCGCAGGAATGCCGGCAGATCGAGGACGCGGTGGCGCGGCAGCCTGGGTGCCGCCCAGAAGCGCCGGCCGACGATGGCGAGACCCAGCAGCATGGCGACGAATTCGCCGGTGAGCGTCGCCCAGGCTACGCCGGCGACGCCCCAGCCGAACTCCAGGCCAAGCAGGAAGCAGAGGGCGATGTTGATGCCGTTCAGTATCAATTGCAGCATCAGCCCGAGCCCGCCCTCGCCGCGCCCAAGCACGTAACCGAGGATGGCGTAATTGATCAGGGAGAACGGTGCGGCGAGCATCCTGATGCGGATATAGACGTCCATCGCCGCGCTGACGCGCGGTTCGGCGCCTATGAACCATTGCCCGGCGGTGGAGACCAGCGGCGCAAGCGCGGCAAGCACGACGCCGGCGACGACCGCGATCAGCACGGCGCGCCAGAACACCGCCTGCTCCTCCAGCGCATCGCCGCGCCCGAAGGCCTGGGCGACGAGGCCGGTGGTGCCGGAGCGCAGGAAGTTGAAGGTGGTGAAAACGACGTCGAAGATCAGGGCGCCGGCCGCCAGGCCGCCGAGAAGGGCGGCGTCGCCGAACTGCCCAATCACCGCCGTGTCGACAATTCCGAGCAACGGCGTCGTCAGATAGGCAAGCGTCATCGGCACGGCGATGGCGAGCACCGAGCGGTTGGTGACGACGAAGGCCCTGGCTTCGGTGGCGTGGACTTCGGTGGGTAAAGCCTGCTCCAAACGCGTGTTGCTTCCTGTTGCGGCTTGATCGGCTAGCCGATGTGCCCCAGTTTGCGGACCTCGCGCAACCATCCACCCCGCTATGGTCAACCGAAACCCGCCTCTGGCGCACCGCCCGTCCCATGCCCTTGCAGATCGTTCATCATCCCGACTACGACGCCGGCTTCGCCGTCAACCACCGCTTCCCGATGAGCAAATATCCGCTGCTGATGGATGCCTTGCGGGCACGCGGCCTGGCGCAGCCCGAAGCGCTCAACATGCCGGAGGCGGCGCGGCCATCATGGCTGAAGCTTGCCCACGCGGTCGACTATGTCGACCAGGTGCTTGCCTGCGAAGTGCCGGTGGCGATCGAGCGCGAGATCGGCTTTCCCGTGGGACCGCGGGTTTCGCTGAGGGCGCAGCTCGCAACGGCCGGCACGGTGCTGGCAGCGCGGCTGGCGTTGCTGAACGGCATCGCCTGCAACACCGCCGGCGGCAGCCATCACGCGCGGCGCGCGCAAGGCGCCGGCTTCTGCACCTTCAACGACGTAGCCGTTGCCGCGCTGGTGCTGCTCGCCGAAGCTGCTGTCCAAAACATCCTGGTCGTCGACCTCGACGTGCATCAGGGCGACGGCACGGCGGATATCCTCAACGACGAGCCGCGCGTGTTTACCTTCTCCATGCATGGCGACCGCAACTACCCCGCGCTCAAGATCGCCTCCGATCTCGATGTCGCCCTGCCCGACGGCGCCGGCGATTCAGCCTATCTGGAGCGGCTGGACGCCATCCTGCCGGAGTTGTCGGCGCGAAGGCGCTGGGACCTCGTCTTCTACAATGCCGGCGTCGATGTCCATGTCGAGGACCGGCTCGGCAGGTTGTCGCTCACGGATGACGGGCTGCGTGCCCGCGACGATATGGTGATCCGCCATTTCCGCACGCTTGGCATACCGGTATGCGGCGTTATCGGCGGAGGCTATTCGACGGATGTCGCAGCACTTGCTGCACGGCACGCCATCCTGTTCGAGGTGGCGGCGGGCTACGCCTGAAAATTCATTTCCGGTAGTTAGCGATCCTGAGCAGGATGAAGGCCGGCACGACGATCGCGGCACCGAGCAGGATGTAGCCGAGGAAACGGTCGATGGCGTGGAAGCCCAAATTCCACAGGTCGATGAAGAATTTGCGAATGCCGTAAAGCACATCCATCGGCGACCAGCCGAAGGCATTCATGACCAGCCCGACGAGGAACGACACCACAAGCAGCTTCAGGATCACCCGGAGCGGCGTATCGCCGAGAAAGCGGTTCAGTGCGGACAAGCCTGTCTCCACAGTCGGGTGCCGCGATTCGGGCACATGCCTAGAAATACGCAGTTGATAGCCCTGCATCAAGCCGAGCCCTCAAACCGGATTGCGCATCGGCGCCGGGCCATGATATCGGAGGAACCAGCGCGGGTATGATGTAATGGTAGCTTGTCAGCTTCCCAAGCTGAACGCGCGGGTTCGATTCCCGCTACCCGCTCCAGCTTTTGCCCCCGGTGCATTGCACTTGTTCTGGCCAAGCTGAAAACCAGCGGATTTATAGGCAGTTTTACAGCCCGGCTGGCCGTCTTTCATCTGTTTGGCCGATGTGCCAGTTCGTGGAATATCTCACATTGAGGGTCGGCGGGGCCTCGAATGACCCCAACCGGAAAGTCTACCCTTGGCCCGCTGGCTTCTGCTGGCGGGCTTTTTTTGAGCATCAGGCAGTAGTGGCCGACGTGCATCGGCGCCGCTGCTGGCGGGCCTGTCTGGTCGTCTGGCCGGCCACGGGATGCGCCCGCTACCCGCTCCAACCCTCAGCCCACCTCTCGCAAAATAAAATCGTGCAGCATCTTGGCTGCCGGTGACAGCGCGCGGTTCTTCACCGTGATCAGGCTGTACGGCCTGACCTCGATGTCGAATTCAGTGTGGACGACATCGATAGCGCCGGCCAGGCCCTCGGGGTTCTGGATGAACTTCGCGACCTGGATCGACACCGGCGCGATGGCGTCGGATTGCGCGACCATGACCAGAGTCAATAGCAGCGAGCTGGTGTTGAGGATGCGGTCCGGCAGCGCGATGTTGCGGTTCAAAAAGTTGCTTTCCATCGCCTGGCGCAGCGGCGAGCCGCCCGACTGGAAAACCCAGTCATAGGCGGCGGTGTCTTCCAGCCGCACCGCCTTGCCCTTGGTCAGCGGGTGGCCGCGGCGCACGATCAGGCAGGCTTTCTCGACGCCGATGACGCGCGCTTCGAACAGCCGCGGATTGAGGTCGTCGGGGATGCGGGCGATGATGAAATCGTGGCGCGAGGCGATCAGCTCGCGCGCCAGGACGTTCGATGTCTCGACCTGCATGGTGATTTCGATGCGCGGATAAAGGCGCCGGATCTCGCGGATCGCCGGCACCGCCAGCTCGATCGCCGGTGCTGTCACCGCGCCCAGGAACACCGAGCCGCCTTTGCCCGCCTTGAGCTCGAAAATCTCGCGATCGACCTCGCGCATCTCGAGCAGGATCGATCGCGCGCGCCGTGCCAACGCCTTGCCATAGGGTGTCAGCGTGACGCCGCGCGGCAGCCTTTCGCAGAGCTTGACGTCGAGCACGGCCTCCATCTCGGCGATCATGCGCGAGGCCGCCGGCTGCGAGATGTTCATGACCTGGGCCGCGGCGCTCACCCGGCCGTGCTCGTCGAGGGCTGCGATCATGCGCATGTGACGCAGGCTCAAGCCGCTGCGCAGCAAGGTTCCGCCATCACCCGGAATTTCATCGTAACTGGCTGATATTCCGTCAGGATTTCGCAGCGCCGCCATGATTCTTCCCTACTCTTACGCCCGGCGCCCTGGCTGGATCCGGCAGCGTCGTCACTAGCCTAAGCCATATCAGTCTCGATATAGCAACCATCAAAGATCGCATTTGACAGTTATGGCAAAGCGACACACCCTTCGCGCGTCCTGAGGCTTGACGGTCGGTGACGAGGGAAAACTCGTATCGATTGAAACCAGAGTCTCGGGGCCGATTGGGAGGATACCGGAGATCGATTGACGGCAGCGGCGCGTTTGGCGCTCCTGCACGATTGCGCGGCCCACGAAACCCAAGGGTACGCGTCCATCAACCAGGGAGAGTTAATGTGAAGATTGTCAAGACACTGGCCGCCGTCGCGGCCCTAGGCATCGCGGCCATGACGCTGCCGGCGCAGGCGGGCGAAGGCCTGATCGGCGTGCTGATGCCCACCAAGACCTCGCAGCGCTGGATCAACGACGGCGACGCCGTCAAGTCCCAGCTCGAGGCTCTGGGCTACACTGTCGACCTGCAGTACGCGCAGGACGACATTCCGAACCAGCTCAGCCAGCTGGAAAACGAAATCACCAAGGGCCCGAAGGCGCTGATCATCGCTTCGATCGACGGCACCACGATGGGCGATGCGTTGCAGAAGGCGAATGACGCCGGCGTTGTCGTCGTCGCTTACGACCGCCTGATCAAGAAGACGCCAAATGTCGACTACTACACCACCTTCGACAATTTCGGCGTCGGCGTCATCCAGGCCAAATCGCTGCTCAAGGGTCTCGGTTATCCCGAGAAGAAGGGCCCGTTCAACATCGAGCTGTTCGGCGGTTCGCCGGACGACAACAATGCGTTCTTCTTCTATAACGGCGCCATGTCGGTTCTTCAGCCGCTAATCGACGACAAGACCCTCGTCGTGAAGTCCGGCCAGATGGGCATGGACAAGGTCGGCACGCTGCGCTGGCTGGCGGCAACCGCCCAGGCCCGTATGGACAATCTGCTCTCCGCCAACTACTCGGACGGCAGCCGCGTCGATGGCGTGCTCTCGCCCTATGACGGCCTGTCGCGCGGCATCATCGCTTCGCTGCGCGCCGTAGGCTACGGCACCGCCGATCAGCCATGGCCGATCGTCACCGGACAGGACGCCGAGACCGCTTCGGTCAAGGCGATCATCGCCGGCGAACAGTATTCGACGGTGTTCAAGGACACCCGCGAACTCGCCAAGGCGACGGTCGAACTCGTCGATAAGGTGCTCTCGGGCGGCAAGCCGGAAGGCCTCGACACCACGACCTACAACAACGACGTCAAGGTCGTTCCCTCGATCCTGTTGACGCCGCATGACGTCGACAAGTCGAACTACCAGGCCCTGGTGGTCGACTCCGGCTACATCAAGGCCGAAGAACTGAAGTAATCGCGGTTACAAAGCCTGGGGTCCTGCGCAGGCAGGGCCCCTTTTCGTTGGCGAGCCAGCCCGGTATTGTTTGCGGACCTCGCAGGAGTGGTATTCTCAATGGCATCGACGATTTTGGAGATGCGCGACATCACCAAGACGTTTCCCGGCGTCAAGGCGCTGTCGAACGTCAAGCTCATGGTCGAGGAAGGCGAGATCCATGCCGTGGTCGGCGAGAACGGCGCCGGCAAGTCGACGCTGATGAAGGTGCTGTCGGGTGTGTATCCGTCCGGCACCTATGACGGCCAGATCATCTATCGCGGCGATGAGTGCCATTTCAAAGGCATCCATGACAGCGAGCGCAAGGGCATCGTCATCATCCACCAGGAGCTTGCGCTGGTGCCGATGCTGTCGATCGCCGAAAACATCTTTCTCGGCAACGAGCACGCCAGATACGGCGTCATCGACTGGAATGCCAATGAGGCGCGCACCAGCGCCCTGCTCAAGAAGGTCGGCCTCAAGGAGGACCCCAACACGCTGATCACCAATATCGGCGTCGGCAAGCAGCAGCTGGTCGAGATCGCCAAGGCGCTCAGCAAGGAAGTGAAGTTGCTCATTCTCGACGAGCCGACCGCGAGCCTGTCCGAAAAGGACAGCCAGGCGCTGCTCGATCTGCTGCTCGAATTCAAGCGGCAAGGCATCACTTCGATCCTGATCTCGCACAAGCTCAACGAGGTGAACCGGGTCGCCGACAAGGTCACCATCATCCGTGACGGGCGGACCATCGAGACGCTGGCCAAGAAGGACATCTCGGAGGACCGCATCATTACCTCGATGGTCGGCCGTTCGCTCGACGACCGCTATCCGCCGCGCGAGCCGAAGATCGGCGAGACCGTTCTCGAAGTGAAAAACTGGTCGGTCTACCACCCCATCCATGCCGAGCGGCAGGTCATCAAGGGTATCAACCTCAACGCCCGCAAGGGCGAAGTGGTCGGCATTGCCGGGCTCATGGGCGCCGGCCGGACCGAGTTTGCCATGAGCCTGTTCGGCCGGTCCTATGGCCGTCGCATCACCGGCGAGGTGTTCCTCAACGGCAAGCCGATCGACGTCTCTTCGGTGAGCAAGGCGGTGGAACACGGCATTGCCTACGTTACCGAGGACCGCAAGACCTACGGTCTCAACTTGATCGACCACATCAAGCACAACATCACGCTGGCCAACCTGCCCGGCGTGTCGCGCCACGGCGTGATCGACGATTTGCGCGAGCTTTCGGTCGCCAACGATTATCGCGGCAGGACCAATATCCGCGCCTCGAGCGTCTACCAGATGACCGGCAACCTTTCTGGCGGCAATCAGCAGAAGGTGGTGCTGTCGAAATGGCTGTTCGCCAATCCGGAAGTGCTGATCCTCGACGAGCCGACACGCGGTATCGACGTCGGCGCCAAGTATGAAATCTATACGATCATCGCGCGTCTCGCCTCCGAGGGTAAGGCAATCATCGTCATCTCGTCGGAAATGCCCGAACTGCTCGGCATCACCGACCGCATCTACGTCATGAACGAAGGACGCATCGTCGGCGAAATGGCGGCAAGCGACGCCAGCCAGGAAAAGATAATGCGCGCCATCGTCCGCGGAGAAGGAAAAGCATCATGAGCACCGAAAGCGCTCCCGGGCCGCAGACCGGCGTTGCCCAGGATCTACAACAGGGACCTCGCATTGCCGTCTCGGCGCTGGTCACCAACCTGCGCGAATACGGGTTGGTGCTGGCGTTGATCGCAATCATGGTGTTCTTCCAGTTCACCACGTCCGGAACGCTGTTCAAGCCGGTGAACCTCAGCAATCTCGTGCAGCAGAACAGCTTCATCATCGTGATGGCGCTGGGCATGCTTCTGGTGATCGTTTCGGGTCACATCGATCTCAGCGTCGGCTCCGTCGCCGGCTTCATCGGCGCACTGGCGGCGATGATGATGGTCATCTGGCCGCTTGGCCCATTGAGCAATCCGCTGGTGGTGTCGATCATCTGCCTGATCGTCGGTGGTGCGATCGGCGCGGCACAAGGCTACTGGATTGCCTATCACCGAATACCGAGCTTTATCGTCACGCTGGCGGGCATGCTGATCTTCCGCGGCATCTGCCAGGCGCTGCTGGGTGGCGGGTCTTCCGTAGGGCCGCTTCCCGTCGGCTTCAAGGCGCTCAGTTCCGGCTTCATTCCGGACCTGATCGGCCCATTGACGCTGATACCGCCAACCGTGAACGCCGCCGGCAAAACCATTGTCGGCAGCGGCCTGACGCTGCACCTGACGACGATCGTGATCGGCCTCGGCGCCGTGCTCGCCTATGCCTATTTCGGGCTCAGGGCACGGCGCACCCGCGAGAAACATGGCTACGAAGCCGAGCCCTTCTCGCTGTTCGTCGTCAAGACCCTGGTGATCAGCGCGCTGGCGCTGTTTCTCGTCTACCAATTCGCCACCTATAGGGGCCTCCCCATCGTTCTCATGGTGATGGGCGTGCTGATCGCGTTGTTCGTCTTCGTTACCAAACGCATGACGATCGGCCGTCGCATCTATGCGATGGGCGGCAATGTCAAGGCAGCCCAGCTATCGGGCATCAAGACCGAACGGCTGACGTTGATGGTGTTCATCAATATGGGCGTGCTGTCGGCACTCGGCGGCCTGATTATCGCAGCGCGCCTGGGGCAGGCTGTGCCGGCGGCCGGCCTCGGCAGCGAGCTCGACGTCATCGCCGCGGTGTTCATCGGTGGCGCTTCGGCGATGGGCGGCGTCGGCCAGGTCATCGGCGCGGTGGTCGGCGGCTTCATCATGGGCGTCATGAACAACGGCATGTCGATCATGGGCGTCAATGTCGATTGGCAGCAGGTGGTCAAAGGCCTGGTGCTGCTCGGCGCCGTCGTCTTCGACGTCTACAACAAGAACAAGGCTTGAGAGGCAACCAGGAGGCATACGGGTCACATCGCGGCGCTGCCGGGCGGCGCAAAGAAGTCCCCCGAGGGACCTGATCCGCGAGCGCAATCCGGACGAAGAATTTCAACCGAGGCGCGGACAGGGTCCGGGCCGCGCAGGGCAGGGTTTGCCAAGAAAGGCACGCCAAGCCCACAATTCAGAGAGGGTTACCATGCTGATCTCACAAATCCTCGACGACGCCGAGACGATCCGCGTCGTTGCCCGCAGCGGCGGCAAGACCCGCGTCATCAACGGCGCCCGCAGCGTCTATTCGCTGGCGATGGAAGCCGCGCGTACCGGCAGCGGGCTTGTCGCCCTGATCGAGCGCAAGGGCTTCGGCGAAACCGTCGATCTCGACGCAGCCTACAAGAAGGGCCGGCTGCTGTCGCCGATCAACCATCCCGATCCGGCGCATCTCCATCTCACCGGCACCGGGCTGACGCATCTCGGCTCCGCCGCGACCCGCGATTCCATGCACAAGAAGCTCAGCACGGACGGCGAGGAACAGCTGACCGATTCCATGAAGATGTTCCGCATGGGGCTTGAGGGCGGCAAGCCGGCGAAGGGCCAGACCGGCGTGCAGCCGGAATGGTTCTACAAGGGCAACGGCACCATGGCGGTGGCGCCCGGTGCGGCGCTTATGTCGCCGGCCTTCGCCCAGGATGCCGGCGAGGAGCCGGAAATCGCCGGGATCTATGTGATCGGCGACGACGGCGCCCCGTTCCGTGTCGGCTTCACCCTGTCTAACGAGTTTTCCGACCACGTCACCGAGCGTGTGAACTATCTCTTCCTCGCCCATTCCAAGCTGCGCAACGCTTCGTTCGGCCCGGAGATCCTGATCGGCGACCTGCCGTCCGACATCCGCGGCGCTTCACGCATCCTACGCGACGGCAAGCTGCTTTGGGAAAAGCCGTTCCTGTCGGGCGAGGCGAACATGTCGCACACCATTGGCAATCTCGAGCATCATCACTTCAAATACTCGGCCTTCCGCCAGCCGGGTGACGTGCATGTACACATGTTCGGCACGGCGACGCTGTCCTTCGCCGACGGCATCAGGACCGAGGCCGGTGACGTATTCGAAATCGAGGCGCAGGATTTCGGCCTGCCTCTGCGCAACCCGCTTGAAATCGAGCAGCCGGTGAAGGTGGCGGTGAAGGCGTTGTAAACTGGTGACATAATTCAGGGGCGAGAAATGAACGGCCTGCGGATTGGCACTGTGTTCGTAAGTTTAGTCCTGTTCCTCGCCTATTTCTCCCCAGCGGCTTACAGCGCCGGACAATGCAGCGCAAGATCCTATCGCGAAGCCCGAATGTCGATGACTGACCGGCTTCTGGCCACCGGCTATTCGAAATCGCAAGTGAGCTTTCTGATGCGCAACGCGGATCGCATGACGTCCGCACTACGCGCTGACAGACTGAACGACAATGGCAGAGCCTGCGGTATCGACTCCGCCAGAGCCCATGTGCTGGGATGTCTCGGCAAGCAGTTGTTCCCCTTGCAGTCCAGCTCAAGCGCCTCACTTGACGACGAGAAGCAAACCAGAGGTTTTTGGGGGAAGAAGCGATTGGCAGTGCGAGAACTGCTCTTTATCGGTCAGTTTCATGGCTGCCTTGGTGCCGCGAAAGAATATCTGTTTCGCGGCTGACGGAATTGCGAACAAGCTCAGCGCGCGGCGCGGAAATGCTTGGACAGTTTCAGGCCCTGTGCCTGATAATTCGAGCCGAGATCAGTGCCGTAGAGCGCCCGCGGCCGTTTCAGCATGTGCTCGTAGACCAACCGTCCGACGATCTGGCCGTGGTCGAGGATGAACGGCACTTCATGGCTGCGCACCTCGAGCACCGCCCGGCTGCCGGTGCCGCCCGACGCCGAATGGCCGAAACCCGGGTCGAAGAAACCGGCATAGTGGACGCGGAACTCGCCGACCAGCGGGTCGAAAGGCGTCATTTCGGCGGCGTAGAGTGGCGGCACATGCACCGCCTCGCGCGACACCAGGATATAGAATTCGTCCGGATCGAGCACCAGCTCGCCGGCACCGCTCTTGTAGAGCGGCTCCCAGAAATCGACGACATCCTGCGCGGCGCGCTTGTCGACGTCGACCAGGCCGGTGTGGTGCTTGCCGCGATAGCCGACCAGCCCGTCCTTGTCGCCGTCGAGGTCGATCGATAGCGCGATGCCCCCGCCTGAGATGTTGGGTGGTTCGGTGGCGACCAACATTTCGGCGCGGTGCAACTCGTGCAGCTCGTTTTCCGACAAGAGCGCATTGCCGGTGCGGAACCTGATCTGCGACAGCCGCGAGCCGGTCCGCACGACGATCGGGAAAGTGCGCGGGCTGACCTCCAGGTAGAGCGGGCCTTCATAGCCGGCGGCGATCTTGTCGAACTCGTGGCCGCGGTCGGTCATTACCCGGGTGAAGATATCGAGCCGTCCGGTCGAGCTTTTCGGGTTGGCGGAGGCGGAAATATGGGCGGGCAGCGCCAGGCCTTCGAGCAGCGGCACGATGTAGACGCAGCCGGTTTCCAGCACGGCACCTTCGGCGAGGTTGATCTCGTGCAGCTTCAGCCGGTCGAGCTTGTCGGCAACCCTGTGGTCCGGGCCGGGCAAGAAGGAAGCACGCACCCGCCAGGCCTTGTCGCCGAGCCTGAGGTCAAGGCTGGCCGGCTGGATCTGATCGGCATCGAGCGTGCGCGGCGATTTCAGCGCGCCCGTCTGGAACAGCGCGGAAATATCCTGATCGGGAAGAATGCCTGTCTGCCGCAAGGGTCTGGCTCCGTTCGAACGCCGGGCGAGGTCTTGTTCTGTCGCAGGTCCGACCGTGGACGCCTTTGGCACCTGCTTGGTACAACCCTCTTAATCATGCCGGCAATTGACGCAAGCGTGGCGCGGGTCTAAAGCTCGTTATCCCGTGGTGATTTGGCCGGTCGGCTTGCAGCCACGTTAAACAAGTCGCTAAAGGACCGTCGGGCCGCAAGGCCATATGGACCGGTTGCGACTTTCGCGACCGGTTTTTTGTTGTTTGGACCAATTTTGGTGTTTGGATAGAATGATGACCAAGAAGCGCGACTGGAAGCCTCAGACCGCACTCGTGCATGCCGGAACGCTGCGTTCCGGCTTCGGCGAGACCTCCGAGGCGATGTATCTCACCCAAGGCTATGTCTACGAGACGGCGCAAGCGGCGGAGGCCCGCTTCAAGGGCGAGGAGCCGGGCTTCATCTATTCGCGCTATGCCAATCCGACGGTCGACATGTTTGAGAAACGCATGTGCGCGCTGGAAGGAGCCGAAGACGCGCGCGCCACGGCATCCGGCATGGCGGCGGTGACGGCAGCACTGCTGTGCAGCGCCAAGGCGGGCGACCATATCGTGGCGGCGCGCGCGCTGTTCGGCTCCTGCCGCTGGGTGGTCGAGACGCTGGCGCCGAAATACGGCATTGAGGCAACGCTGGTCGACGGCACCGACATCGCCAATTGGGAAAAGGCGGTCAAGCCCAACACCAAACTGTTTTTCCTGGAAAGCCCTACCAATCCAACGCTGGAGGTAGTCGACATTGCCGCCGTCGCGGCACTTGCCAATTCGATCGGCGCCAGGCTGATCGTCGACAATGTCTTCGCTACGCCCTTGCAGCAGAAACCCCTGCAGCTCGGCGCCCACATCGTCGTCTATTCGGCCACGAAGCATATTGACGGCCAGGGGCGCTGTCTTGGCGGCATCGTTCTGTCGGACAAGAAATGGATCGACGAGAACCTGCATGACTATTTCCGCCACACCGGCCCAAGCCTCTCGCCCTTCAATGCCTGGACGCTGCTGAAAGGCCTGGAGACGCTGCCGCTACGCGTACGCCAGCAGACGGAAAGTGCCGGCCGCATCGCGGATTTCCTCGCCGAGTGCCCGCAAATCGCCCGCGTCATCTATCCCGGCCGCGCCGACCACCCGCAAGCGGCCGTGGTCAAGAAGCAGATGTCGGGCGGCTCGACGCTGATTTGCCTCGATGTGAAGGGCGGCAAGCAGGCGGCCTTTGCCTTCCAGAACGCACTCGACGTCGTGCTGATTTCCAACAATCTCGGCGACGCCAAGAGCCTGATCACCCATCCGGCGACGACCACACACAAGAACTTGACCGATGAAGCCCGCGCCGAGCTCGGCATCGGACCGGGAACGCTCAGGCTGTCAGTCGGCCTTGAGGACGCCGACGACCTGCTCGAAGACATCGAGCAGGCACTGAGAGTTGCCGGATAAGGGCCTGGCCGAACAGAGGCGAGCGGGGACGCGCCGATCAGGCGCCGGACGGGGTCTCTTCCAGCTCCGCGACGGCCTTGGTCTGGATAGTCATCACATTGCCGCGCCAGTCGACGGCGCCGCTCAGCCATCCGCGCGCCCAAATGGCGGGAAGCATCAGGTCTCGCGCCATCATCGCCAGGATGGTGCGCAGCGACAGGTGCCATCCCTTGGCCGAGGCCAAGGCGCATTCCGGCAGGTAGGCCGCGACCAGCACGGCGATGGCGGTTGCCGGCAGGCTGACGCCGGCGTCAGCCGCCGCGATCAGCGCAAGCACCAGCGGCGGCGCTGCGCCGATCAAGATCTCGGGGGCGAAGAACAGCGCGAAGGTGACGCGGCGCAGCCGCGCCCAGCGCGCCTGCCGCGACCAGATCTCGCCAAACGTGCGCCGGCCGAGCGGCTGTTCGAAGGGCGAGGCGACAAGATTGACCCGCAGTCCGAACCCGTTGACCAGCTTGGTCGCGGCGGCGTCTTCGGCGATCTCGGCAGCAAGCGCGCAGATGCCGCCATTGGCGTCGAGCATCGGCTTATTCCACAACATGCTCTTGCCCTGCGCGAAGCCGAGGCCGAGCGCCTCTCCGGCGTACTGCCAGCGTGCCTGCAGCGTGTTGAGAAAGGCGCATTCGACCTCCCCCCAGAAGCCGTCCGGCCGCGAGCCGATCGGCGTCGAGCAGACGAGGCCGGTGTCGTGCCGCCACGCCGCCATCAGGTGCTGGACGTAGTCGCTCGGCATAAGCACGTTGGAATCGGCAAGGATGACCCAGCTATAATGCGCCGCTTCCCAACCCTTCACGCAATTATTGAGTTTTGGATTGCCGCTGATGCGGTCGTCACCGACTAGAAGGCGGGCGCGAATAGCTGGAAAGCGCGCCATTGCGGCGGTGATCGGCT
Source organism: Mesorhizobium sp. M0184 (assembly GCF_040322215.1). NCBI lineage: Bacteria > Pseudomonadati > Pseudomonadota > Alphaproteobacteria > Hyphomicrobiales > Phyllobacteriaceae > Mesorhizobium > Mesorhizobium sp. M0184. The sequence continues at coordinate 36,933 of NZ_JAMYSZ010000043.1, forward strand.
TGACCACCGGGTCGTCGGCATGGGCAACGCAGAAGATGAGTTCGTAACGCGGCCAGTCGAGTGAGAAGGCGCGCTCCAGCGTCTCTTCGGCAAACGGCTCGACGCCGCGCGCCGGGATGACGATCGATACCGGCGGCGCGTTGGCCGCGGGCGGTGCGATCCTGCCTGGTCGCTTCAGCTTCAGCGAAGCTAACAGGATGCTGGCGAGATTTGAAAGAAGGAGGGCTATGGAAAGGAGGGCGGCTGCGAATGTCGGTTCCATCGAGATCTGGTCACTCCAGAAGTGCCGGCCGCATGACGGCCGTTTTCAACAATTCGACAGAACGCTGAGTCGCCCGGCACAAGCCTGCACACCATCATTGTCATGTGTCACTTAAATGACATTGTTTTTCGGCACCTGCGCTCGAGTCGGGCAAGAAGATGACGCGCATCGTTGATCAAACTGCGCTGAGCGTCGAAGTTCCATCTACATTGCTTTGGAGCAGTTTATGTACAGCGCCGTCACCCGCAACATCGAAGTGCAGGTCAGGCCGTTCTATCTGGAGGATCACTCCGACCCGCCGCAAAACCGCTATGTCTGGGGATATCAGGTGACCATCGACAATCAGTCGGATGAGTTCGTGCAGCTTCTGTCGCGCTACTGGCACATTACCGACGGCACCGGCAAGGTCGAGGAAGTGCGCGGCCCCGGGGTCGTCGGCGAGCAACCCGGACTCAACCCCGGCGACAGCTATCAGTATACGTCTGGATGCCCGCTCTCGACGCCGTCCGGCATCATGGTCGGGCACTACACCATGCGCAACAAGCGGGGCGAGACGTTCGACGTCGCCATCCCCGCCTTCTCGCTCGACTTGCCGGGAATGCGGCGCACCGTCAATTGACGGCCGTCATCCGGCCGCTGCAAACTCCGCCGGGTCGAAGTCATATTGCTTCGAGCAGAATTCGCAGGCGACGTGAATGCTGCCATCCTCGGTGCTGTCCCTGATCTCCTCGGCGGAAAAGCCTTCGAGGATGCCGTGGATCTTCTCCCTCGAGCATGAGCACTGGTCGGCGACCGGCACCCCGCCGAACACGCGGACGCCATGCTCGTGGAAAAGCCGGTAAAGCAGCCGTTCGGCGCCGATCGTCGGATCGATCAGCTCGGTCGGTTCAATAGTACCAACCAGCGCCAGCAGCTCCTGCCAGGAATTGTCGGTCGGGTCGTGGATTTCCTCACGCGGATCGCCGTCGCCACCGGGAAGGTCGGGTACGCGCATGCGCTCCGCCGACTGCGGCAGGAATTGTGCCAGCAGGCCACCGGCCCGCCATTGCTCGCGGGCACCGCCGACGCCGGGCGTCAGAAGCTTGGCAACCGAAAGCCGGAGGTCGGTCGGAATCTGCTCCGACTGGCGGAAATAAGTGCGTGCGGCATCTTCCAGTGTGACGCCGTCGAGCTGGACGATGCCCTGGTAGCGTTGTGTGTGAGCGCCCTGGTCGACGGTCAGCGCCAGGACGCCGCTGCCGAGCAGCGTCTGCGGTGACGTCTCGCCGGCAGAAGTCAAAGCCTGCAGCCGGTCGGCATCGAAGCGGGCATAAGCGCGCAGCGCTTGCGGCGTGGAGAAATCCGCGACCAGCATGTCGACCGGCCCGTCGGTGCGGGTCTGCAGAATGAACTTGCCCTCGAACTTCAGCGAAGTTCCGAGCAATACCGTCAACACACAGGCTTCAGCCAGGAGCCGGGCGACCGGCTCGGGATAGTCGTGGCGGCTCAGAATAGCATCGAGCATCGGCCCGAGCTGGACGGTGCGACCGCGCACGTCGAGCGGGCCGACCTCGAACGGCACGACATGGTCGTCGCCGGCGTAGCCGAATTCGCCGAGCTTGGGTTTATGTTCAGCCAATTGATGAGTTTCCAACATGACAAAGCTCCGGGGCGCGGCGATGCCGCCCTCCGGGGCGCATGCGACGAGACGCGCTCGATTTGCGTGATGCGCCTGAGATAGGCACCACCAACTCCCGGATCAAGGCGGCCCAGATCAAGGCGGCGCAGATCAGGCCGGCCCGGATCACCGCGGCTCGTATCAAGCGCCCAGGCACCAGGCCAAGACCGCCTTCTGGGCATGGAGCCGGTTCTCGGCCTCATCGAACACCACCGAATGCGGTCCGTCGATGACCTCGTCGGTAACCTCCTCACCGCGATGCGCCGGTAGACAGTGCATGAACAGCGCGTCCGGCTTGGCTTTCGCCATCAGTGCCGCATTGACCTGATAGGGCAGGAAGACATTGTGGCCGCGGGCACGGTGCTCCTGGCCCATCGACACCCAGCAGTCGGTGACGATGCAGTCGGCCTCGTGAACGGCCTCCTCGGGCGAACGGGTGAATTTCAGCTTGCCGCCATTGGCTTTCGACCAGTCGACATGCTTCTGGGCCGGTTCGCTGCCCTCGGGCACGGCGACGTTCAGCTTGAAATGGAACCGCGCAGATGCCTCCAGCAGCGAATGCAGCACGTTGTTGCCGTCGCCGGTCCAGGCGATCGTCTTGCCGGCCACCGGACCGCGGTGCTCTTCGAAGGTCATGATGTCGGCCATCAGCTGACAGGGATGGGTCTCGTCGGTCAGCCCGTTGATGACGGGGACCGTAGCGTTTTCCGTCAGTTCCAGCAGCCGGTCATGCGAGGTGGTGCGGATCATGATGGCATCGACATAGCGCGACAGCACCTTGGCCGTGTCGGCAATGGTCTCCGAGCGGCCAAGCTGCATCTCGGTGCCGGTCAGCATGATCGTCTCGCCCCCCAACTGCCGCATACCGACGTCGAACGACACGCGCGTGCGCGTCGACGGCTTGTCGAAGATCATCGCCAGCACCTTGCCTTCGAGCGGCTTGCTGCGTTCGCCGGCCTTGAGCCTTGCCTTTCGCACCGCTGCGTCGTCGAGCATGAAGCGCAGATCGCCTTCGGAAACGGCGGAAAGATCGGTGAAATGGCGAAGGGACATCAGGAATTCCAGGATTACTTCGCAGCGGCAGCGACGATGGCATCTGCCAGGCTCTTGGCGCCGGCACGAATGCGCTCGAGCGCTTCGTGGATCTCGGCGTCGGTGACGGTGAGAGGCGGTAGCAGGCGGATAACGTTGTCGCCGGCCGGAACCGTCAAGAGATGCTGGTCACGCAGTGCCACCGTGACCTTGGTGTTGGGCATCGCGCATTTAAGCCCGAGCATCAGGCCGTTACCCCTGATGCTTTCGATAACATCCGGAAATTCGTCGGCGACGCCAGCGAGCCCCTGCTTCAACAGCAGTGCCTTGCGCCGGACGTCTTCGAGAAAGCCGTCTTCCAGCACCACGTCGAGCACGGCGTTGCCGACCGCCATTGCCAGCGGATTGCCGCCGAAGGTGGTGCCGTGCACGCCGGCGGTCATGCCGACCGCTGCCTCGTCGGTGGCGAGGCAGGCACCCATCGGGAAGCCGCCGCCGATGCCTTTGGCCACCGCCATGAGGTCGGGTGTGACACCCGCCCACTCATGCGCGAACAGCTTTCCGGTGCGGCCGACGCCGCATTGGACCTCGTCGAAAATCAGGAGCAGTCCGTGCTGATCGCAGAGCTGCCTGAGCCGCTTCAGCGATTGCGTCGGCACTTGCCTGATGCCGCCCTCGCCTTGCACCGGCTCGATCAGGATCGCCGCGGTTTCAGGCGTGATCGCCTTCTCGGCGGCATCCATGTCGTCGAAACTGACCTGGTCGAAGCCGTCGACCTTGGGGCCGAAACCTTCCAGATACTTGTACTGGCCGCCGGCGGCGATGGTCGCCAGGGTGCGGCCGTGGAAGGCGCCTTCGAAGGTGATTGTGCGGTAGCGCTCGGGATGGCCCTTGACGAAGTGGTAGCGCCGCGCCGTCTTGATGGCGCATTCGAGCGCCTCTGCGCCGGAATTGGTGAAGAACACCTTGTCGGCGAAGCTTGCGTCGGCCAGCCGCTCGCCGAGCCGGCTCTGTCCCGGAATCTCGTACAGATTGGAGACGTGCCAGAGCTTGGCGGCCTGCTCGGCGAGGGCCGCGACCAGATGCGGATGGCTGTAGCCCAACGAATTCACGGCGATGCCGCCGGCGAAATCGAGATATCGCTCGCCCTTGTCGGTGACCAGCCAGGTGCCTTCACCGTGGTCGAAAGCCAGGGGTGCGCGAACAAAGGTCTCGAAAAGCGCCGAACCGCTCATTATATGCGTCTCCGGAACCGGAAAAATCAAAAAGCCGCCAAAGCGGCGGCCCTTGTGGCTTATCGTGTTTTTCGGCCGTGAAGTCAACGAAAAGGTCGCGCAAGGTCGCGCGGCAAGCCCCCCAGCATAACGCCGGCTCATAAGCGACCGGGCAAGTTGGGGAAAACCGAAAAAACCGATTCGTGTTTGCCTTGGGACTCTTGTCACCGAGTCAGCGCATAAGGTAATTGTAGTAGAGAAATAACTAGATTTCGTGCGGCGGACCTAATCACCCGATATATGTGGTGTCTGCCCGGCAGAAGCCGGGTCGGGAATGGATTCCGATTGCCGCACGTTTCAGCAGGAGCGCGGTCTCATGAACTGGACTGACGAGCGAGTCGAACTTCTCAGAAAATTGTGGTCGGAGGGCCTCAGCGCCAGCCAGATCGCCGCACAGCTTGGCGGGGTCAGCCGCAATGCGGTCATCGGCAAAGTGCACCGGCTGAAACTGTCCGGTCGCGGACGCACGACCGCCTCACCGGCACGCCAGAAGAAGACGGTGCAGGGATCGACGATCCAGAAATCGGTGTCCCGGGCAGCAAGCGCCACGCGCCATGCCACCACCTCGATGTCGATCGGTGCGACCGCGCTCAAGGCGCAGTTCGATGCCGAACCGGTGGCGCGCCACTATATCCGCCCGGTCGAGAACGTCGTCGTGCCGATCTCGCGGCATCTGCAACTTGTCGAACTCAACGAGCGCACTTGCAAATGGCCGAACGGCGATCCGCTTTCGGAAGACTTCCATTTCTGCGGCAACGACGCCGCCGAAACCGGCCCCTACTGCAAGTACCACGCCCGCGTGGCGTTCCAGCCGGCATCGGAGCGGCGGCGGAGCAGATAGTTAGGGGAATAGGGGAGTAAGGCAGTACGGCAGTAGGTGAATTGTAGAGAAGCGCGCTCCCGAAGCGATAGCCTACTGCCCTACTGCCCTACTGCCCTACTGCCCTACTGCCCTACTGCCCTACTGCCCTACTGCCCTACTGCCCTACTGCCCTACTGCCCTAC
>NZ_JAMYSZ010000044.1:0-39217 GCF_040322215.1 Mesorhizobium sp. M0184
TCTGGAGGCCAGCACGACGGCGCGCTTCGAAGCGTCGGCCAAGACAGGCAAGGTCCGCAGGTTCAAGGAGTTCGTTGACGGCGCCGCTAGTTGGAGCCGCGTCGAGCGCATCATCGCGCGGGTCGAGGTCGGCGCCCAAGGTGGCGATATCCGCTTCGTCGTCACCAACCTTGCCGGTGGGAAGGCCAAGGCGCTCTACGAGGATGTCTACTGCCGGCGCGGCGCGGCCGAGAACCACATCACGTGGAAGACGCATCTTGCCGCCGACCGCACATCCTGCACCAGAGCGACGGCCAACCAGTTCCGGCTATTCCTGCATGCCGGTGCTTACTGGTTGATGTGGGGCTTGCGGGCCGCGATGCCGAGGCGCTCGAGCTTTGCCGTCGCCCAATTCGACACGCTGCGATTGCGCCTCATCAAAATCGCTGCGCGGGTGGTCGAGATGAAATCGCAAATCCGCCTGCACCTGCCGACATCGTGCCCCGACCAGCGCATCCTGCGCATCGTCCTCGATCGCATCCCCCAACTCGCGACATAACGATGGGGGCAGACGCCCCGAAACGAACCCGTCGACCGCAACCTGCAAACCCCCGCCTGCCATCACGACGGAGCAATCCCGGCGCCTGACGAGGCGCGTGGAAAAGCACCGCAACGGCGACCACAGCGTCGCTTCAGGCCGTCAAAAGCTTATCGCCGTGCATCAAGGCGGCTAGGTAGGTGTGGCCCGGCTTCGTTGAATCCGCTGCGGGCCAGCTCTCTGATAGAAATCGGCGCCGTCGTCCCAGGCTTTCCATGGGCATCGTTTCCCGCGCGGAATGAAGGTCTCCTTCCCGAAGGCGGCAATTCCTAAACTCGGTGCGATGCCCGATTTGCGGTCAGGCTGCATCCGCCTTTTCTTCCAGACCAAGTAATCGCTTCGGCCAGAGCGCCGGCGGTGAAGAATTGTCTTGCGCTATCCCTAGCAAATGCGCTCATGCTGCTATTCCTCCACGGGCACCTGCGCCGGGAGGGCACCTCTAAACGCGACCGATAGACCGAGGGGAGGGCTCAACCCAATGAGCAGGGTGGCGCCCGCAGATGCGACTCCAGCTTCGTCGGCGACATTTGCGCCGCTCGAGAATGCAACTTTCCGATCGATCTGGCTTGCTACGCAGGTGTCCAGCTTTGGCTGGCTAATTCAAACTGTCGCCATCAGTTGGCTGATGGCGACCATTTCGACTTCCGACGTGATGGTCGCCTTGGTGCAGGCTTCGACGACGTTGCCTACATTCATCCTGTCGATCATCGCCGGAGCCCTGGCTGATAATTTCAGCCGCCGCAACCTGATGTTCGCTGGCTGGTCCGTGATAGCGCTGTCCTCGGCGATGCTGACGGTTCTTGCAGGCTTGGGAATTTTCAATCCATGGATGGTTCTTGCATTCAGCTGTTTGGCCGGAGCGGGCGCCGCTTTCACCGATCCCGCTTGGCACGCGTCGGTCGGCGACATCTTACGAAAACGCGAAGTTCCAGCCGCGGTTACGCTCATCTCGGTTGGATATAACGCTGTTCGAAGCGTCGGTCCGGCGCTTGGTGGCATTGTCGTTGCCTCCTTTGGACCTTTGACAGCTTTCGCTGTGGCGACGCTGACCTATCTAGCGCTGCTGTGGACCATAGGGCGCCGCAAATGGGATGTTCGCTCGTCCCCCCTCCCGCGCGAGCCATTGACCACGGCCATTCATGACGGAGCGCGCTTCACGGCGCTATCGGCGGAGATCAAGGCGGCAATCGCGCGTGGCGCGCTTTTTGGCCTGACCAGCATCTCCATACTCGCGCTCCTGCCTGTCGTTGCCCGCGATCAATTAGGCGGAGGACCGATCGTTTATGGCATCCTGATGGCTGGCTTCGGGACCGGCGCCTTGTGCGTCGGCATCTGCAACAATGTTTTGAGACGGTCGCTCTCCCAGGAGCGACTGACAATACTGGCATGCATTGCTTGCGCGGCGTGTTGTTTATCTCTTGCTCTCACGTCTTCAGTGGCAGTGGCGGCTATTGCGCTGGCGCTCGGCGGCGCGGGATGGGTTGTCACCTGGACGGGGCTCGACGTAAGCGTTCAATTGGCAAGCCCAAGGTGGGTCGTTGGTCGCACGCTCTCGATCTATTATGCCCTTTCGTCGGGTGGTATCGCGGCCGGCAGTTGGCTGTGGGGTACGGTGGCTGAGAACTATTCGCTTGCCTCAGCCCTGGAGATTTCAGCTGCTGCGCTACTGATGGTCGCGGCCACCGGGTTCCTGTTGCCGATCCGTCAATGGCAAGACTCCGATCAGGATCCTTTTGGCTTCGAGACACCGCAACTCGCTCTCGACCTGAAGCCGAGAAGCGGCCCGATCGTCATCAAGATCGAGTACTCAATGCCGGAGGCAAACGTCGAAGCTTTCCTCGATCAGATGCAGGAACGACGGCGAGTGCAAAGCCGTGTCGGCGCCAGGCACTGGAACCTCCAGCGCGATCTTCAGGATTCCTCGCTTTGGACAGAAACCTTCCGCACGCCGACCTGGATGGACTATCTGCGCCTTAACCATCGCCTCACAGCGGCGGACAAGGAATTGGACCAACGTCTGCTCGAATTGAACATGGGTGGAAACCCACCTCTTACTAAACTTTCGATTGAGCGGCCGACCGGGGCAACCCGCAAGCGGGATCAACCGACGCGATTTTTCTTCCGCCGGTGATCGCAGGCTGTTGTTAATAGAGCTTCAAGGGTGAGGGTAGATGACCGGCTTGGTAAGATTTGAGAGGCCAGTTGTGATTCAGATTGGCCGCTATACAGAACGCACCGTGTTCGATGTTAATGATGCGGCCTCCATCCTGCTGCGGGATCTTGCTGGTCGTCAGACGGAGAAGCACAGGGCAGCTATGGACGCCTGTCTGAAGGTTATACGAGGTGAGCTTCATCCACCCGCCGCCCGCAGGGCTTTCGTCGCGGTCGCGCGCGAAGCAAAGATTCTACGCTGCGATTGACTGGAGTGCTCAAGCGGCACCGCCCGGCAACTGGCGGCTGATACGGAAGGCCTGAGGCATGACGTTGCCGCTCTTCTATCTGACACGAGCAGGGCGCAGCAGTTCCTACCCGTCGACTACATCGGGCAAGGTGTCTTCGACGACGCTCAAATTTCGGTCGAAAGCTTCTTTGTCGGATGCGTGGGCCCGGAGAGAGCGCACATTGTTCAGGATCGCCGCCACCGCCGCTTCTTTATCGGGTGCTATCCTTGTCGTGACCGCTTTAGCCGCCAACGCGGAAAAATCTATGGCTGCATAAACTGGTACGGCTACAGCGTCTGTTGATTTCAGCCGTTCTTTTACGATTGCGCGCCGGCCCTGCGGCAGAGCCATACGACCCGCTTTTGCGGCAAATGTCGCGCCGCGCCGCAGGCGCGTCTGCAAGAGGCCTGAGCGGTACGCCGGTGCTTTCGGCACAATAGTTGGGAGCGCAGTAGATTGAACCGCCGCAGAGGAGTCCAACGCACGGCTTTTCGTGCGCGAAGCGTCGGTATAGGCGGGCAGGGGCATGAACGCGCGTTTGGCGAGCTGGCCGTCGGCGAAATAGAAATTGCGCGTGCCGAGGATTGGCAGTTCGCCACGCGGCAAAATGATGACCTTGTTCTTGTCGAGCGTGCGGATTTCATCCGGCCGCATCAGGGGCCGCCGCACTTCCTTTCGGTGGACCGAGCGCGTGTAATAAGTGTCGAACAACGTTGCCTTGGTGCGCGTCACGTCCTTTTGCACGTCCGACGTTTCGCCGAGTTGCTCGGAAACGTAGCGCAGATCGTCAGCGTCCTGCGCACCGAAAAAGATCTGCACGCGAGCGGCGTTGATGAGTGTCTTGCGCCCCTCCTGGCGATAGATCTCGTCTACAGCCTTCAGCGACTGTACGAAAAACCACATCGAAACACCGTTGCCGCCGAGCACGCTCGCCATTTCGGTTACATTCTCGAGCTTGCCGAGGTTCTGGAACTCGTCGAGCAGCACAAGTACCGGATGCTCGCCGGGCTGCGGCAGACTTTCCGACATGAAGTTCATCATCTGCGTAATCAGGACGTTGAACAACGGTCCAAGCGACGTAATCTGCTCGCGCCGCACGTCGAGATAAAGAGAGATCCGGTCGCGCTTGAGCTTGCGAATATCGAACGTGCTGCGCGACGTAGCTCGCATCAGGCGCTCGTTGAGAAAGGGGGCCATGCCGGTGCGGACGCCGGCGTAGATTCCGGAAAACTGCCGCTCAGACATCTCAAAATATGGCAGCAAGGTTTGCAGCGTGAAATGCGAGCATTCGCGGCGGCGTTCCTCGCGCAGCGAGCCGATGAATTCCAGGAGCGGCTGCTCGGCGCCGTTCATGATCTCGAGGATTGTGGCAAAGGTCTTCTTCTCGTTCGGGATCGCTGGCGATTCCATGACGAAGGACGCTATGCCGGTAAAAAGGAGGCGGGCGTCATTAACCCAATACGGGTCTGAATTTGAGGGCGGTCGCGGAAACAGCGCCGCAGCGATATTGCGAAGGTCAATGTCGCGCTGCGCCGAATCCAGCGAAATGAAGTCCATGGGATTGTAGCATGCGGTGTTGCCGTCGGGATCAGCTGGCGCGAAACGCACCACGCGGCTCATGGTTGAACGGTAGCCGGCGGTGGCCGCATAGGTCTCGCCACGCAGGTCGAGGACCACGAACGAATGCGGCCAGGTCAGGGCGTTCGGGATGATGAGAGAAGTGCCTTTACCGGAGCGCGGCGGCCCTATGACGAATCCGCCGACATCATCGCCATCAATCCACAATTTCTTGCCGCCGATCAGCCTGCGCTGCGTCAAGCGGATCTTGCCGGAGCGCTGATCGCGGCCGGGCGACAGAATTCCGGTAAGCCTGCCGCCGGCTCGACCGACGAAGACGCCGCCAACTTTCGTCAGGCCGGTTTTCGATACGTCGCCCATCGTCATGAAGCGAGAGTCATTGCGCTTTCTCGGGCGCATGAGAATCAGGCCGACCAGGGGCGCAAGAAACCCTAATGCCCCTGCGGCAACGGCGTATTGTACCCGGCTAAAGTTCCTCGCCATCGTATCCGCCCAGGCCAGACGAACGACCGGCAAGGGATTGGCGTTCAACTGGTCGAACAGGACGTGGGCGCCAGTCCTGAACCAATCTGTCGCGGCATAGGCGACCGTGAAGGCCAGGCCGCCCAGGGCCGTCGCCATGAGCACCATGAAAATTGCTGTTGCGATTTTCTGCATGGATAGGTCCCGCTAGATCGTCTCCGCCTTGGTGAACTTGATCTCGCTGATGCCGCGCCGTCCGCCTTCGGTGCGGATCATCTGGACGACCACCGGAATGACTTCGCGCAGGTAGTCGAGGATTTCGCCTCGTGAGAGGCCCGAGCTGCCCTGCATGACCATCAGCGCCAGCCGCTCGTAGGCGGACCGGGCGGAATTGGCATGAACGGTCGTGAGCGAACCGGGATGGCCGGTGTTGATCGCCTGGAGGAATGCGAAGGTTTCAGCGCCGCGCAATTCCCCCAAAAGCAGACGGTCGGGTCGCATGCGAAGCGAGGCTTCGAGCAGCTGTTGGGCGGAGACTTTGGCAAGCCCCTGGTCGCCCTTCGGGGCTATCAAGGTGACGTTGTTGGGAGCCGGCAGCCTCAGTTCGCGGGTGTCTTCGATCGTGATGATCCGCTCATGGGCCGGGATCTCCTTCAAGAGCGCATTCAAGAACGTCGTCTTGCCGGTCGACGTGCCGCCAGAAACGACGATCGAGACACGGTTGCGCACCGCATATTGCAGGAAGTCCATCGGCGAGGTGTCGTGCAACATCTCGACAAGTCGCTTTTCTTCGGTTGAAAGCGCAAGGCCGCTACCCATTGCCGTGTTCTCGAATGCGCCGAGATCGTTGTAGGCAGCAAGGCTCATATCCATGATGACCTGCTTGCGAATCGAAATCGCCCCGCCTTCGGGAGCCGTGGGCGGCAAGATGCATTGGATGCGCTCACCCGAAGGCAGAGCAGCCGACAGGACCGGCTTTTCTTCGTTGATGACCTGATTTGTCGCCGAGGCGACGCCGGTCGAGATGTTACGAATCCAGCTAGGTGTGACTTCGCGCTTGACGACGTGCTCCATTTCCTTGGCGCCGAGGCGTTCGATGAACAATTCACCCGGCCTGTTGATTGCAATCTCGGAAACGGAATCTTCGTTCAAGTAGGACCATATTGGCTCCAGATGAGCCCGCAGGACCGGGGCTCTCGCCCAAGGGTCGGGGAGGGGATGGACGGCATTCATTTCACCGGGCTCCCATAGCCGGGATAAAAATGATCCTTTGGCGTCGCGTAGAGAGGCGTCGGATCGATCGCCGTCTTCGGCGGCCCACCGGCCTTCAGGCGTGCAACTTCTTCCTGGACGGGATCGGCGTATAGGTCCGAGAAATCGAGATCTCGCCGCACCAGCACGACGACCGATGTGCCCTGGTCGACGTAGACTGTCGGGCCAATGTTCTGCGTGTCGCGAAACGCCTCTTGCGCGAGTTGCTGCAAGGCGGTCGATGACTTATCAAACGCGATGCTGCGGGCGTCGCGCTGCGAGCCATTGCCACCATAAGTTACGGTCGTGGTCTCACCTGTTACGGGATCGATTGTCGACACCTGGCGCTGTTGGCCATCTTGCCCGCTATCGCCAAGCGAGGACAGATATTCAGAGACTCCGCCAACGACGGAAAGCATGATGGCGTTGCCGTACCGTGCAACCCAGTGCGTATCGACACGGCCGCCCATGCCGCCGCGGCCGAGCGCGTCGGCACCAGGCGATTTGATGTCGACGGAAATGCCATCCGAGCGGATGACCCTGCTCCAGACGATGAAAACACGCTTTTGACCACGCGCAAGCCCCGAGCGGTATTCTCCGGTCAGGCGCGAGCCCTTCGGAATGAGGATCCGCCTGCCGTCGAGAGAGAAGACATCCTCACGCACAACAGCGCGCACCGCGCCGGGAAGGTCAGTGTTGATCGCGGTTTCCAAATAGCCGCGAATGATCGTGCCTTCAGGGATCAACGCATCGGTGCGTCGGAAGACCCTGGCTTTGACGATGCCGGAAGAACTTGCCTCAGACTGCGCCAGGAATGCCTTGTTGGGATCACTGTCGGCGCCGGGGACCGGAATGATCTGACCGTCGGGCGCGATCTCGACCTGCGCCGCCTGGGCGCCGGCATCCGTCGAGCCGGTTTGATCATTCGTCACCATCTGGTTCGAGCGCAGGCGTTCCCACACCGCTTTTTCGCGCTCGGCGGCCTCTGCGTTACGGCGAGCCTCTTCCTCTGCCGCGGCTTCGCGGCGGGCTTCTTCCGCCTCGGCCTTGCGGCGAGCCTCCTCTGCCGCCATTTGCGCCTCCAGCGCGCGCCGCTGCGCGTCAAGGTCGGCACCCTCCTGCACGGTCTGATCGACATTGGCAGCCTGTTGCGCGCCGCTCTGGTCGGCGGCCGGTGGCGGCACCACGATCTGCTCGATGGTGCCGTCGGCAGGTTGAGGCGGGTCGTTCAACGCCGGCGGGCGGAATTCGGGCGGATTGAAGTTTTCCTCGCCATCGCTGCTAACATCACGCGATACCGGCTCCCGGGGCCAGTTAAGCCATATCAGCGCGCCTACCAACACTACGCCGAGGCCGACCAGGGCGATCCTGGTGCCCACGCCCGCACCGCGGCGCGCGAGCGTCGGGCTGCCGTCCAGTTGGTTATAATCGATCTGGGTCATCACCGCCCTCCGCTGGATCCGAACAGGGTGGAACCGCCTGTCAGTTTCGTTGGACCGTAGACTTGCTCGACGGGATCGATGGCGTTGGGTCGCGCCCGGTTGTAGAGGCAGAGCGTCTTGCCATCGGCCCGCAAGGTGAATTGCTGCGCGACCTTGTCGATGACTGTGTATTTGCCCTGCGTGCGAACGTTGACCAGCGACTCATTGCGCTTGTCGTCGACAACGAAGATCGCCGGAATATCGTCCTTGAACTCCAGAAACACCTTGGTGCCGTCGTCGAATACGGTGCGCGGCTTCAAGCTGTCGTCACCCTTGTAGGCATAGTCGTAATTGAGATCGGCATAGTTCAGGTCCTTCAAATCCGGATCGGCGGCGCTCTCTTTGGCCTGTGAGAGCAGGCGCGCGTTGATATCCTCGTCCGGGTATTTGAACCGGACCTGGAACGATGCCCGGTCACGGCTATTGTCGGTTGCCTGCAGCAGCAAGGAATAGACGCGCCGGTTGGTGACCACGTTGACGTTGGTCCACGCATCGCGCTCCAGCGGCTTTACGAACAGAAATCGCGATCCGCGTTTGGGGATGATCGACCAGCCTTTCGTGTCGCCAGCCGACACGGTTTCGATGACTTCTGTCGGGCTGAGCTCGACCATCGTGGAAATGCCAAGGGCGGCGCGCACCGACGTCACGTCGTCGTTGTTGAAGGTGACATATCGGATCCGGCCGTCGCGTGCGGCCGCGCCGTGCATCGTGCCGAGCAGAAGGGTGGCCGACAGGGCGAGGCTCACGCGCCATCTCATTGCAGGCTCCCCGCGGCCGGCGCCGATTCCTGGTCGCGGCGGTAATCCGTAACCTGAAATCCCAACGGGTTGTCGAAACGCCATTCGTTCTTGAGCGGCGTTGAGGTGTAGCGGAATTTTATGACCGCCACCCAATTGTCGGCGGTGGACGAGTTGTCCCGCCGCGTCGTCGTGGCAAAGCGCACCGAGGCTGTATTGCGATTGAGCAGGGAAACTGACTTGATCTCGACCGAGACAGTGACATTGCGGCCAAAAATCTTGTCCAGCGAGTGCGGATTTGCAGGCGTGAAAAGCCATGTCAAATCCTTGGACGCGGCGTCGGTCGAATAGAGCTGTGCCAGGTCGTAATTCTGTTTCAGTTCTCGCGAATCGTAGGTTTCGCGGGCCCTGATGTAACGCACAAGATTGGCCGCCGTGACGGCCTCGTTCTGCGATAAATCTCCAGGCTTCAGCGCGCGCATGATCTCGAGGTAGCCCGTCGATTTGTCGACCTCGACAACGTACGGTTCGAACTGCCGGAGTGGCAGGATCAGCACGAGCGCCAGCAGCGACAGCACCGCAACCAGTCCCGAAATGCCGCTGACGATCCAGGCCAATGTACGCGATCGACGCATTGACCTGTGCGTGTCGTCTTCCCAAGTCGCGCCCGCCCTGTAATAGCGCTTGTCGACGAGTTCGCTGCTGCGGTCAGCAGCTGCTTCTACTGGATTTGACAATTTACCATTGCCTCGTTTGCGCGACACATCCTGATCCAGGCCGCGATCGGTGATCGTTCTTGTGTTCTAGGCCAGAGGCCTGGAGTTATCGCGCGCACCTTGCTGGATGGCGGACCGGGTTGCGGCATCCGCCCTAGCTGCTCGCGAAGATCGAAAACTGTTTGCCGCGAGCTGCCGGGCCCCCCGAGCGGCGCGGCCGGCGGCCCATCGCGCGCCGGAATAGCGCACAGCGTTTCTGCCGAAGTTTCTATACGGGTTGTATGCGCCCACGGTGCTGAGATATCCGCCGCCATTCAGGATCGAAGCAATCGACGGTATCTGCATGAGAACGTAGATCCCGATGATCGTCACCAGCACCAAGGGCAGCACCAGCGACATTTTGCTGTCCATGGTCGCTCCGCCGGACGTGGCGGTGTTCAGCGCCGCGTTGACGAGCGAGAAGTAGAAGCCGAGAAAGCCGTAAATCAGGATTTGCTGGATCATCAGAAAGGTGGTCAGCGAAAGGAAGCCTTCGCTCATGCGCGAGGACCAGCGGTAAAGCCAAAGAATGATCCATATCGGCGCCAAGGCCAGCGTAATGAACAACATCACCTTGGCGGCGATGATCGCCGCAATGGCGAGTGCTGCGAAGATGATGGCAGACAGCAGGACGAGCAGCGACAAGAGCGCGCCAAAAATGTCATAGAAGGATCCGCTGTAGACCTGATTGGCTACGTCCTGCGCCCCTTGGTAGAGGTTGTCGATCAGCGCTGGAATTGCTGCCTGGTCGCTAAGCTGATTGCCGGTGGCCCGCGACACGGCGCCGACGATTACCTTACCGACCTCATCTGGAATGGTTTGAACAAGCTGGTATATCGTCGCGGAAAACGTGCCCCATCCGGTCAGCAGCAGATAGATGATGACGGCGCGGCCCAGGCGATAGGCCGCTTCGATTGGCGAAATCGACTCTCGCCCGCTCAGGATCGAATAGCCCCACCACGCGATATAGAGGGTCAGCATCAGGGTGAAGACGTTGCCCATCGCATTGCCCAACTGCATATAGACGGTGCGAACGAAGTCCTCGCCGATGTTGTCAATGCCACCGAGGATGCTTGCGGCGAGACCGTTCATGGATCCTCGTCAATGATGCTGGCGAACGGCGTTGAATTGACCGGCTTCAGCGCGCCGCATTCGTCGGCGTGGGTATACGACAAAGCCCCGCACGGCGCTTTCAGTTCGCGATTTGCGCATCCAAAAAGCCCTGCGCCGAGCCCAATCACAACGCATATGCGCAGGACTCGCCGCGACAAGCGCTCAGCCTCCGCTCTTGCCGAATTCCGCGAACGGATTGACGGTGCGCGGTGTCATCATCTTCTGCACCTGGCTCTGGCGAAGAAGATCTCCCTTCAGCTTCTCATTAAGGGCAGCGACCGCGCCGTTCTGGACGCCGATCAGTTCGTTGACGGCGCGCGCGTTTTCCAGCTGCATTCGTGTGTTCTGGTCCACCGAACCCTTGACGTCCTGCGACTGCCCGATCTGCCCGCTCGCTGACTGCAGAGACTGTTGGCGCTGGGTAACGCCCTGCGAAGCCTGCGAGGTCAATGCGCTTAGCAGCGAGGCCACATTGACGCTGCCGCCATAGGCGGTGTTGACGGCGCTGGTCTCCTTGCCGGCAATCTGCTGGAGCTGCTTCACCAGTTGTAGGCCATTGATGACCGCGCCGGCGATTTTCTGGATTTCGGGCGACAGGCCACCAAACGAAAGCGCACCGCCGTTCAGGATCGATCCGAACGACGGCGCCTGGGCAATCGACATGTTGCCGCCGAGGCCCATTTGTCCGATGCCAAGCGAACCGTCACGACTGCCGCTGAGAGCCTGCAGGATCTCCTCGCTCTTTTTCAGAATATCCTTGTTGGAGTCCATGATGGAGTTGGTGTTGTCCGCATTCTTGCGGGCGACATCGAGATTGGCGCCATCAATGACGGCAATCTGTGCGTGGGCCGTGCTTGCCCAAAGCGCCAGACTGGCGGCAATCGCGAATTTCTTCATGTCAGCCTCCTATTGCTGTAGCGAATCGATCACGCTGGCAGCGCCAGCAGGGTCAGTGGTGATGATCATCGAGCGGCTGTCGGCTGAGCTTGTTCCCGCGTTCTCAACCGCGCATGGTGGCCATCGGCCGCGATCGATCCTCAACCGTTCCAGTTCCGCGGGATCACAAGAGAACGGGTTTGGAGAGCCGCTCTTCGGCCGTTGCACCAGCTTGGACGACTGCGATGCCTGAACGTTCTGCAACGAGAGAAGTTGGGCCAGCAACGCCGTGAAATCCCCCGCCTGGGCGAGGTACTGGTTGGTGACATCGGCGTTGATCCCACGAGCCGACGAGTTCAGCTCCCAGGCGTCCTTGTATTCGGTCACCTGGCCAACGTCGCCCGCCAGGGCGTCGATCGCCGCATTGTTGGCGCCCATCTGCGATGAGCTTGCATCAAGGCCGCCAGCCGCCTTCCTGACCGTGCCTATGGCCGCGTCCTGGGCAAAGCCGCCTGCGCCGTCGGCCGTTACGATCGAGAAGGGTGGTGGCGCGGCGGCCGGAGCGTTGCCGCTCGACACATAGTCGTTGAAGTAGCTGTTCCAGCGGCCGACACCGCCGGCCCATTGGTTCTGCTCCCCTTCGTTCGATCCGTTGTAGAAGGAAGCGAGACAGCTGTAATTCGTCGCCCCGCATTGCTTCACGCCCATTCCGAGATATTTGACACCGCCTTCGACATTCTGCTCGTTCACGTCGCGGTCCAGTCCCATGGACTTGCCGGTGCCCTTGGTCAGCTGCATGACGCCTTTGACGCCGGTGTGGCTCCCGGCGCATGTGTCGAAGCGCGATTCCTGATAGGCGACGGAGAGCGCCAGGCCTTCTGGCACGCCGTATTTTTGCGCGTAATAGCGGATTAGCTTCACGTTGCCCGCGTCGCGCTGCAACGCTTCGGCCGGGGATCGGCGAAACATCTGTGAGCGGTATTTGTTCGAATAGGTGCAGACGACGCTTTTCTTCTTGTCGGTTTCGTCCCTCTTGGCCGCATCCGACTTCGCACTGTGCTGCTCGTCCTCTTGCCGCTTGTCGAGGTTCAAATCGTCGATGACCGCGATTTGCGCGACAGCCACGCTCATGCTTTCCGCTGTCGCTAGAGCCACGGCCAGACAAGCGCTGCTAAGCCGCTTCGTCATGCTCGTTCTCCCATCCGCAGAAGTATGGCAGCCACATCTCCGGCTCGTCGCCGAAGGTCTCCCGGAGCCGTGCGCATTCCTTGCTGTTGGCTTCGTTCGAGGACAAGACCTTGATGAGATCGGGCATCGCCGACAAATCGAGCTTGGCGACGATCGAGTCGCTGTCGTGCTTGACGAGGAAGGTGCGTGTTTCCTTCGCGGTGCGGCGCACGAACTCGAATTCCTTCGCCGTCAGCGAGAAGCGCTCCATGTAGGACTCCTTGCTCGCCTTCGGGTTGGGGAAGAAAATGTTGGTCTTCGTTTGCTCGATCAGTGACGACGAGATGGAGGAATTGACGACGTCTTCCGCTGTCTGTGTGCCGAAGCCAACAACGCCGTTCCGGCGACGAATGGTTTTCAGCGTCTCGTTGATGAAGGCGGCGAAAACCTCGTCGTCCAATAGCTTCCAGCCTTCATCGAGGAAGAGCATGATCGGCGAGCCGTCAATGACGTCCTCAAGACGGTGGAAGATGTAGAGCAAGGCCGCCGAGCGCAGCTTTCTGTCACCGAGGATCTTGGTCATGTCGAACCCGACAACGTGCTTCGAGAAATCCACCAGATCGACGGGATTGTTGAAAAGCCAGCCCTTGTCCTTCGGGTCGAGCCAAGGCTGTATCCGCGCGGCCAGATCGTTCATGTCGGGCATCAGCGAGCCCCGCAGCACTTCCGGCAGCAGGTCGAAGATCCGCTGTTCGCGCGGAATCTTGTAGATCATGTCGACGGCGGCGTTGATGACGCGCATCTCCGCCACGTCAAGCGCGCCGCCTTCCGGCGTCAGAATGTAGATGAGCAGATCTTCCAGGAAAGAACGGTTTTCTGCCGTGTCATCAAGCTGCAATGGCGCGAACCCGGTCGGCTGAGAAGGCTCCATCACCTCGTAGCGGCCGCCGAGCGCCCGAACAAAAATCTCAGCGCCGCGCATATAGTCGAAATAAACACATCGCGGCCTCGGCATGATGCGCATGGCCTGCGCCATCAGGAAGGACAGCACCACGGTCTTGCCCGAACCAGTCGGGCCGAACACCGTGAAGTGCCCGACATCGTGAACGTGGAAATTGAAGTAATAGGCCGTCTGGCTGGTCGTTTCGAGCAAAGCGATAGGGCGTTTCCAATGCAGCCGCTCACGTTGGCCGGACGGGAAATTGTGTCCTGAGAAAAGGCCGGCGAAGTTAAGCGACGAGATCAACGCACGTCGCGCGATGTAGCTGAAATTTCCCGGCAGCTGCGCCCAAAAGGCGAGTTCCGTGTTCAGTGTCTCGCGGACCGGCACGATCGACATGCGCGAAAGTTCGGCCGTAATGTCGGATAGCGCACGGTTGAGCCCAGTCATGTCCGATGCCAAGGCCATGACGCTCATGTGATGTTGTCCGAAGACGACTTCGCCACCGGCCAGCTTGTCGGCGCCGTCGTGGACGGACTCCTCGACCGTCGTGCCCGCCTCGTCCGATCCCTCAACCTGGTTCGCGATGGTGTTGATCCTGCGCATCGCCGTGACACGGTCTTCGATCGCAAAACTCTGCGTCAGGACAAACTCCTGCGGCAGGCGCAAGAGACCGTCCAATGAGCCCGGCGCGGTGAACGGTGGGTATTCCTTGATCGACACCATGGCGCCGAGCTTGCCAGCGTCCGGTCCGCGAAGTTCCAGCGCGGACTTGCCGAAAAACAGCTGCCGCGTCGCCAGCACATCGCCAAGGCTCATGCGCGGCAAAGGCATTTCCACATCGACGCCGCCGGCGAGGATCTTCGCCAAAAATTCCGCCGGCTCGGAAAAGAAGCTGTCGCGGCGCTTCACGACACCGAGAAGACGCGCACCATAAGCGGTAAAATCCTTGACGACGCCGTCGAGAACGTCATGCAGTTCGGCCATCGCCTCTTCGCGGGTTTCTTCGCCTGCGGTAGTGATGCGGAACGCGTTAAGTGCCTTGTCCACCCAGCCGACACGGCCGACCATCGGCCGGCGTATGACCGCCAGATACGCCTCGTTGACGAAAAGGTTTTTCGCCCCAAGCTCATCCATGTAGCGGGCGTCGAGCTCGGCCACGAAAGGATTGTCAAAATCGCCTTCGATCTCCGGCGTCACGTGGCGGCGGATGATCGTAGTGTAGACCGCAAAGCGAGACGTCGAGAGATTGCGAAACGTGGTGTTGCGGTTGAACAGGCGGCTGTTCAACTCGGCCTGGTCCATCGTCTGGAAGGGCAGGCCACTGAGCTGGATGACGCCGACCAGAAAGCCGCTCTTCGTCACGATCAGGTTGTCATCGACATGGCGAAGGTAGGGGACGTGCATCGCCGCGGGCTTTTCACGCCGACGCTCACGGCCAAATTTAAGATCAGCATCGAGGCTCATGGGGAATAGCTCCTCGCGCCCCAAAAAGTTAGGTTCGCCACCGCTCCGCGTTTGGAGATGCGCCGTTCGTAAATATGAAACATGTAGGGGTCGCGCTGGCACAGATATGCGCTAACCAGATGCACCACGCCGAACACGCCAATGCCGAGCATGAAGCTGCTCGTGGCAATGAAGCCGATCACCGCCAGGATCCCGTTCAGTGCAAAGACCTCATAGCGCACCCCCCATTTCATCGGGGGGCGCGTTAGTGGCAGACTGACCGGCTCGACATAGACTTCCTCATCATCCATGCCTCAGCTGCCTCCGGCGGTCGCGCGAACCGCATCCACCAGCTGGGCAGCGCCGAAGATCAGAGCGATGCCAATGATGATGGAAAAGGCCATCATCCACGCCAGTCGGCCAGTCATGGCGAGGAAGCCGAGAAAACAGACCGCGATGATGGCGAATGAACGCGCTATGTTGCCCTGCAGAACTCCGACGAACCACTCCAGCACATTTTCGACCGGTGCCGCCGACTGGGCATACGCAGTGGCTGGCGCGAGAGCTATTCCGACCGCCGAGGCCAAGGCCAGTTTCAGGGCAAATTTGCCCGCTTTCCTGTATTCCACCCTTGGCTCCTTTCAGTTGCCGAAATCCATGACATGACCTTCCTGCCAAGCGTCCTCGCTTGCTGGCGGTGCGGCCGCGAGCGTTTCGGATTTGGCCGGGGCAGACTTCTTCACGACACCGCCGAACTTCCAGCGGTTCAGTATGTTCACGATGTATTCCGCCGTCTCCGGATTCACCGGAATGCCCTGCGCCTTGTAGACTCTGTTGGGCCCGGCATTGTAAGCCGCCAGCATCAGCAGCGGATCCTGGAACTCGTCATAAAGTGACTTCAGATAGCGGAGGCCAGCCCGGACATTTGCCTTTATGTCGCAACGGTCGCTCACGCCGAGATCGGCCGCCGTGCCTGGCATCAGCTGCATGATCCCTAGGGCTCCGGCCTTCGACGGACCCTGACTGGCGCCGAGATCGCTTTCGGCCCATGCAATTGCCTCGGCCAGATCGGCGTCGAACCCTTCCTCCTGCGCGATTGAACGCACAAGTCGCGAGACCTCAGCACGATTTCCGGTCGTACACGCCCCCGGCCTTTGCGCCCCGACCGCGGCAACGGCTTGCGCCGGTGTTGCAAAGGCAACGCGGTCTGATGCCAGGTCCTGGCCGTGCGCATTGAACGGCATCGTGGCGCCACACAGGGTGAGCAGGAGAGCGAATCGAGCGTTCATAGTGTCGCCAAAATTTAACACTTTACTATGGCTACACGCAGCCCTAGTAAAGTGTCAACACTGTATGTAATCGCAAGGACGGATTTCGATGAGACAGACGGCCCTTTGCATGGTTTTGCTGCTTCAGGGCACCGCGGCTTATGCTGCCGGCGCCGACGCCCCGAGTGCCTTTGCCCAGCCGTCGGAGCACTACCTGCTCCAGTTTGCCAAGCCGGGCGAGAAGGTGTTCGTCTATGAACGCTATGATGCAAAAGGCGCGCTCTTTCAGCGCGATGCGGCCGCCCTTATCTCGCCGGTTAAGGTGCCGTCGGCGACCGAGCGCGTCATCAACGGCGTGACGTATCGACTGCGCGGCCTCGCGGCCTGCCCAAAACCGAAGATTACCTACAAGACGCAGCAATGGGACTGCACGGAGGCCGCGCGGGACTATGAAGGGGCAATCTACAACGATCGTGCATCTGTCGTGCTTTGCAAAACACTTGTGCTGCAAAGCAGGAAGGGTGAACCCGATGCGGTGTCATGTTTCTCGCTCGTGGGTGCGGGCAATGCAAACGACCCGTACAACGTCGCCTACGACGATGACGAAATGGTTTTTTTCGACATGGCGGCAATCGGACGTAACAAGGACGGCAAGTCGCTGCGCCCCGATCTCGAGCATTCCGCCGACCTCGGTGGACAGTTCCAGGAATGAAGCAGGCGAGCTTCGCAGTGCTGGCCGCATTTGGTTTGTGCGCTTCGGCCCAGGCCCAGGAGGCATCCGAGTCTGCCGTGCCAACGCCCTTCGCGGTATCGAAATCGGCTCAACTGCTGACCGGAGATACCTGGCGTGACGGAGATCACCTTTTCCGCCTCTATGGCGTCCAGTCATGTCTTCGAGGCACGTCAGCTGAAGAGCCAAATGGTAACAAAATCGATTGCGGGAACACCTCGCTGGCGCACCTGGCTGCCCTGTTCGATAGCGCCGCGGTTACATGCCAGCCAATCGGCTATGCCCTCGACAAGGCGGTTTTTGTCGTGTGCGGTGCGCAGCTCAATGGCGAAACAATCGACGTTGGCACAGCGCTCATAGCGACCGGATACGCGTTTGCCGCAACGACAGCAAAGGGCAAAGCCGTCAATGAGAACTACCTCGTCGCGGAAATCAACGCTAAGATGAAACGTGCAGGTTTGTGGGGCACGACGTTTGAGCATCCTGTGCAACTGCTGCTGAGCCAAGTATCGAAGAGACAACAATGAAGCATGACGATGAAGCGCACAGATATTATTATCCCGTCGAAGGACGCGGTGACGGTGCTATTGGTGGAGCCGCTGCATTCATCGCGATCATATTGGTGCCGGCAGGACTCTATGCGGCCTGGAATACCGTGGTCTCATGGATTTCGACGATCTTTTCTTAGGGCTGCAGTTTCGTGAAGGAACCGAGCAACGCGCGCCAATCGTCGACATCAATCTCGCACCAGCCATGAGCCGTCAGCCGTTGGAAGTAAGCAGCCTTCATTTTCATTTCCGCGATAGTGGCTACTGGAGCAGTGGCAGCACGCCTTCGCACAGCGGCCTCCTCCGCCATGGCCGCGTCCAGTCTCTCACCCAGCACGATCGCGTCCGGCCCTTCGGCCCCCATCCATCGCTTGCCGATAAGTTCAAGCGTGGCGACGCTTTGACGATGTTCCGCAATCAGTTTCGCGACGCCTTCAGCCGCTGCCATCTTTCCATCGCTGCAGACCTGTTGAAGAGGCATCGTCATCGCCCTGGCGTTCTTCGGTTACATACTGGTACCTCTCGAAATGAGGAAAAAGGGGCGACACCATCCCTTTTTTGAAGCGACGAATTCTGCGAGATAGGGGCGGGGGGCGCCTGCGTAAAGGAACTGGCTTCCGATGTTTCGTGCCCTGGTGGTCGAAGACCAGACACTAATGCGTCTGGCACTGATGAACGAAGTGCAAGCGAGCTTCGAAAAATGCGTCGTCCTGGGTGCTGAGACGCTGACGATCGCCACTGCCGAGCTTCAAAACAATTATTTTGATCTGGTCGTCATCGATCCTGGCTTGCCTGGCTTTGATCCCACCTCACAGGGGGATCGCGTCGCAGTCGTTGACAAGATCATCGAGGCTTCACCCAGTGCAATTCATATTGTCATCACCGGTTCCGATAACCGTTGCGAGGCAGATGGCTTTCGGCAAATTGGCGCTGCCGCTTATCTCGGCAAGACCGGTCTTGCGCCCGGCGTGTTCAGCGACGTGCTGGACGATATTTCCACCAAGGGGTTCTCCTTGCGCCTTTCGCGGGTTGTCATGACCAAACCCGATTACCGATTTTCAGCCCTTACACCGCGCGAGCAGGAGGCCATCGACATGATGGCGCACCGTGCACCCGGCGTGAAACGCACGGAGATCTTTTCTCTCATGGCCGATCGCCTTGCCATTGAGCCCGGCTCGGCCGAGAAATACTACAAGCAGGCTCGCGCCAAGCTCATGCGGCAAGGCCATCGGCTCCCGCGGGGGCTGTGAGCCAATGGCGCCCATGATCGTCCATGGAATCAAGGTTCCTGTCGCACCACAGGATGTTTCGCCGGTTATCTGGCGAGCGCTTCAAAGCCAGAGCTATGAGGCTAAGGAGGCGAAGTGGATCTTCAGGGCGGTCAAGGCGCGCGATCGCGTACTGGAGCTAGGGTCGGGTATCGGCATCATCACCGCACTGATCGCGAAAATCCCCGGCGTTCAGGTATGGGCTTTTGAAGCAAATCCCGCAACGGCGGAGCTAGCGAAACGCGTGATAGCGGCGAACGATCTCGACAATGTCACATATTCCCAGGGTATCCTCACAGCCGGCCCGCCGCGGTCCTTCACCTTCTACGTTCGCCGCGACCTTTGGATGTCTTCCACGGACAAAGACCAAGGACCCTACGAGCGCGAACTTTCGATCGTCTCGGCCGACGTCGATCGTTTCATCACCGATCATCGAATAAACGCCCTCGTCATGGACATTGAAGGTGCTGAGAAAGAACTTCTGCAGGATGCCGAGCTGCCCGGGGTCGAGCGCATCTTTCTTGAGCTGCACGACCATCTCTATGGCCTTGACGGCATCCGAGACATCACGCTTGCACTGGCAGAAAAGGGATTTGCCTACGATCCGCGGGGCTCCCGAGGACCTTGCGTGCTCTTCGCCAAGAACGATGGACCCCGCGAATACGAGGATGTGGAAGATGTTGCGTAATGCTCTCGCCGTTATATTTGCCGTGGCCCTTCCGCTCGCCAGCGCCGCCGAGGAAATTCCGCTCGATCCCAACGAAGTGTCGGTTCAAGACGCCAGCGGCAAGACTGTCGCCGTTTTTTCAGTAAAGCAGCTGCGGGCAGACTTTCCACAACAGACCTATGACACGCGTACGCCTTGGACGAGCGACAACGAGAAAATCGAATATCGTGGGCCGCTGCTTGCAAATGTGCTTGCCAAGGCCGGAGTCACCGCCGTGCAGGAGGTCAAAGTTGTCGCCTATGACAACTTCGTTTCCGACATTCATATGGACGAAATCCGGTCTTATAATCCGATCCTGGCGATCGAACGTCGTTGCAACGAGAGTGACAAGGCCGGCTCGCATTGCCCGCCGGGCCAGGATTTCCGCCCGATCAGCATGGTAGAGAAAGGCCCCATCTTCATTGTTTGGCCCTTCGACCAATTGCCTGTTTCATATGTTCCCGCAAGAAACTCGATCTGGGTGTTTTTCCCAGTCATCCTGCGCGCCACGCAATGAAGTTCTTAAACGGCCGTTTGCTCACTGTTCTGCCGTATCTCGGTATGGCTGCAGCGCTTGGGCTGAGTGCGTGGACATTCATGCAATCGAACCGCTACCGTCAGGAGACGGATGCCATCCTCAATCAGACTTTCGAGATTCAGTGGCGCGCGGCACAGATTCGCGAGCGCCTTATACGAGTCTATGGCTATCTTCGCATTGCCGACGAGACGGGCAAGCTTGATGCGGACATCGATCGACAAATGGCGTTGGTGAACGTCAACGTCGCGCAGTTGGAAAACCTGCCCTATCTGAACCGCTTTTTTCCCGACCACGATGCCGAACTCCTGGGCCGAATTGGCCTAACCCTCGAACAGAAAATTGCCCCTCTTGTGTCAGCGCGTACAAACTACACCCAAGCCATTGCCGACATGGCCAAGCTGGAACAGTCAATTTACGAGATTTCCAGCTCTACCGTTGATCACAGTGCCACCTTGCAGCAGACCGCCAGCATCGACATTGCGGCCTCGCGCAACTGGTTCACCTTTGCCATCGCACTTGGCCTGGGTGCCACCTTTTATCTCGTTATCCATCAGCGCTATGCTTTGGCCAATCGCCGTGACCAGCATATGCGCTCGTTCGCTTCGCTCTTTGCGCATATGACCCGATCGCGGGTTACAGCCTTGAGGCTGTTCCTTGAGCACGCACAACCAGACAAGCAACCGAGCGGCGAAATGCTTGAGGCTGCGCGCAGTGCTGCTACTGAACTGGAATCGATCACCAACAGTGTCCTTCAGATCGCCTATGCGCCACAGGATTCCAGCACCGTGGCGCTCGGCCCACTCCTCGAGGATCTCGCGCACGATCGCAGCAGTTTGGTGCAAGTTTTGGTCGATCCTAAAGCACGTCTGCAACCTGTTCCGGCGACGCCGTTACGGTTGGTCGTTAATGAGCTGATAGAAAACGCTCTTGCCGCTCTATCCGGCACCAGAGACGCCCCAATTCTCATCTCCGCGACAGTCAAGCGACGTCCCTTCCTCCTGCGCAATTACCTCGTACTAGATGTGGCGGACAACGGCGCAGGCATGTCGCCTGCAATCGTTGTGAAGGCAACTACACCTTTCTTTTCAACGCGAGCTGGAAATCATACTGGCCTTGGACTGACCGCATGTTCCCAGATGGTCTCGACGCTGAAAGGAAGGCTCATCATCAACAGCGCTCCCGGTGCCGGCACAACCGTAGAGATCAGGATTCCGGTGCATTCGACTGCCGCCACGTCATGGCAGTCGTTCCTCAGGCGCGGGCGAAAAAAGGTACACACGTGGCGCGCCTAATTGTCAGCTCTGCTCCATTTTCACCTGAATTGCACCGGTATGCGCTATTACGGCGAAAACCTGCCAGGCATTCTGTCTAGCGCAGCTTAGACGGATGATGACGCTGGAAGTTCACGGCACTCTGAAATGAGAACCTACGCCTCCGGGTGCGTCAGAAACAGGTGGATCAGCTGACGGCGGGACCTTATCGGAAAAGAGGAAGGTCGCTGGATCAAGTTTCAACGCCTTGGCGATCGCGGCAATCGTGTCGACGCTGATATTGCCGCTTGCGCGTTCCAATTTCATGAATGTCGCCTCCGCCACGCCGATGAGCTCGGCCATCTCATAGCGGAGCAAAGTGCGTCGTTTTCGCTCAATGTCGATGATGTGCGCCAGACGCTTGCGGATCGCATTTTCGTCCAACTGATGCGCCCATTGGGTAAGTTTTTTTCCGCCCGCGAGCAGGTCTGCAACTGACACATGCAAGCCGCTTGCCATGATTTGCAACGTGGTCAGGGTGACATTGTTTTTCTGTCGCACGGTCTGGATGTAGGTTCGATACGCCAGTTTTTCGCCCTCGGCGGTCCGAAACAGCTCGGCCATGTGCATGTGGGATAGGCCACGTCTGGCTCTCTCCCGCTCGAGCGCCAGAGCAATGTTGGCGCGCAACGGGTTGTTGACCAGGCCCGCGTCGTCTCGTTTCATAAATCGATGTAGTCGCACAACCTGCCTTCTCGATCTGTCCTTTTTCGCGCGGATGATCCATAGTAAAGTATCAGAAACCGCAGCGAGGAAAAGGCTATGATCGTACTGAAATATCTCTTGGTGGGTGCCGCCGCCGTCGCGGGCGCCGCGGCTCTTCCATCCCAATCACAGGCATCGGAATGGGGCTGTCAGGTCCTCCTCTGCCTGTCCGGTGACTGGCAGGGCACTCCTTCTTGCCACCCGCCAACCTACAAGTTGATTGCGGCGATGAAAGCGCCGGGTTTTAACTGGCCGACCTGTCCACAAGCCAACTCCAGCGCCGCGAGATTCGAGAAGTATGAGGATTGTCCAGCTGGCTGGCAAGCAGCTGGCAGCTACGACTCCGATCGGCCAGGAATGATGCAAGAACGGAACATCTGTCGTATCAGCTCCGACAGGCTCACGCTGCCCGTCACTTTCACGAATAGTCGTCTCGGCCAAGACCATGACAACGGATCTCGACAGGCCCAGATCGAAATCAACGGTAGGTTGGTGACGGCAAAAATCCAGATCACGGGCAACGATAGAGGGCATTCCCTTGGTAATGGCCCCACCTACTACACCATCTCTCGGCCGGTGCGCGGAAAGCCCTGGTTCATCGAGTATGACGACGCGAACGGCATGCGCCAGAAAAGCTGGTTCAATCTCAACATGCCATAAGCCAGGCGATCACGCAGGATGAGTCGCCATGAGGATCACAAGGCGTGTCTGTCCGGTTCATTCACCCCGACGCCAGCGATAGCTTCGAGACAGCAATACGGTACTGGATCAGGGAAGGGTAATAAGTGTTGAAGGCGCTGCTCCTGTCGACTGCGATAATGGGCCCATGGGCAGGCTTGGCGGTGGCTAGCCAGAGCGAGAAGCCGCGATCGAGCGCGGACAATCCGATGTGGCCCGCTTCACTGAAATGGGACTGCAAGACCGCCGCCAAAATCGTGTGTGAGCGTGACGGCAGTTGCACAGTGGCCGAGGACCATACTAGGTTTGTGCTGAACTATGGCAGCAACGAAGCTGAGTTCCCGGCCAGCAATGTCAGGATCAAACGGCACTATCAACAGACCGTGCAGGCAAGCCCTTTGCAGCAGGAAGTTAAAGTCGAACTGGCTGACAATCGCGTTCTTTGGCTGACGGCCGTGGATGCCAGCCGCACTTATTCGGAAGCCTGGGTCGGCGCAATGAGCGAGTTGAAGGGCGGCGCGGTACTCATGGAATCCGAGGGCGTCTATTGTATGCCGCACAAGTGAGTGAGCCGAGAGGGAAGGCGAGCGAAAACCGATATGTTCTGACCTCGGGCGCCAGCCACCGGCGTTTCAGAAAAGTCCGGCATAACCGTCTTCCCGGTCTAGTTTCATCAGACGATCAGCCGTCGACTCCTGCGCAGCGGCGTCCTGACCCATCACGGCCAGCGCAGCGAACAGCCCAACAGATTTCCTCATCCAAGTCCCCTCACGCCAAGGACCAAGAACGTTTTGCCTTGCCTGACGAGAGCTGGGTGAGGATGGTCAGGAGGTCTTGCATGACTAACCTGTCAACAATGAAACGAACGTTCCATGGCACGGTGCTCGAGCGCATCGTGGTGGTGGGGCTGGGCGGCCTGCCCCTGACCGCAACGATCGACAATCTGCCGGAAGCGTATCCGGGCGGACAAGTCGCGCGAGGCGGGCGCCTGGGCCTGCTCGGCAATCGCGACATCATGGATACGCCGTTCAACCTAGGCAGCTACACGGCGCAAACGATCGAGGATCAGGGCGCACGCAGGGTGGACGACGTGATGATCAATGATCCTTGGTACGGAGCACCCATTCAACCGGCGGGATATTGGATTCCTTCTACATTCGCGGCTTTCCGATCAATGAAGGAAATTTTGGCGAGGTCGCGTTCGATGGTGTGTTCGGGGTCGCGCCGACCTATCGCTTGTTCACCGATTATATCGAGCGATCGAGGTTCTCAAAGGACCGGTGGCGCTCCTTTATGGCATCGCGCCGAACAGCAGTCTCGGGGGGTACGACCAATATCATCCCCAGCGCGCGGGCCGAGGTCGATCTGACACGGTCGAGCCCCCAGGGCGGCGGGCATCTCGATGTGAGCGGGCGTTTCGGCGCCGAGCGGCAGTTCGGGGCCCGATTCAACGGCAGCTATCACGGCGGCGACGCCGATCAACGACCAAAAGCGCGACGTGCCGGTGGTGACAATCTGCGGCGCGGGCCGCACCGGGCAACGGAGCGCCGATCGCCACGATCAAGCCTGGCCGGTCTGCCCTCGCGGTTTGCCGCCAATCGGATGTTATAGCTAATGCTAATGACGCGTCAGCACGCCGATTTTCTCACCGGTCCGGGAAAATCGGAAGATAATTCCTTATCTCTATAGATTTCGTCGAATATCGTCCGATCCCGACTTGGTAAGCGGCCATCCCCTTGGTGGAACAGGAGATCGACGAAGTGGCAAGAATTTCGGTTCTCGGCATATCGGGTGGCGTAAGCACGCCATCGCGCACGACTGCGGTGGTGAGCGCACTGGTCAAGGCGATCGCGCAGCGCACCCCGGCGGACACCGGCCTGATCGAAATCACCGAGGCGGCGCCTTCGCTTTTCGCCGGGCTGTCCCGTGGCGCGCTCGGCGCGTCCGGCGAAGCGATCATCCAGCGTGTAGAGAAGGCCGACCTGCTCGTGGTCGGAACGCCTGTCTATCGGGCTTCCTACACCGGCGCCCTCAAGCACCTGTTTGACCTCGTCGACTATCGCGCGCTGGCCGGCAAGACCGTGCTTCTCGCGGCGACAGGCGGAAGTCCATACCATGGCCTGGTTCTCGAACATCAGCTCCGGCCATTGTTCGGTTTTTTCGGGGCCGTCACGGTCCCGACCGGCGTCTACGGCGCGCCCGACGATTTCGTCGATGCCAAGATCGTCGGCGCGGCGATTATCGAGCGCATCTCACGGGCCGCTACCGAAGCGATTTCCTTGCTTAATTCCAGTGATGCAAACACTGCCGTCGCCACGCGCGTCGGTTGAAGCCAATCAAAAGGGGAAACGAACGAAATGACCTCGAATTCCGACGACGTGAAATTCGCCTACTGGGTCCCGAACGTCTCGGGCGGCCTGGTCATCTCCAACATCGAGCAGCGGACCGGCTGGGACATCGACTATAACCGCAAGCTTGCCCAGATCGCCGAGGCCAACGGCTTCGACTACGCGCTGAGCCAAATACGCTTCACGGCCGGCTATGGCGCCGACAACCAGCACGAATCCGTATCGTTCAGCCATGCCTTGCTTGCGGCGACCACAACGCTGAAAGTCATCGCGGCGATCCTGCCCGGCCCATGGAATCCAGCGCTGGCGGCCAAGCAGATAGCCACCATCAACCACCTGACCAATGGCCGTGTCGCCGTCAATGTCGTCAGCGGGTGGTTCCGCGGTGAGTTCGCCGCCATCGGCGAGCTGTGGCTCGACCATGACGAGCGCTATCGCCGTTCGGAGGAATTCATCCGTGCGCTGCGCGGCATCTGGACCGAGGACAATTTCACTCTGAAGGGCGACTTCTATCGCTTTACCAACTACTCGATGAAGCCGAAGCCGATCGATCCGCAGCCGGAGATCTTCCAGGGCGGCTCATCACGCGCGGCGCGCGACATGGCTGCGCGGGTTTCCGACTGGTATTTCACCAACGGCAACACGCCGGAAGAGATCAAGAAGCAGGTTGACGACATCAAGACCAAGGCGAAGGCCAATGGCCACAAGGTCAAGATCGGCGTCAACGCCTTTGCCATCGCTCGCGAAACCGAGGCAGAAGCGCGCACCGTGCTCGACGAGATCATCGCCAAGGCCAATCCGGAGGCGGTGCAGGGTTTCGCCGATCAGGTCAAGAACGCCGGCAAGGCCTCGCCGGAAGGCGAGGGTAACTGGGCGAAATCCTCGTTCGAGGATCTTGTCCAATACAATGACGGCTTCCGCAGCAATCTCATCGGCACGCCGGAACAGATTGCCGAACGCATCCTCAAGCTGAAGGATGCCGGCGCGGATCTGATACTGCTCGGCTTCCTGCATTTCCAGGAAGAGGTGGAGTTCTTCGGCAAGCGCGTCATCCCTCTGGTGCGCGAACTGGAAGCGGCGCGCGACAGGGAGCTCGTCGCCGCGGAATAGGACACGCGCGGCCTCCAGGCCGCCGCCCGCACGCCTTCAAAATCAGGGACGTTTCATGATTGGTGCTTCGCTGGGAGCCGCCGCATACGAGCGCGCGCCCGAAATCTCCGGGATTCTTGCTGGTGCTGGTCCCGTCGAGGACACGCGCCCGGCGCGCCTGTCGCCAAAGGCTGATGCGATCCTGGCGCTGGGCGGGATCAGCATTTCTTTTGGTGGCGTCATGGCATTGCGGGATGTCGACCTCGAGGTCAAAAGCCGCGAGATCCGCGCGGTGATCGGTCCCAATGGCGCCGGCAAATCCTCGCTGATCAACATCATCAGCGGCCTCTATCACGCCGATCAGGGCAAGATCGCGATCGATGGCCAGTCCTTCTCCCGGGTGTCGGCAAGCCGTCTGGCACGGCTCGGCGTCGCGCGCACCTTCCAGAACCTGGCACTGTTCGGTGGGCTTTCAGTGAGCGACAACATCGCGTCGAGCCGCGTCCACACCCGGCGCGCCAGCTTCGTCGAACATATCGCCGGTCTACCGCGCGCCCGGCGCGAAGATGCCGCGATCGCTGAAAAGGTCGACCAGACAATCGCCTTCCTGCATCTCGAGGCCGTCGCCGATCGCCTGGTCGCAACGCTGCCCTACGGCCTGCAGAAGCGGGTCGAACTGGCGCGCGCGCTTGTCGCCGAGCCGAAGATCCTGCTGCTCGACGAGCCGATGGCCGGCATGACGGCGACCGAGAAGGCCGAGATGGCCGGTTTCGTGCGCGCAGCGCGCGACCGGCACGACGTCACCATCATCCTCATCGAACACGACATCGGCGTGGTCATGGGGCTCTCCGACCGCGTCGCCGTGCTCGACTACGGCCGCAAGATCGCCGACGGGACACCGGCCGAGGTCAGGGCCAATCCGGCGGTGATCCGGGCCTATATCGGCACCGCCGAAGGCGAACATGGCGAGGGCATCTGATGAGCTACTATGATTTCCTCTTCGTCATCGAGGTGCTGGTCGGTGGCTTGCTCTCAGGCGTCATGTATTCGCTCGTCGCCATCGGTTTCGTGCTGATCTACAAGACGTCGGGCGTGCTGAACTTCGCGCAAGGGTCGATGGTGCTGTTCGCCGCACTCACCTTTGTCAGCCTTGTCGAACGCGGCATCCCGTTTGCGCTTTCGCTGCTCATTACCCTCGCGGTCATGGTTGCGCTGGGCTTCACCATCGAGCGAACTGTGCTGAGGCCGCTGGTCAATCGCTCGCCGATGACGCTGTTCATGGCCACGCTTGGCCTGTCTTACATCATTGAAGGCGCTGCCCAGTTGGTGTGGGGCACGCAGGTGCACGGGCTCGATCTCGGCATCGACGACACGCCGTTCGAGGTCGGCGGCATCCTGATATCGTCGTTCGATCTTCTTGCTGCAGGCATTGCCGCGGCGATGGTCGCCGGCTTGAGCGCATTCTTCTATTGGACCCGGATCGGGCTGGCATTTCGCGC
Organism: Mesorhizobium sp. M0184; assembly: GCF_040322215.1. Lineage (NCBI taxonomy): Bacteria > Pseudomonadati > Pseudomonadota > Alphaproteobacteria > Hyphomicrobiales > Phyllobacteriaceae > Mesorhizobium > Mesorhizobium sp. M0184. Next base: position 27,512 of record NZ_JAMYSZ010000044.1, read on the forward strand.
CGTCGCAGACGACCAGTTCGCGGCGCTCGCCGTCGGGCTGCGGCTGCCCCGGATCTGGGGGACGGTGTGGACGGCCGCGGGGTTCGTGGCACTGGTCGCGGGACTTTTGTGGGGCGCGCGCCTCGGCGTCCAGTTCTCGCTGTCGCTGATCGTGCTGAAGGCGCTGCCGGTATTGGTGCTTGGCGGCTTCGATTCCATCCTCGGCGCCATCGTCGGCGGCCTCATCATCGGCGCCAGCGAGAAGCTCGCCGAGGTCTACCTCGGACCCTTTGTCGGTGGCGGCATCGAAGGCTGGTTCGCCTATGCGCTGGCGCTGGTCGTCCTGCTGGTGCGCCCCTCCGGCCTGTTTGGCCAGAAGACTGTCGAAAGGGTCTGACCGATGGCCGTGCAAGCGCTCGATGCCGCAAGGCTTCCCATCGACTGGCAGAGGTTAGCTCTGCCCGTCGCCCTGATTGCCGTGGCCTACGGCCTGATCCCCGCCTATGCGTCGAGCTATCTCGTCGAGGCGATCCTGCTGCCGTTCCTTGCGCTCAGCCTGGCGGCGGTCGGCCTCAACCTTTTGACCGGCTATTGCGGCCAGCTTTCGCTGGGCTCCTCCGCCTTCATGGCGGTCGGCGCTTTCGCCGCCTACAATTTCAACCTTCGGGTCGAAGGACTGCCGCTGGCTGCGACCATGATCCTGGCCGGGATTTCGGCCGCCGGCATCGGCGTCGTGTTCGGATTGCCGAGCCTGCGCCTGCGCGGCTTCTATCTCGCCGTCTCGACGCTCGCCGCCCAGTTCTTCGTGCAGTGGGCGCTGACCAAGTTCGGCTGGTTCTCCAACGACAACCCTTCCGGGGTAATCTCGGCGCCGCACCTTGCCGTTGCGGGCTTCTCGCTCGACAGGGCGACGGGCCGCTACCTGCTCTCGGTGACCACGGTCATCGTGCTCACGGCGCTCGTCTGGCGCCTGGTCAACAGCGCGACCGGCCGCAATTTCATCGCCGTGCGCGACAACGAAACCGCCGCGCGGGTGATCGGCGTCCCTGTGCTGAAGACCAAGCTGCTCGCGTTCGCCATCTCGTCCTTCATCATCGGCGTCGCCGGGGTGCTGTGGGCCTTCACCTATCTGCGCACCGTCGAGCCGGCCGGCTTCAATCTCGACCGCTCGTTCCAGATCCTGTTCATCATCATCATCGGCGGGCTGGCCTCGATACGCGGCGCCTTTCTGGGAGCGGCGTTCATCGTCGTCTTTCCGCTCATCCTGTCGCGGCTTGGCGCCTTCCTGTTTGGCGGACTGTTCGATTCGGGTGTTCTCGACATGAGCCAGCGCATCGTGCTCGGCGCGCTCATCATCATCTTCCTCATCGCGGAACCGAACGGGCTGTCGGCCCTCTTCGACCGCCTGAAACGACGGATCGGCTCAAGGTCCAGCTGAGCGCCGCTCGACATCCTCTCACGGACCACAACCTCAGGAGACGCAATCCATGACCTTCTTCAGTCACCTCAAGAAAGCGGCGATCGCCACGGCCTTCGTCCTCGGCGCGACGGCGGTCCACGCCGACGAGCAGTATTTTCCCCTGCAGAGCTACCGCGTCGGCCCTTATGCCGCCGGCGGCACCGGCTTCTTCGGCGGCTTCATCGACTATCTCAACCTGATCAACATCCGCGACGGCGGCGTCAACGGCGTCAAGCTGACCTGGAGCGAGGGCGAGACGCAGTATGAGGTCGAGAAGGGCGTCGAGGTCTATGAACGATTGAAGAGCAATCCCGGCATCGCCGCCTGGAACCCGCTTTCGGTCGGCATCGCCTATGCCATGATCGACCGCATCACCGATGACAAGGTGCCGCTGATCACCATCAACCACGGCCGCACCGACACCACGGACGGACGCGTGTTCCCTTACGTCTTCCCGCTGCTGCTCAATCCGTACAGCGAGACCTCGGGCATCGTGAACTATATCGCCTCCAAGGAAGGTGGCCTCGACAAGCTCAAGGGCAAGAAGATCGTCGTGCTCTATCACGGCTCGCCCTATGGCAAGGAGACGATTCCGATCTATGAGCTGCTGTCGCAGAAATACGGCTTCGAGCTGTCGCAGATCGAGGTTCCGCATCCAGGCAACGAGCAGCAGGCGCAGTGGCTGACGATCCGTCGCGAGCATCCCGACTATGTGGTGCTGCGCGGCTGGGGCGTGATGAACCCGGTTGCGCTCAAGACCGCGCAGAAGACCGGCTTCCCGGCCGATCACATCGTCGGCAATGTCTGGTCGAATTCGGAAGAGGATGTGATCCCCGCGGGCGATGCCGCCAAGGGCTATACGGCCATCACCACCCAGGCGTCAGGCGAGCAGTATCCGGTGGTCCAGGAGATCGTCAAAACGGTCTACGGCGCCGGCAAAGGCAATCTCGAGGAAAAGAGCCGTATCGGCTCGGTCTACCACAATCTCGGCATCGTCAACGGCATCCTCAATGTCGAGGCGGTCCGCATCGCGCAGACCAAGTTCGGCAACCGCACGCTCACCGGCGACGAAGTCCGCTGGGGCTTCGAGCATCTCAAGCTCGATCCGGCACGCGTCGAGGCGCTGGGCGCCAAGGACCTGTTCCACTCGATCAACGTCTCCTGGGACAATCACGAAGGTGACGGCTACGTGACCTTCCAGCAGTGGGACGGCAAGAAGTGGAACGTCGTCTCCGACTGGATTGCGCCCGACTGGAAGCTGCTGCGTCCGATCATCGAGAAGTCGTCCGAGGCCTATGCCAAGGAAAAGGGCATCAAGATCCGCACGGCCGAAGACGCCGAAGCAGTGGTCAGCAACTGAAGTCCAACAACTCGCGGCCGGCCCACGGGCCGGCTGCGATTTCCTGCCTATTGCGGAGTCATCGATGTCCAGCCCGGAAAATCCGATCCTGTCGGTAAGTCGCGTGGAGGCCGTCTACAACGGCGCCATCGCCGCCCTGCACGGTGTCGACCTGTCGGTCGGTAAAGGCGAGATCGTCGCACTGCTCGGCTCCAACGGCGCCGGCAAGACGACGCTGCTACGCGCCATATCCAATCTCCTCCCGGCCGAGCGCGGCACCGTTACCGCTGGCCGGATCACTTTCGACGGCGAGGATGTCTCCAGGGCAAGCCCCTCTCACCTCGTCCGCAAGGGTCTGGTCCAGGTCCTCGAGGGCCGACACTGCTTCCGCTCGCTGACGGTCGAGGAGAACCTTCTGACCGGCGCGCTCGGGCGTTCGTCCTCCCGCACCGGCGTCAAGGCCGACCTCGACCGCGTCTATGCGCTTTTCCCCAGGCTCGCCGAGAAGCGGCGAACCCGGTCCGGCCTCACCTCCGGCGGCGAGCAGCAGATGACGGCGATCGGCCGCGGTCTGATGTCGCGGCCGAAACTGTTCGTGCTGGACGAGCCTTCGATGGGGCTGGCGCCGCTGATCGTCGACGAGATTTTTAGCGCTTTGAAGCGGCTCAATCGGGACGAAGATCTTTCGATCCTTGTCGCCGAGCAGAATTCGGCAGTGGCGCTGAAATATGCCGACCGCGCCACCGTGCTCGAAAACGGAAAGAGCGTGCTGGAAGGGTCGGCCGCCGACCTGCGCCAGCGCGACGACATCAAGACCTACTATCTCGGCGGCACGCCGCTTCCATCGCAACATTTTCCCCAGGAGACCGCAGCATGACCATCCAATCGAAGCAGCCGTCCGATACTCGCAGCGCCGTCCCTCCGGTCGAGCGTCCGTCGGCCAGAGCGCATGTCATCAAGACCGATGCCGAGGCGATCGCTGTGGCGGAAAAACTGGCCGCAGACTTCGCCAAGGACGCCTCCAGGCGGGACCGCGAGCGCATCTGGCCGAAGGAAGAGCTCGATGCGTTTTCGCAGAGCGGCCTGTGGTCGATCAACGTGCCGAAGGCCTATGGCGGACCGGAACTCTCCTATGTGACGCTGTCGAAGGTGATCACCATCATCTCGGCGGCCGATCCGTCGCTCGGCCAGATTCCGCAGAACCATCTCGGCGTCGTCGCCGCCATCCGCACCGTCTCTGACGAGGCCCAGAAGCAGTTGCTCTTCGCCGAAGTTCTGTCCGGCACGCGGTTCGGCAACGCGTTCTCGGAATTCGGCTCCAAGCGGGCGGCCGATTTTGAGACCAAATTCGTCGACGCTGGCGACCACGTCGTGGTCAATGGCCAGAAATTCTATTCAAGCGGCGCGCTGCTCGCCCATCTGGTGCCGATCGTGGCGCTCGATGACGAGGGCCGGGCCTGGTATGCCATCGCCGATCGCGGCGCGCCCGGACTGACGGTCATCGACGACTGGTCGAGCTTCGGCCAGAAGACGACGCTGTCCGGCACAGTCCTGCTCGACAATGTGAAAGTGCCGAAGACGCATCTCGTCCCCGGCTACAAGGGCTATGACCGGGCGACGGCCGACGGCGCCATCTTCCAGATCATCCAGGCTGCTGTCGATCTCGGCATCGCCAACGCGGCGATCGACGAAACCGTCAGCTTCGTGCGCACCAAGTCGCGCGCGTGGATCGACAGCGGCGTCGATCATGCCTGGCAGGATCCCTACACTATCCAGGCCGTCGGTGACCTTCGCCTGCGGGCCAATGCGGCGCAGGCCGTTCTGGACAAGGCAGGGCTGGCGGTCGACCGCGCCGTGGCCGATCCGAACGATAAGACCGTCGCGGAAGCGCAGATCGCGGTTGCCGAATCCAAGATCCTCACCACCGAGATCGCCATCAACGCCACCAACAAACTGTTCGAACTCGCCGGCACGCGATCCACACTGGCCGAGCACAATCTCGACCGGCACTGGCGCAACGCCCGAACCCACACGCTGCACGATCCGGTGCGCTGGAAATACGCGATCCTCGGCAACTATTACCTGAACGACGTCAATCCGCCGCTCCACGCCTGGAGCTGAGCGAGAACGCCGTAAAGTCACAAAGGACTGTTCATGAGCACTGCCATCCCCGACAGGATCAAGGTCCTGTGGTTTCTCCCGACCCATGGCGACAGCCGCTATCTCGGCACCTCCGAGGGGGGCAGGGCGGTCGACCTGCCCTATCTGACCCAGGTCGCCAAGGCCGCCGACGCCATCGGCTATTACGGCGCGCTGCTGCCGACCGGCCGAAGCTGCGAGGACAGCTGGGTCGTGGCGTCGGCGCTGGCGCCGTTGACGCAGCGGCTCCGCTTCCTCGTTGCGGTGCGGCCGGGCCTGCAATCGCCGACGCTTGCCGCGCGGATGACCTCGACGCTCGACCGCATTTCCGGCGGGCGCCTGCTTATCAACGTGGTCACCGGCGGTGACCCGGTCGAGAACAAGGGCGACGGCATCTTCCTCAGCCATGACGAGCGCTATGAGGTGACGCGGGATTTTCTCGATATCTACAAGGCCGTGCTCAGCGGCGAGACCATTGCCTTCGAAGGCAAGCACTTCCGCATCGAGGACGGAAGGCTGCTGTTCCCGCCTGTGCAGACCCCGCATCCGCCGCTGTATTTCGGTGGCTCGTCGGAGGCGGCCAATGCGGTCGCCGCCGAGCAGATCGACAAATACCTCACCTGGGGCGAACCGCCGGCTGACGTCGCCGCCAAGGTCGACCATGTGCGCGGCCTTGCCGAGAAGGCCGGACGCCAGGTGAGTTTCGGCATCAGGCTGCATGTCATCGTTCGCGAAACCAATGACGAAGCCTGGGCCGATGCCGACCGCCTGATCAGCCGCCTGGACGACAAGACGATCGCCGAGGCGCAGAAGGTTTTCGCGCGCATGGATTCCGTCGGCCAGTCGCGCATGAGCCGGCTGCATGGCGGCCGTCGCGACAAACTCGAAATCAGTCCGAATCTGTGGGCCGGTGTCGGCCTGGTGCGCGGCGGCGCCGGCACCGCTCTGGTCGGCGATGCGGCGACGGTGGCGGAGCGCATCGACGAATACCGGCGCATCGGCATCGATACCTTCATCCTGTCCGGCTATCCGCATCTGGAGGAAGCCTATCGCTTCGGCGAACTGGTGCTGCCGCTGTTGCCGCTCGATCACGAAATCTCGACGCGGCCGACGGCGGTTAACATGGGCCCCTTCGGCGAAACGGTGGCCGGCGACCATCGCCCGTCGTCGCTGCGCGCGAGCCAGTCTTGAGCGCCAGCGAACCGATCATAGCGATTGTCGGCGGCGGCTTTTCAGGTGCGGCGACTGCGTTTCATCTGGCGCGGCTGCTCCCGGCCGGTGCATCCGATATCGTGGTCGTCGAGCCTCGCGAGGGGCTCGGCTATGGTCTGGCTTATTCCACGGCCGATCCTTCACACCGCATCAATGTGCCGGCCTCGAGGATGACGCTGATCTCCGGCCAGGATAGCCACTTCGCCGACTGGCTGCAGCAGAGCAGCGCTATTGTGGGGGATGTCGAGGCTATTGCCGCCAACGGCGCGATCTACCCGCAGCGCCGTGTTTTCGGCGGCTATGTCGAATCTCATCTCCGGCCCTTCCTTCTCAGCAAAACGATCCGCCATGTCAGGTCCGCCGTCGCATCGGTCGAGCGCACGGGCGAGGGCTACCGTCTGATCCTCGCTGATGGCGGGACGCTCGCTGCCGACGCCGTGGTGATTGCGACGACGCATCCGCCGCCGGCTTTGCCGATGCCCCTGAAGTCCGTGGCTGGCACAGCCGGGCTGGTGGCCAATCCCTATGATCTCGAGAGGCTGGAAGCGATCGGCCGCGACGACCGTGTCCTGGTCGTTGGCACCGGACTGACGTCGGCGGACGTGATTGCGACGCTCGACCGCAAGGGGCATCGTGGCCACATCGTCGCGCTGTCACGCCACGGCTATCGCTCGCGCAGCCAAGCCGCGATGCTGGCCGATCCAATTGGTGATTTCACGACCCTTCCTTCACGCAGCGCAACGGCACTATTCAGGCGCATTCGGGTAACGATCCGTGATGCCAAGCGTCGGGGCGAAGACTGGCATCCGGTGCTCGATGCCGTCCGACGTCAGGGACAAACCATCTGGCAGGCCTTGCCGCTGGCCGAGCAGCGACGTGTGGCGCGCAATCTTCGTGCGCTCTGGGACGTGCATCGCTTCCGCCTCGCGCCGCAAGTTGCGGACGTGCTCGATCGACGCGTCGCCGAGGGCAAGCTTGCCTATCGCGCGGCATCGATTGCCGACGCCGAGGTGGTCGACGGGCGCATTCGCATTGCCCAGCGGCTGCGTGGCGAACGCAGCTTCGTTGTCGAGGCTTTCGATAGAGTGATCGTGACGACAGGTCCGGCACATGCCGATCTCTTCAGGACCAACACGGCGATTGCCGCGCTCGGACAGTTGGGCTTGGTCCGGCTTGACTCGATTGGTCTCGGCTTGGAGACCGACAGCCAAGGCCGTGCAGTCGGTGCATCCGGGCGCCCGACCGACAATATCTTCGTCAGCGGACCGTTGGCGCGCGGCAGCGTCGGCGAATTGATGGGAATTCCCGAAGTCACCGCACATACCGAGCGCATCGCCGCCGAAATTCACCAATGGTTGGGACACCAAACGGCGTTGCGTCGCAAGGCTGCGTGAAGCTGTGATTAGCATCAGTCTATTCAGATGACACTGACGGAACGCATCGCCAGGATTGAAAGCGCCTTCGAGGTTTATGAAAGCGCCATTGGTCGCAGTGCCGCTCCTGGCGCTTTTCGCGTTTGTCGCCGACGCCGCCGAAGTCGCCCAAGTTCAGGTGGAGAGACTGCGCGTTTGAGCGGAGTACGGTTGGCTTCTCTGAGAGCACCGAACTAGTCTAGGCGACGAGCTTGGCTGCGTGTGCCTTCAACTACTGTTGGCTTCTAACAACTCCAATCTGATGTCAGGGGGAGTGACGCCTCTGAAAATTTGTCGATAACTGTGAGTTCTGATTTTGACGAGATCTTCACCATAAAGCGATGAGCTGCAATTTCTAGCGACGGCCGCGCTAGGGACGGGCCTCCAGCACCATGTTGAACGGCGTCTCCGTGGCGCGACGGAATCGCTTGAAGCCGCCGCCGGTCACCACCTTGCGTAGCCTCGCCTCGCCGGCCTGGGCGCCAAGCCCGAGCCCGACTTCCTGCGACAGGGATGCGGGCGTGCACACGAACGTGGAAGCGGCATAGTAAACGCGTCCGACGGGATTGAGGTTCGCCGCTAGATGATTATGCGCGAACGGCTCGACGATCATCCACGTGCCATCCGGCTTGAGCGACCCGTGGACATGGGTGGCGGCGCCCGCCGGGTCGCCCATGTCGTGAAGGCAATCGAAAAAAGCGACGAGGTCATAGGTGCCGGGATAGGTCTTGGCGGCCGCGACCTCGAAGCGCGTGTTGGCGCCGACGCCGGCTTCCTCGGCGGCCTTGCGGGCGCGCTCGATCGAAGGGGCGTGATAATCGAAGCCGACGAAGCGCGAATTGGGGAAAGCACGCCCGACCGACAATATCTTCGTCAGCGGACCGTTGGCGCGCGGCAGCGTCGGCGAATTGATGGGAATTCCCGAAGTCACCGCACATACCGAGCGCATCGCCGCCGAAATTCACCAATGGTTGGGACACCAAACGGCGTTGCGTCGCAAGGCTGCGTGAAGCTGTGATTAGCATCAGTCTATTCAGATGACACTGACGGAACGCATCGCCAGGATTGAAAGCGCCTTCGAGGTTTATGAAAGCGCCATTGGTCGCAGTGCCGCTCCTGGCGCTTTTCGCGTTTGTCGCCGACGCCGCCGAAGTCGCCCAAGTTCAGGTGGAGAGACTGCGCGTTTGAGCGGAGTACGGTTGGCTTCTCTGAGAGCACCGAACTAGTCTAGGCGACGAGCTTGGCTGCGTGTGCCTTCAACTACTGTTGGCTTCTAACAACTCCAATCTGATGTCAGGGGGAGTGACGCCTCTGAAAATTTGTCGATAACTGTGAGTTCTGATTTTGACGAGATCTTCACCATAAAGCGATGAGCTGCAATTTCTAGCGACGGCCGCGCTAGGGACGGGCCTCCAGCACCATGTTGAACGGCGTCTCCGTGGCGCGACGGAATCGCTTGAAGCCGCCGCCGGTCACCACCTTGCGTAGCCTCGCCTCGCCGGCCTGGGCGCCAAGCCCGAGCCCGACTTCCTGCGACAGGGATGCGGGCGTGCACACGAACGTGGAAGCGGCATAGTAAACGCGTCCGACGGGATTGAGGTTCGCCGCTAGATGATTATGCGCGAACGGCTCGACGATCATCCACGTGCCATCCGGCTTGAGCGACCCGTGGACATGGGTGGCGGCGCCCGCCGGGTCGCCCATGTCGTGAAGGCAATCGAAAAAAGCGACGAGGTCATAGGTGCCGGGATAGGTCTTGGCGGCCGCGACCTCGAAGCGCGTGTTGGCGCCGACGCCGGCTTCCTCGGCGGCCTTGCGGGCGCGCTCGATCGAAGGGGCGTGATAATCGAAGCCGACGAAGCGCGAATTGGGGAAAGCACGTGCCATGAGCACCGTCGATGCGCCATGACCGCATCCGACATCCGCGACCTCCACGCCGCGTTCGAGCTTCTCGACTACGCCCTCCAGGGCCGGCAGCCAGGAGTCGATCAGATTGGCATTATAGCCTGGACGGAAGAACCGCTCCGTGCCGCGAAACAGACACGCGCTATGATCGTGCCATGCAACCCCCTTGCCGGACTGGAACGCTTGCCTCACCTTTTCTTCATCGAGCCACAGCGCGGATAGGAACTCGAATGCGCCAGCCATGAAGGCCGGGCTATTTTCATCGGCGAACACCAGCTCCTGCTCGGCGTTGAGATAGAACTGGTCGTTGGCTTCATCGTAGTCGACGTAGCCCGCCGCCGCCTGCCCGGAAAGCCATTCCCTTACAAGGCGCTCCTGGGTACCGGTGCGTGTCGAAAGTTCGGCGGCCGTCATCTTGCCGCCTTCGCGCAATGCCTTGAACAGGCCGAGTCTGTCGCCCAGCAAGACTCCCGCGCCCGTAGCGATCGCACCGAGATCGCCGACCATTTTCCCCAAGAATGCGTCCAACTTTTCCTGACTCGCTTCAGACATCGGAATCTCCCTTTGGGCTCGATCTCTCCCAGTAAAAGCCTCACAAGGGGAGAAGAATGGCGAAATTGGAGCCCGGGCCCATCCTTTGGCGTCCACGTGCGGGCCGACCACCATAATGGCGGGTTCGGCCGAAAGCAGCTTCTTCGCCGCTGCCTCGACTTGGTCGATCGATGAGGGCGGCGCGGCACTGGTGTAGCCGATGCCAAGACCCGACAAGCGTGGCTGCAATCGAACTGGAGGAATCCAGATTGTTGGTAGCATAGGTGCCGATCAGATATTTCTTGCTCGCTTTTAGCTCGGCCTCTGTCGGCCCTGTTTCCGCCAACTCCCTGATCACGTGGCGTATCAGCCCGAGCGTCTCGGCCGCCCTGTCGGCGCGCGTCGCCGTGGTCACGACAAGCGCATTGGAATGCTGGTGGTCTTTCAGGCTGGAATGGATACCGTAAGCAAGGCCGCGCTTTTCGCGCACTTCCTGGAACAGACGCGAGGTAAATGGCAAGCCTCTGAGTATTTTGCTTATCAGCTGTGCGGCTTAGAATTCCGGGTCGCTGCGTCCGATGCCGGGAAAAACCAGTTGCAGCGAAGTCTGCGGCGGGTCGTAGGCGACCAATTACGCCGGCCGAGCTCGGGGCGACATCGGCCACCGGGGCGATCGCCTGCTTCTGAGGCAAATCGCCGACCACCTCGTGGAGCCTTTCACTCAGGCCTTTGGCATCAATGTCGCCGACGACCGCGACGTGCAGCCCGTCACGGGCGAAAGCGGCCTTGTGGAGGGTGCCTAGATCGGCCGGCGTTATGCCGGCGAGTCTCTCCTTGGTGCCCCTCGGCCGGCCTCGAATAAGGATGCGTGCCGTAGATTCTGCGCCGCCATGCAAGCTCGGCGATCGCGTGGGGGTCGCGCTCATTGGCGATGATGCTGGCGAGAATGTTGGCGCGGATACGGTCGACCGGCTCCTGGTCGAAGCGGGGGCTGTTAGCCGCGAGCCTGAGCAGATCGAAGGCGGCGTCCTTCCGTTCGGACAGCATGCGCATCTAGCCATAAATGCCGTCGCGCTGCGCGTCGAAGCTCATCTCGGCCCCGGCATGGTCAACCGTCACCTGGAAGGCATCGCTGTCGAGATCGCCGGCGCCCTCGTCGAACAGGCCGGTCATCAAATTGGCCAGTCCCTCCTTGCCAGCAGAGTCCTGCGCGGTGCCGCCGTCGAAGACGAAGCGGATGGCTCCGGTTGTGGTGACGGGATGGACGATAAGCAAGGTTCGGGGCGAAGTGATTTGTTCCGCGGCGGCGGTATGTTTTGGTGAGGTGATCATGCGACGTCTTCTTTGGTCGGTCAATGTTTGCGGATGATCGTGCATGTACCGTGCCAAATGAGAAAACCATTTATACGCAGTCTGGTAGATCTGACTCTGCTACGTTGCGTATCCGACATTGTCGGAAATTGTACAGCGCCGAACGCGAAGCGGCTCGGGGCTTGTGACGATGCTTGCGCGTGCTGCTGCGGAGGGGGATATGAATGCGCCTCGAACTGGCGCGAGGCCTTCGAGGATGCCGGATTACTTAGCAAGGAGAAGTTGCTGGCGGACGACCGCCCATTCGAACCGTTTGGACGAAAATCACCCCTTAAACGTAAGCGCGAATTTCCCCGCACCTTTTGCTGTTGAGTGCTCTGATGCATGAGGTGTCCACCAAAATAGGTGGACACCTTGTG
>NZ_JAMYSZ010000045.1:0-34029 GCF_040322215.1 Mesorhizobium sp. M0184
ACGACATCTACTGATCCGCGCTCGCAGCGCATCCGGGAAAGTCGCGAGGGGCGGCCATGTAACGAGCTCGGGCTCTCAGCCCACGGTCTATTGACGGCCTGCCTGCACCTTCGTGCTCCCGGTGCCCCACGTCCCGCATGGGCTCACCATAAGGCCTTCCAAAACAAGAACAGCAGGGACGAATAGGCACCAAAGACCAACGGACAGGTCGAGCGGATGAACCGCACGATTAAGGACGCCACCGTCAAGCGCTACCACTACGAAACTCACGACCAGTTCCAACGCCACCTCGCAGACTTCGTCGCAGCTTACAATTTTGGGCGCGGACCCTGAGGGGCCTTGAGTTCATCTGCAAACAATGGACCATCGAGCCCTCTAGTCTAGATTCAATCCATCAAATGCCGGGACTAAACATTTAAACCACCATGGATCGCGGTGCTCTGATCGTTTCCACCGACTGATGATCCAAGCTAGGCGCGCGCAGCCCGCCCTTGCCTCAAGGCCGACATGCATCAGGATCGCGGCCACGAAGCTGGGTGTCGGGACCGGTTGCGATAGGGAACGTTCACGTCCCATCGATCCTCAGCCTTCGGGCGCCCATCAGTTGTAAGACCGTATGTCCGCCTCTGTCGGTGAGGTGGCTCGCCCTACACTGCGCGTCCGAGGGTTGCTCGGGCGGACCGAGCCGATCCTCATCACAGGAGGACGAGCCGTGTCAGATTATAGGGAAGCATTTGTAGGAATCGATGTTGCAAAGCTGAGGAACGCCATCGCGATTTCGGAGGCTGGCCGGGAGGGAGAGGTTCGCTTCTTCGGCGAGGTCGACGCATCGGATGAGAGCATGCGCCGCATCATCCAGCGGGTCGCCGCCAAGTTCGATCGGGTGTATTTCTGCTACGAGGCCGGCCCGACCGGCTATGGTCTCTATCGGCTGATCCGATCGCTCGGCCATGAATGCATGGTTGTCGCCCCATCGGTGATCCCAAGGAAGCCCGGTGATCGGGTGAAGACGAACCGCCGAGATGCTCTTGCTTTGGCTCGGCTGCTGCGCGCCGGCGAACTGACCGCGGTTTGGGTTCCTGATGAAGGTCACGAAGCCATGCGGGATCTCGTTCGCGCACGGGCGGCCGCGGTCGAGACGCTTCGCGTTCACCGGCAGCACGTGAGCGCCTTCATGCTCAAGCACGGGCGTATCTACCCCCGTAAGAAGGGTTGGACGATGCGCTATCTGCGCTGGCTGCAGGAGCAACCGTTCGATCATCCGGCGCATCAGATTGCGCTTCGGCGAGACAGTCAGACGGGGCGGCATCACCAAAGCGGGCAACGGCCGCGTTCGCCATATGCTGGTCGAGAGCGCATGGACCTACCGGCATCCGCCCAAAGTCGGCAAGACGAAGCTGTACCGGCTGGAACAAGCACCACCGAAGGTGCGCGAGATCGCATGGAAGGCTCAAACACGGCTGACCGCCCGCTATCGAATGTTGAGCGGACCCGGCAAGAGGACAACGATGGTCTGCACGGCGATCGCCCGTGAACTGGCCGGCTTCATGTGGGCCGTTGCACGGGAGGCGCAGGCGATCAGGTCGTAGACCGCTGCGATGGCTTTCATCTCGTGCATGGGCGGAGGCGGGACCCGGCAGGGGAATGCCCGTCAGACGCTTTGTGGCCGGCAAATCGACCGACGCCCGCAGTAAGATAGGAACAGCCCCGGACGCACAATCGGGAATGCGGTAGCCAACCCGCGCATCAGAGCTTGATCACCGACGTCCTTCAGTTCCGCCTCCACCCATGCGCGACTATCAGAATGATCAGCCGTTCCTCGGATCGGTCGACCTCCTGTGTTCCAAACCTTGACAGCGGCCATCAGAGCGGTGAACCGACGAGGACCGTGGCCGTCCCACCATTCGATAGCCACCGTAGTGAGGCGTGGCCGGTCGCTTTCGGCTTGAGCGCAATATCGAGTCTGAACGGGTCGTGACTGATCTGACCGTAGCTCGCCGTGGGCACAGTATCGTTGTGCCACATACTGAAGCTGGCCGGAATGTCAGTCGTTCCAACCGATAAGATTGATCGGCCGTCCGCATCGTCGTGCCGGATGGGATGAATAGCGTTGCAGGTATGCTCCCTCTCTTTCTGCTACGGCTATGGCGACCGGTGTGCATTACGTCTGGCAGATCCGTTCGTAGAGATCGCCGAACGTTGCTGCCTTGAAGATCTCATCCAATCGAGGCGGCCTCCAGCGATCGCTATTCTTCAAACGAAGATGAAGTGCGGCGGCGAGAAGGCTGTCTCCGCCTATGTCGAAGAAGTTGTCGTCCAATCCTATTTCCGTGACATTCAGGAGAGACTTAACTTCCTCGAGGAAGACATTCCTGAGATCACCGTCGCTTAGCACGCTGTCCATATTTTTTCCGGCTTCTTCGGACGGAGATGTTTTCTCGCCGTCCGGCTCGTCGCTCGTGATTGTCCGGACCTGATCGGCCCATTGCCTTAAACGTGGAGACAAGGGTCGCGCCGCCACGATCACCTGGCCGTTGTCAACGGTTGCCAGTATGCGCTTGATGATGTCGATCCCCTCGTCGGGACTGAGTGCCAAATGCTTGGGCTCAGATGTCTCGTACGCGGCAGTCACCTGCCACTCGTAGGAAAAATCCCAGTCATCCCAGTTGGAATTGATCCACCGGACGCCGAGTTTTCCTTGCACCTGGCGTGCAAACGCGTCCATGAACCTGTTCGCCGCCGTACAAGCGGCCATCGCCGGTCCGCCGAGGATGGATGCAAGGGACGAGAAAAGGAACACAAACTCGGGTGATTGGGCGTGGGTAGACTGCATTCGCTCGATCGCGCCGTATAGGTTGCGCGTCCCCACGAGTTTGGAGGCGAACTCGCTGACAGAGGTCGTGTCCTCCATCTCAGCAAGCAACTTCACACCGGTCAGTCCAGCGGCGTGAAAGATGCCGTCGACCCGCCCGAATTCCCGAACCGTGGTGTCGAGCGCGCTCGACAGGCCGTCGAAATCGGATACGTCGATTTGGCGAAGAATCACCCGACCCTTTGCGCTGTCAAGCGCGGCCAGTCGGCGCATCCAGCCATCTTCATTGAGATCAGCAGATTTCCAATCCAAAGAGTCAGGCAACGCACGGCGGGTTATCCCGACGACCGTCGCCCCAAGAGTTACGAGATGTTCGGTCAAGGACATACCGATCCGCCCGAGAGCTCCTGTGATTAAATAGACACCTTCCGGTTTGAGGACTTCACCTCCGGGCGCTTGTGCGGCGAGGACCACCTCGGGAAAGTGCGGCACCCACCGCCGGTTCCCGCGGAGCGCGACGACCGCATCGGGACCAGGCACGTCCCGCCCAATTTCAGCAACGAGCCGATCGCCGATGTCCGGGTCATCGATGTTCAGATCAACAAGCCGACAATTGACCATCGGGTTCTCCTGCGGCAGCACGATGGCGGGACCGAAGACGCACGCCTTTTCGGAATCTACAGGTTCGTCACCGACCTGAACGGTCCGGTCACCAACGATCCAGAGATCGACCGGAGTCTGGAACGTCAAGATAGACAGAACCCCCGCCAAATCGAGTATGGCGTCGTAGCTCCGCAAAAGATCGGTCTGCACCGTACCCGGATGCCCGCACGCGTCCGCGCAGCCGCTCAGGTGCCAGAGGCAGAGAATGCGGTCAGCGGGATAGCCCGAAGCGATCTCGGCGTCGAAGAGTGCCTTCAGGCCTTTTCGGTTGGGATCAATGAAGATTGTAGACCCTTCAACTTCCACGGATGGGTTCGAGGGTTTGGCTCGTCGGCAAACACGGACAACCTCATGACCCGCATCCTCCAACTGCCGCGTGATGCTGTTTGCCAGTGCGTCTGCCACGGACTTCTCGTCTTCGGACGGCCGATCGGAGAGTACCAGCCAACGTCGCGTCTTTGTACTTCCGTCACCGGGAATCGTGCGGGGAATCATTTGCTCTGTCCAAGTCTGCGCATAGGTGAATACCTCTCCTCTGCGCCGTTCTCGCTCCCCGGACTGCGGCAGAACCATCAAGCCCGCAGGTTGACCTTCCGGCCAGCAACGGTGACGGTCAAACGAGTACGTCGGAAGCGGAATACGTCGGCTAATACCAAACGGTTCCAATTGATCACTGGCTCGCTTCCAGTCCACCGCAACACCCAAGGCCCAGAGGTTCCCAAGGCATTCCAGAAGCACATGGCGGTCGGTGAACTCCTCGTCGTTCTTGTCGCGCGCGGCTGGTACAATCGCTGGAATTCTGGT
Organism: Mesorhizobium sp. M0184; assembly: GCF_040322215.1. Classification (NCBI taxonomy): domain Bacteria; kingdom Pseudomonadati; phylum Pseudomonadota; class Alphaproteobacteria; order Hyphomicrobiales; family Phyllobacteriaceae; genus Mesorhizobium; species Mesorhizobium sp. M0184. The sequence continues at coordinate 4,280 of NZ_JAMYSZ010000045.1, forward strand.
CTTACGATCCTCTGGACTGATCACTTCACGTGCGAAACGTCCCAGATTGCACGATGGCCCAAGCTCAACGAGCGCAGTTGCACCGGCCGCTATGATGGCTGCGAGAGAGCGATCGAATCGAATCGTCCCGATTGCTTGCCTACTCCAGTAGGTCTCTGCCAAGGGCACTTTCGCCCGGTGCAGATATCCTCCTGAATTAAGAGCAATGGGCAGATCCGGCACTCGCTTCTGGAGGGTGCGGACTTGCGCGTCGATGACATCAGCAGCCGGTTTCATCAGCGGAGAATGGCTGGGGATGCCAGCTGTGTTAAGGGCATGGTTGGGAATCTCTGCTTGTTCGAACTCCTGCTGAAGCCTTTCAAGCAGTTCCCGTTTACCGGTGAACACAACACTCGTCTTTGAGTTCACGACACCGACGCTGATTTCTCCCGCTTCAGCTCGATCGCGCCAAGCGGCCTTCTTGAGAATGTGCTCAGCCTCGTCCGCGCTGCATTTGGCCGCAAGCATGGCACCGTCGACACCAAGATTCGCCATCGCGCGACTACGAACGACCATTAGCCCTATAGCATCTTCCAGTTTCAGAATGCCCGCTAGGGTGGCCACGACATATTCGCTCATGCTGTGTCCAACAAGATAGTCGGGACGCACGCCACACGCTTCTAGCAAACGTGCCATAGCATACTGCACGGAGAAGATCATGACGTTGATTTCTTCAAAGGAAGGGGCCGCGTATGAATCGTTCCCCCCAAACACGAGTGACTCCAGATCACGATCCAGGACTTGGCGACTAGCGGCGGCACATATCAGGAACGCCTCGTGAAAGTCCGGCACGTGATCAAACAGGTCCTTGAACATCCCTACGTGCTGCACTCCGCCGCCCGGCAGCATGAACGCAATCGATGGCGAAGAAAGAATCGGATCGGCCGCGCGATCAGCCTCTTCTTCTAACCTCTTGATGGCCATGTCCAAGTTGCACGCCACAACGACCGTCCGATGATCGAAATGGCATCGCGCCACCTGTAGCGTGTGAGCGACGTCACCGAGATTGGTATCCCTGTTGCGCCGCAGAAACGCGGCCAGATTACGGCAGGCCCTGCTTAACGCCGACAGCGTCTTTGCAGATAGGCAAAGGGCGTAGGATCCCCGCGCGACGGATCCGGGCCAATCCGTTGCGTTCTTGCTGGTCCATTCCTGCAACACAACATGGCAATTGGTTCCGCCGGTACCGAGCCCGGTGACGCCAGCAGTTCGGGGGCGACCCCGCCGATGGGGCCAGGGTCTAAGCTGCTCGTTGACAAAGAAGGGCGTGTCCTCCAAGCTAAGGTCCTCGTTCAGGCGCTTGATCTTGATGGTCGGGGGGATTAGCCCGCGCTGAAGGCAAAGAACTGCCTTGATAAAGCTCGCGACTCCAGCGGCGATGCTGGCATGGCCGATATTTGGTTTGATTGACCCCAGCGCGCAGGTTTTGCCCGCTTGCTCTTGCCCGGCGAAAACCTCTGCCAGAGCGCGGATCTCGATTGGATCACCGACCTTGGTGCCGGTCCCATGCGTTTCGATGTATTCTACGTCCTCAGGGCCGAGTGCCGCAGATTCAAGTGCCTGGCGCACAACAGTGGTCTGGCCCTGCGGGCTTGGTGCTGAGAAGGACGATTTGGTGCGGCCATCATTGTTAATGGCACATCCTTTCACCACCGCGTGGATCGGGTCGCCCGCCGCAAGCGCATCTTCGAGGCGCTTGAGAACAACGACCCCTACCCCATCTCCCATCACCGTCCCGTTCGCATCGGCATCAAAGGCGCGGCACACGCCATCCGAGGAATTGATGAAGCCCTCGACATACTGATAGCCCGCTTGGGGAAAGATGATGCTGGCCGCTCCCGCTAGCGCCATATCGCAATGGCCGGCCGAGAGCGACTGAGCGGCCATGGCGATCACCACCAGCCCCGTTGAGCATGCGGTTTGCACTGCAATACTTGGACCGCTGAGGTTCAGCATGTAGGACACGCGCGACGCGAGATAGTCCTTCTCGTTGCCGAGTTCCGTCAGCCAGGCGAGCGGGGCGTTTGTGGGATCCATGAGACCGCCACCCCTCAAATGGTGCAGCAGATAGAGTGGCAGGGAAGAACCGGCGAAGACCCCCGTCCGGCCCTCATGCTGGGTTGGCGTGTATCCGGCCGACTCGAGTGCCTTCCAGCAGCATTCGAGGAACAGACGATGCTGCGGGTCCATTAGCGTCGCCTCATGCATCGATAGGCCCCAGAAACCCGGATCGAAAACGTCCACATCCTCGAGATGGGCGCCCACGCGCACATAATCGGAGCGTTTCAGGACATTCTCCGGAATGCCCTGGGCCTTGAGTTCTTGCGCGGAGAGCGGGGCTATCGAGCAGACCCCTTGGCACAGGTTCTCCCAGAGCGCATCAACGGTCTCCGCCCCGGGAAAACGCCCGGACATACCGATCACCGCAATATCCATACCGGTGCCGCCACCTAGGTCGACCACCTTAGCCGGCGCCTTCCCTTCCGAGGCTGACAGTGTTTTGCGGAGCGTCCCATATTGGTGACCTCCTTGCTCGCCGCGGCGCTTGCGAAGAAGGGCCGCAAGCTCTTCAAAAGTCGGGTTGAGGAACACCTCCACTACGCGGAGTTCAATCTTAAGTCTCTCGCGAACCCGCGTGCAAAGACGGGCAGCGAGCAGGGAATGTCCGCCGCAGTTAAAGAAGTTGTCGCCCGAACCGGCAGTGTCTGCCCGTAGAAGGTCGCGCCACGCAGCGCGCAGTGCGGGTTCGACCTCGTCGGCAGGCGTTTCGGGAAGAGACGCCTCTTCCGCGGCCGTTGGGAGGCGCGACCGATCGAGCTTCCCGTTCGCCGCCATGGGCAACTCCGCAACAGCGACGAAATCCGACGGCATCGCGTAATGCGGCACCTCAGAGTTCATATGCGCACGCAACGACGCCTGCCACCCCTTACCCCGATTTCGCAAGACTACATAGGCAATCAGTTTATCAGGTTGGCCGGTCGTCGGATCAAGTTCCGGGACGACCGCGGCGGAGCAGACATCCGAGTGCCGCAGCAAAGCAGCTTCTACAGAGCCCGGGACCACGCTATAGCCTCGGATCTTCACCATGAAAGAGCAGCGCCCCAAGATCTCCAATTGGCCATTGGGTAGCATGCGGCCAAAATCGCCCGTGCGGAACATCGTGCCATCAGCGCGAAACGGGTCGGGAACGAAGCGTTCCCGTGTCATCTCCGGGCTGTTGAGATAACCATGGCCCACACCATCGCCACCGACGAAGATCTCGCCGAGGAAGCCCAACGGGACGGGGTCGCGCCTCTCCCCGAGGACATACACACTGACGTTGTACTGTGGCACGCCGACCGGCACGACTGTTTGGGTTGCCGCAAGATCGATTTCGCTCAGATCAAGATTAGTGACGTCATAAGTCTCTGCTATGCTGTAACTGTTGATGATTTTGACATGGGGAAGCACTGCCTTAATACGCGCAAGCAATCCTGCTGTTAGCACCTCGCCAGATAAGTAAATCAACCGCAGATCCGGAAGGCGGTAAGCGTCGTTGACGGCGCCGCTGCCGACAAGCACATCCAGCAGTGAAGGGGTAAACATTGTTCTGGAAATTCGGTTCCTCTCCAGGTATTCGACCAGTCGGTACGGATCGTAAATGACGTCGTCCGGAATCAGGTAGGCCGGTATGCCTGCGAGGATCGGTCGCATTATCTCCCAGACCAAGAAGATATTGACCGCCTCGCGCTCATCAGGCGTGTATGGCAGCGCGTTGTAGCGCCACTGGTAAGTTGACACGGCGCTTCGGTGCGGGCAAACGATCCCCTTCGGTTCACCAGTCGTGCCGGATGAGAATGCGATTATGGCCGGGGCGTCGAGATCGAGAGCTTGTGGATTAGCGGAGCCAATATCCCCAAGTTGCGCTTCCCACCCCTCGTCGAGCGACAGTGCACGACCCGACCAGTCAGGCGGAAGGGTATCTGCGAAACGGTTGTTGGTGACAACGATTTCGATGCCTGCCTTCTCGAGTGTCCGCTTGAGTGCCGCAATAGGCTGAGCCTTGTCAAGCATGACATAGGCCGCGCTTGTCTTGAGAATGCCGAACAGGGCGACAGCGTATTCAGGTGAAGTATCCATAAGGATGCCCACGCGCGAGCCTAGGCCCTGACCATGTCCAAGGAGGTGCCTGGATAGATTCTCACTCAGATCGTCGAGCTCACGGTATGTGATGGTCGCAGCCTCTGACACGATGGCAGGGCTGTCCGGGGTGAGAGCGGCTTGTTTGCGGAATTGCTCATGCAGTGGTAGAGTCGCATAACGTAAGACATCGCCATTCCGAACGGAAACTGGAAGTTGCGCCTTCACCTTCTCAACTTCGCTCAGGAGGGTTGACACCACCTCCTCCGTCATGGATTGGGTGAAAAAGTGGTCGCCATCAAACATAACCCGGGCGAAGCGCGACGTCGTAAGCCGACCCCATTCGTTCAGGTCATCGGCATTGACCATTTCGTCCTGAACTCCACCCATTGCGGTGATTGCCGCGTTGAGAGGCGTTGGCAGGTTCCGGTCGTAAGTATCCGCAAGTTCGAGGTCGGCCCGCAGGGGCGGCAAGATGAAGTCCGCTAGGAGTTTCTCGTTTGCCAGCGCCTCCGTCGGAACCATACCGAGTGTCCGGACCAGATCGATCAGCTTATCATCCGCGTACCTATACATGGGCGGTTCATCCGCCGGCACATCCGCCGACTGGTGAGCAGACACGACCACATGGAAGGGAGATGGCCTATCGGCGACCTCTAGGGAGCGAGCGATCTCGTAAGCCACGAGGGCGCCCATGCTGTGGCCGAAGAACACAAAAGGCCGGTCACTGTACGCGCGGAGCGCCTCAGTGACCGCGGATATCAGTACATCCATCCTGCGGATGACGGCTTCAGCTGCACGTTTGCCGCGCCCGGGAAGATCCAGGCAAATCAGCTCAATGTCTTCGGGGAGATAGTCAGACCAATTACGGAACGACTGGACGCTACCACCCCCATGCGGGAAGCAGATTATCCGATACGAGGGCTCTAGCGAGCTCTTTACGACCTTCAGAATGGTTTCGTTCTCAGGAAGAAACTGTTTCATTTCCGGGCCCACCTATACCAATTAGAATTCCGCTTGCAGGCACAGCCTTTATTAATCACTTGCGCCTTCGGTTAACAGTAAGAAAAAATGTACCAAATTCTGTTAATAATCAAGGCTGCTCTAGATGATGTTGCGTGAAGTATTATTGAATTTAAGTGACATTTTTTAACTTATAGTATGGAGTGATGTCCGCATCGACCGTCGTCTGGACGTTGAATGAAGGAGGCCCGGGCTGTTGCCTTGCTATTGACCCTAGCCCGTTTGATGCACAGCGATCGGCTTTCGGCGGTGTGAAGGGCTGCCCGGCCACGATCCTCTGCAGCAACGGCTGCACCGTTGCCGATTCGGATCTGATTTGCTCAGTAAATTCTCGTACACCTTGGTTACAGCGGAGTTCCGATGTCCTTGTGCGTGGCATCTTGCCGCCCGTCACCAAGGCATGTTGATCTGCGGTCGGCACAGGGGAACAAATGGTTGCCGATGCTCTCAAGGAACCCGCCCCCAGCGAGCTCTGTCCCGAGTCTGTAATGGCGATCGGCGCACCTCTTCGCCTCTGGGCCATGCATGATCGCGCCGGGCGCGAGCGTTGACTTCAAGCGCTCCGCTCTTCGGCCGACATCTCCCGCAGCCATTCGCGTACCAGTTCGGCCGTCGGCGACAGCGTTCGGCTTTCGGCCCAGCTTAGATAGTATCCGCCTGGGGCGGGCATTTTGAGGCCGGTAATCCTGGCCAGCTTACCTTGGTCTATCAGAGGATACACCATCCGGTGCCAGCCTATGGCAACGCCCTGGTTGGTTTGAGCGGCTTGTAGTGTCACGAAATGTCTGCTTAATCTGCGCCCAGGAAGCAGCCCGTGCCGAATCCCGGCGCTGCGCAGAAAGCTGCTCCAACCGACCCATTCTGGGCCGACCCAGTCCACATGTAGAAGCGGTAGCTCGAGCAGTGATTCAGCAGTGGCGTTGCTGTGCTCCTTGGCAAAGCCAGGACCGCAGACCGGGTACATGGTTTCGTCGAATAAAAATTCGGCGCACTCGTCCGGCCACGAGCCGAAGCCGTAACGAATGCGCAAGTCGATCTCAGCGCGCCGGTAGTCGTGTTCATTGTCGGAAATTACGTGATCGACGATGATGTCGTCACCATGCTGAGCCCAAAGCCGTGACATGCGCGGTATCAGCCAAATCGATGCGAAGGCATCAGCGCAAGCGATCGTGACATTCTTGGAGCGATCGCCGTGCTTGATTGCCTTGACGACTTCGGACGCCCTGGAGAAGCCGCTGGCTAGAGCGGCGTAGAGCTCTTCGCCCGCGCTGGTGAGCATAACGCCGGCTGCGAGCCTCACAAATAGACGATCGCCTATCTCGCTCTCAAGGGCGTTTACCTGCCGGCTAACCGCACTAGGCGTCACATTAAGCTCAGAGGCGGCAAGTTTGAATGACAAATGCCGCGCAGAGGCCTCAAATACCTCGAGGGCGGTCAGGGACGGGAGATCATAATAGCTGCGAACCATTGAAACACTCCAATCAAGTCGACGGTCCCGAACCAAGCTGCCGGGTATGGACATCGTCCTCCGGTCCGTAAAGGAACGCCGCTAACCTGCACACGCCAAAGCTGAGAAACTGACCATCACCAGTGAGCGCCGCGAAGCACTGCGGATGTCCGCTGTGCCAATCATGGAAGCATGTCGCGTGCCAAATTGGCGCACCGTTTGCGTTGCTCGACTTGTCCGCACCGACGGGCTGCCGTGGCGACCCTTTGGTCCGACTTCTGACATTCTTGTCCAGCTTCGGACACAAGAGGGTTTGCGGAGAAAGACGCGCGGAGGCACCATCACGGTCACGGGTCGTGGTCGAGTAGGTCAGCCATTCGGCTTTCGCCCTCACACATCCGCAGGCGGATTTCTCGCACCCGGCGCTTCCCGCGGTTAACCCGCGTATCCGTGCTTGCGCCCAAGTTTGAGTGATGCGCGGAGTTGTTGTTTATAGGCGGGCTCCAGCCTGCGATTGCGGGCGTTTGTTGCCATGCTGGCATCCGGACACAGACCTTCTTGAACTCCCCGGTCTTGCGGCTCTTTCTCAGTGCCGCCTGCGCATCCTCATTCGCAGCGCTCACCGCCTCGACATGTCGGACTGCCAAGCTGTCCCAACTCATGTCGGCCCGGGGCAGCGAACCATCGACGTGGACCACCTCACCCTTGGCAATCTTCGCGTCGATGCAGGCTTGAACGGTGCGCTCAAAGATCCGGCGAACCCGTTGGGTGGTAAAGTAGCGGCCGCGTCGCTCAAAAGCCTATCGGCAGCTCGGTCGATGTTTTGGGTCTGCTTTTCCGTGATCCAAATTTGGGAAGCTCGATGCCCATTGAGGAATCGGACCACGGGCGCCGATCGGGCTCGCCATAACCAAAGAGACCGCCCTCCCGCGAACGTAAGTATGAGTGGACGTTTAGTTCTATGATTTCCGGAGTCTGCATATCGCGTGGCTTGCCCATCACTCCACCACGGTGGTCTCCTTCGCAAGTAAGTGGTGCGGCCGGAAAGCACGAGTTGCGGCTCTTGCGTATTGGTGTCTCGCAGAATCGCGTCAATCACTTACCTGAGAACTGCGAACGACGAACCTACCAACGCTGGTCGTCTTGCGCTTCACGATGAAGCGGCCATCCCGGGTCAGCCCATAGTAGTGGTGAAGCCGAGTAAGGCGAAGGTTTAGGCCGCCGCTTGCCGCGGTCCCAACGCGAGCGGCCATGAACCGGCTGCGGATTCCGACGTAAAGCCGGCCGCCATTCCGATCAGAGACCGGCCACCATTCCGATTTGAAGCCGGCCACCATTCCAATCAAAAGTCGGCCAGCTTTCGGCACTGAACATTACCTCCTGGGTCAGCAACTTTGGCATCAAATGCCCCGCGATGAACGGGAGATTTTGATGCCGGCAAAGAGAAGGCTGACCATGAGACAGCTACGACAAATGCTGCGGTTTGCCGGAAGCGGGACGAAGCTCCCGCGAGATTGCCGTCGTGTTGGGAATAGCGCGCAGTACGGTGCAGGATAATCTGCAGCGCAGCGGCGGTTGGATTGAGCTGGCCCTTGCCGGACGAACTGACATCGCCGCGCGCGTGGTCGAGATGAAAACCCAAATCCGCCTGCACCTGCCGACATCCTGCCCGGACCAGCGCATCCTGCGCATCGTCCTCAGTCGCATCCCGCAACTCGCGACATAAACAATGGGATGCAGACGTCCCGAAACAAACCCGCTGACCTCAACCCGCAAACCCTCGCGTTCCATCACGACGGATCACCGCCGGCGCCTAATGAGGCTTGGGAAAACGCACCGCAAAGGCAACCAGATCGCCGCTTCAGGCCGCCGAAAGCTCATCGCCGTGCATTAAGGCGGCTAGATCCTGGGACAGACCCTCCAAGGTCGCTCAACAGATTGAGGCGCCTCGCTCCTGATCCGATCATGCGGCGGCCCGGCGCCGACCGCGAAGAGAAGTGAGTGACTCGCGGGGCGACATGGTCCGAAAAAAAGCAGGAAAAGCTTGACCTCACCAACCCCAATCAGAGAAGCTTGCCAGCCGTGGCACGCTGATAAGCCCGGCTATGCCGGAGAGCGCGGCGATCCACGCCGTCAGCTATACCACTTCCTGAGACACGATCGATTAGGGACCGCGGCCGGCACTCGCGTTTGCGAAGAATCAGAAAAAGGTTCTCAGCGTGTCCGCAATGCGAAAGTGCCGGAAAGTGTCTTTAACAGTTCGTCTCGAGTTAGCCAAACTAGCCAGTCATCATGGCTTATCCCGAGGGCAGGCAAGCGCAGGATGGACCCGTATTCTCGATGCTGATATCCGTAGCGATCCACTACACCTTTTTCGATGTTCCAGCCGGCTACTAGAGCGTAAATCAAATCTGGGGACCATTTAGCCCATGCTAGCCCCAATGCAAGGCGACCAACAAAGCTCGTGAGGTCGCGGCCTCGAAAGTCCTCCCGCAACCACACATCGCCATGATATGCTACCAGCCCCTTTAAGGTGTCAGCCGTCGGCGCGGAGCAACTGCACGAGGAAGTGGGTCCGGCTTTGAGGTCAGGGTCGTCGAAGCAGCCTTTGAGCGATCTAAGATGCTCAGCAAGGCTGGTGTGGGATATATCGTCTAAACGCATTGCTTGGACATGCGCTATACTTCCTTCCCGATCCCGACCGAGGATCCAAAATGCCTTTCCAGGTGAGAGAGCAGAACAGTCCGGGCGGAAGTGTGGAGTGGTCGGCGGCTTTCCGGGAAGTCTGCTGGTGATTCGGACATACTCGTCAAAATTGTCGCCGGTCGCAATTCGAAGGCCGGACTGGCGCGCCAGGTCGTCTAGTGCCCAGATACATTTTGATAGTTCCAGTATCGTAAGGTTGTCGTTCATATCTGATGTCCCTTTGCCCAGCGGCGTCAACAGATAGATCATCCGGTTATTCTACGAAGGTGATAGCACTTGGATAATCATCTATGTTAGCATACCTGTGTGTTATCTCTTCGCCAATTTGTATGTCCTTTAGCGCTACGATGCTTGCCCACGCACCCGTGTCTTCGTCGATCCATACTATTTTTGAATTCGGGTTTGATGAATGATTTACTATAGAAATTAACCCGAAAACAACATACCTTGAGCATATGTTTTTAATAGAATTGGGAATCAGTCGAACAAAGTAGTAATTGAACAGTTCTGTGCGTTCTAATAGCTCTTCGTCCGAGTTATTAAATTCCAATGTCGGGGCTATTTCAATTACATCACCAGCGCTGAATGTAATATTGGCAAATACGCCGCGTCCTTTCTGAGGAACATTCCTTACGTATACCGAGTTTCTCTGGCCACCCATTCCTCCGGTCATTGGAGTTTTCCTTCTCTGTACTTCTCATTATGGGTGCCAACTGGCACTAAGGTCCCGCGCTGCTTCATCGCTAATGCGCTCGGCGAGTCCACATCGGCCAAATCTAGGATAGGCACCGCCGCTCTGGCCTACCCAGTAACGGGAACACCTCCCGCCGAGGCCAACAGATAACTGGATCGGCAGTGCGCATTTCAGAGCACTCCAGGCCTTCGTTTTCAAGGCTTCAGTAAAGACGACTGTAGCTATTCTCAGTCGACATCAGCTTCCTCATGATGGCATTGCACGGTGATATTCGGCATCATGGGAAGCAAAGGTATCACATCCACTCCACGTGTAACATTATGTTAGGTAACGTTCAGGTTACGTCACTTCTCGAAAATGTAATGCTGGAAATATAATTTTAAGTTCAGCAGATGGACTGAACTTTGGTGATTAGCTCCGCACGTCGGTGAGCGGGGACGGCAAACGAAGCGCTCGATCGCGAATTTGTTGAGCTCGCGCGCGGATTGCCGCGCTACAAGGCGCCCGTCATCCGTGCCTGTTAGCCGATGGCGACGGCAAGGCTGGAATCCTTAGTCAGGTCGAGATGGCTGGACGTCGTCAGTGACACGCAGGGCCTGCGGCAGCACGATGACCGCATGATCTGGCCACTGTGCAGACGGAGCGCCTTCGAAGCCTCCCATTGGCCGCGGTTGACCGACTGGATTGCCCGGCCCGCACGATCTCCGCAATGGCCGCCGAGAATTTTACCAGCAGACTAGTCAACAGGCGGCGAATTCCGGTGTCAGATTGCAGTCGCCGCGGATGTTAAGGCCGGCTGCCCGTCTTATGCATGACAGTCTCGAAATCCGGCAATCCAAGGCTACGAGCGACGCTGATTCAGCTCGCCTAGCTATGGTTGCGCCATCAATCGCACTCGGCGCTCACCTTGTGGTTCCAAGATCGGGTCAGGCGCAATGGCGGGCGGCTCAAGAAAACGATTGTTGCGCTTGCCCGTAACTGCTCCTCGCATTGTGGAATATGTCAATGCGGGTGTCGTCATCGAGGGGGTAAGGATGAAACCACCTGACTATGGCTGCTGAATGTTAACCTATTCCCATCCTCAGTGCTTGACCAGTCCTGACGATCCAGGTGGACGAACCGTGGTGTGGCTTGGCTTGAAATGCCGCTTCGCGAGAATGGTCCCGTCCCCATGAGCCTAGCCGCCGTATGCGGGATAAGGGTGCAGCCGCCGCGAGGCGGCGACATGGGGTAATCGCGGGAGCGATTCTCCTGACCGTGTCCAGATCGGATGAAAGTCGAGATGTGGCTAAGGTCGTTGTTCCCCAGCAAGATGAGAAACGGGATCATGGCGCTGGGCCTGTCCCAAGCATCGATGGAGAACAACCGTGGAAGAATATATCGGCCTCGACGGTGCGCTCCATGAGCAATCCAGCGGCAGGTCGCCAGCTCCCGGATTTGGCGCTGATCCAGCGACGGCTGCGCGTCGAAGTCGAAGCCATCGAGTTCGCGCACAAACGGGAACTGCGCGATCTTGCCTGCCATGGAGATGCGCCGCTCGTCGCGCCGCGCGATCTCGCGCGTTGCCAGGAAGACCAAAGCCTCGCGCAAGGTCATTTGCGAACGCGCCGCTTCGTCCAGCAGCGTATCGAGCTGATCCCGGATCGCGGTCAGCTTCAGCCGGTCGAGCTGAGCCACCAACATCTCGTGATCGACCGCCGTCATCACCAGCTGCCTCCCACCAGTGCCTCATATTCGGCCAGCGGCCGCAACAGGGCGGAAGGCGCAACGATCTCCGCCGGCGCCGATCGCATCGGCGCATGCGCGCGCTCGACAATCCGTTGGCGACGTCCCCGGCACAAGGCATGATCCGCCACCACCTCGCCCGCATAACGCACGATAACACGGCCGCCCAGCACCACGACTTGGACGCTCTCCCCGATCAGCCGCCAGGGAACCGAGTAGCTGTTCGTGTCCGGGTCGATTGCGCAGTCCGCCTGGACCTTGCGCACGAGATCCCGCAGCTGCCCAAACGGTGCCCGTCCGCCCAGAGGGCGAAGCGCCATGGCTTCTTCGGCAAAGCGCCCCGCAGGAGCCACGCCGGTCGTGCCATGCACACGCTGATCGGCAATCTCGCGTGTCCACCGGTCCAGATGAGCCTCGAACGCCGCCCAGTTCTCGAACCGGCGGCCGGCAATCGCATTGCGCTTGACGTAGCCGACCCCGCGTTCGTCCTTCCCCATCGTACGCGCCCGGTAGGGCGCACAAGCCCGCGGCGTAAATCCCCAGTAGCGGGCAAAGGCGTGCAGCCGCATGTTGAACCGCACTCCGCGTCGTCGCATCGTGATGTTCGACCAGCGCCTTCGGGTTGTCGAGCAGTACTTCCGTTGGAACCCCGCCGAAGCGAAGGAAGGCTCCTTCCATCCCCTCGAACCAGTCCGCCTGGCGCTCCCGAAGCGAGGGACGGATATGCAGCCGACGCGAGTAACCCAGCGTTGCCACAAACAGGTGCACCCGAACACGCTCGCCGCCGATCCACGCCCGCGTGTCGCCAAAGTCGATCTGCATCTGATGTCCCGGCGCCGTCTCAAACCGAACCGTCGCGCGCTTCTGCGCCCTCAACTCCCGACGCCAACCCTGCACCCGAAGCCCCACCGAAGCCCTATAACGATCCCATGTTCGCTCTCCAGTTCCTGGCGCACCACATCGGCGTTGCCGCCATGGCGGAAGAAGCGCTCCCGCAGCCAATCGTCCAGCCCGTCAAACGCGGTCCGCCGCACAGGCTTGCGAAACGGAAAAGTCCCGCCCTCGCGCAGACACCGACGCACCGTGTTGCGCGCGCATCCGAATTGGCTTCGCCAGTCGCTTCGCTCCCCAGCCAAGCTCATGCAGCCGCAGCATCGCTGCCACCTCTTCGGCTGAAGCATCTCCTCTCCCTGCATCGTTCTCGACAATGCAGGAATCGCCGAAATCCCAATCGTCATCTGCCTCCTCTCATAACCGAGGGGGTCAGTTCTTCATTTCGTCAGGGGGTCAGTTTCTCAATTCGGCCAACAGCGTCACGCCGCGTAGCCTCGAACAGAGGCGGACGCAGCCGGGATCGACGGGGTGACCGTGGGCCGCATCCGGAACAGGATCGGTGAGCAACGCTTCCTCGAAGGGCATCAGGCCGAGTTGCGCTCTGGCGCATACCAAACCGATGCAAATGACGCTGATGGCCCGGCGAACCTTGCGGAGGTTGGCTTCTACAAGGAAGTCCGGGTCAAGGATTATGACAGTATGTTGACCCCGCACCTTAGTTGGAGCTCGCAGCCAGTTGATCAATATTACGACTGAACTATCGAATAATATCCGTGGTCTCATGAAAACATTTGGGCTCGTGGTCCCAAAAGGGTGGAGGACGGATATTTGAAGCTAATGTGCGCTGCCCTCTTCCCAGCAATGTCAAACTCGAACAGATCATCCTGCCGCTGCTCGAAAGCTTGGCGCATTCGTGCACGGGCCGACCTTGATCGTAAGCTTGTCGCAACAGCACGAACAAGCACAAACTGCCAATTGCTCATGTCCATTACGGGCATTGGGGCGATTACCGCCACTGCATTTGCCGCGGCAATTGGAAGCCCCGGAGAACTTCGGGACCTCACGCTCTGTTGGCGAATGCTGGGTCTGACCACCCGGCGCTATCAATCGGGTGAAGTTGACTATGATGGTCACATCTCGCGGCGCGGTGACGAATATCTGAGGGGGCTGCTGTACGAGGCCGCCACCGTGCTCGCACTCATGCCAACAATTCGCTGCGTACATGGGGGCTGGAATTGAGGGCGAGGATTGGCTTCAGGCGAGCAGCGGTCGCTGTGGCGCGAAGCTGTGCGTCATCATGCACACACTCCTGAAAACCGGTGAGCTTTTTGATAGAGCTGCGACCGCTGCCTAAATCTGGAACACATCGGGAGATGAATGATGCAATAAGAAATTAGGTACCATAGTTGCGTCCGTTTCTTCGGATGCGTAGAGACGTTCCTGCCGGAACCTGGGTGGGGCCATTCCGTACATACGGATGCAGTTGGCAAATATTATCATGTGCCAAACTGCGTCAGCGACATTGGAAGATCCATCCTGCGAAACCCATTATGCGGCAGCCATTGTGCCGACCGCGCAGACAACCGTGCTTCTGGCAAACGAATATCGACGACGCATCCTGCGAAATGAGGCGCAAACACGACTATTGATCAGTCTCTCAAGTCCTTTTGTGGCAAGCCAAGCAAATGGACAGCCGTTAGACATTGCAAAAAGAGTTGGTTTGCGGGGAGCGATTAGACAACCCATATATAAGTTTGATCTGGTTCGGCAACGGGCCGCGTCATGCATTGGGCTCAAACCCTGGACGCTGCAACAGCGGAGAAAAAGATGACGATCTGAAGACCGTCCGCATTGACCCCTCCTCATATAAGACCACACCCGCCATGACCGACGATACGTTGCCGCCGTTGTGTTTTCCCGCCGTCGGACGCAAGAAGATCATAGCTGCGTTTGATGACGGACGCATCACATCGGCTACTGCCGGTATCTCCTAGCCCGCGCAAGGCTCGTCAGCCAATGACGACAACAGGCCTCGCGCGCAAGATTCCTGACAGCCTCTCAATCTCGGCGTATTCAGGCAATGCGCCGTTTCCGGCACAGACGCAAATCCACCTGCACCTACCGACATCTGTCCGAGCGCCGCACCCTGCGGCTCGTGTACGCCGACGACGGGGCGCCGACACTCCGAAAAACAAGCCGCGACCGCAATCGCAAACCTCGCCTTCCATCACGACGGCGACCAAGGCGAAAGATCGACATCTTAATCTCCGACCACCTCATCATTGGTCACGCTCCCGTCGTTGATTCAGGACTTGGCGTGTTCAAACACAATTTTACAAAACATTAATCCCTATCATTTCGGCGAATGATATCCTCCAAGCCGCTGCAGGTTCGGAGCAAAGATCCTTAGGAGCAAAGATCTCTGCCGGGGACCGCGGTGATTGCTTCGGAACTTTGGTCACATCAAGTGCAACGTGACGCTCCCAACATGGCGTCCGGTTGTTCTTCGCAGCTGTGGCTCGGGACTTGGTGCGCCAATCCGGCAAGCTCAGGTTCGACTGCGCAACCGAGGAAGGGCGTGAGAGCGAATACATGATAGCCATCGGCTCCATCGTACGCTCTGAAGCCCTGCAGGCATGCCCGCCCGCCTAGTGATACTTAAATAAGGAGGCAGCGATGACTGACCGAATTGCACCAGATGGCGGGGATGAATTCGCGATCTTCAACCATCTTGAGTCCGAGGTGCGGAGCTACGCTCGCAGCTTTCCCGTCGTTTTCGCGACGGCACGGGGAGCTCAGCTGTTTGCGCGCGATGGGACACCCTATCTCGATTTTCTCATGGGCTGCTCGAGCTTAAACTATGGGCACAATCCGCCTG
Source organism: Mesorhizobium sp. M0184 (assembly GCF_040322215.1). Taxonomy (NCBI): domain Bacteria; kingdom Pseudomonadati; phylum Pseudomonadota; class Alphaproteobacteria; order Hyphomicrobiales; family Phyllobacteriaceae; genus Mesorhizobium; species Mesorhizobium sp. M0184. Next base: position 19,745 of record NZ_JAMYSZ010000045.1, read on the forward strand.
CGCTGAAGTCGGCGCTCATAGATTACATTTCGGCTGACGGCATCACCCATGGCCTCGATCTGTATAATGAAGCCAAGGAGTCTTTACTGCGAGAATTCCACGAGACGATCCTCATGCCCCGACAATTAGACTACGTCGTACAGTTCCCCGGTCCAACCGGCGCCAACGCGATCGAGGCCGCCCTCAAGTTGGCGCGCAAGATCACTGGTCGGGCCAACGTCATAGCCTTCACCAATGGCTTTCACGGCGCGAGCCTTGGCGCTCTCTCCTGCACCGGCAACCGATATCACCGCGCTGCCGCCGGCCAGCTGCTCGGCGGCGTGACGCGGCTACCCTATGACGGCTATCTTGGGCCCTCTGTAGACACGGCCGATTACCTTGATCGCCTCCTCTCAGATCCATCCAGCGGCGTGGACGCCCCGGCGGCGGTGATTGTCGAGACAGTTCAGGGCGAAGGCGGTCTGAATGTCGCCGGCACGGAGTGGCTGTGCAAGGTGGCGGCCATTGCGCGCAAACATGGAGCTCTGCTGATCGTCGATGATATTCAGGCGGGTGTTGGCCGGACCGATGCGTTCTTCAGCTTCGAGGCGGCCGGTCTCCGCCCGGACATCGTCACGATGGCGAAATCGATATCGGGCTATGGCTTGCCAATGGCGATCGTCCTAATTGACCGACAACTCGACAAGTGGGAGCCGGGAGAACACAACGGTACGTTCCGCGGCAATTGCCATGCTTTCGTGACCGCCCGGGCAGCCCTTGAGCACTTCTGGCGGACAGACAGCTTTGCGGCGTCCGTCGAGGAGAAAGGCAATCTGCTGAAAAGCCGCCTTGAGCAGATCGCGCAGAAATACGACCCAAGCCGCGTGTCAGCCAAGGGTCGTGGCATGATGCGGGGCATCGATCTGAAGTCTGGCGAAGTTGCCAGTCAAGTCGTCTGGACCGCGTTCCAGAAAGGCCTCATCGTCGAGACCGCTGGTCCGAGAGACGAGGTCGTGAAGTGTCTGCCACCCCTCGTTATTCGGAAGGACCAGCTTGGCCAAGGCCTCGACATTCTTGAGAACGCTATCGACAGCGTGATCGGCCACACAGTGGCCACGGCAGCATCAGAGGTGAATCATGATCGTAAGCGATTTCAATGAGGACTCTGACAGCTCGGCGGGTTCAGACGACGAGCTGGGAAAGCGTGCAGTTGCTCCTCAAGAACGATGGGATGGGCATATCACCAGGATCATCCGGACGCGCGGCTCAAGATGCATTGTCCGAACCACCTTGAGGCAATCTACTGCATCTCAGGAACGGGCCCTATCGAGGATTCCCAAGCGGATGAGGTCCATGTCGTGCGACCGAACATCGTTTACGCGTTCGATAAGCATGACGCCCACCTGCTGTGTGCTGAGACGGAATTGGTGTTGGCCTACGTCTTTGTACCTCCGTTGGCGGGCAGCGAGATGCATGGTGAGATCGGCGCATATTCTCTCGACTCTGAGGCGATCTGATGTCGCCACAAAGAAGGTTAATGAGCGTCGACGACATCGAGAGTATTCGGCTCCTCCGCCTCTCCGCCGTCGCTCGTCATGTTTGAGGCCGTGGCTTCCCCAGCGCTAGCACATCCGCAGACCAGGACGATGACGCGTCGATCTACCTCCCATGGCTGGCGCTTCGGACGGCGCACTAGCGGTTGTCAACTGGTCAACCCACCCTGCCGAAAAGGATTATGAGGTGAATCTCTTGCGTAACCGCGAGCCTAGCGCCCACACCGTCGAGAAGATCGGAGGCACGTCGATCTCCAACACCGCTGCCGTACTCGAGAACGTTCTAATCGGAGGCCGCAAGGGCAGCGCACTCTACAACCGTATATTCGTCGTATCCGCTTACAGTGGAATGACCGATCGGCTCCTCGAGCACAAGAAAACCGGCAAACCCGGCGCCTATGCGCGCTTTGCGGGCGCCAGATCAAGATCGGGTTTGGTCGAAGCGATCGCAGAGGTCCATCGTGAGATGAGGAGGATCAATGCGGAAGTCTTCGGCCGCTCGCCGGAAAGGCGCGTCGCCGATGATTTTGTTCGCGACCGCATTGAAGGAGTGTGTGGCTGCCTGTTGGATCTGCAGCGGCTTTGCTCATATGGCCACTTCAGGCTCGAAGAGCACTTGAATACCGTGCGCGAGGTTCTCGCCGCGCAGGGCGAAGCCCACAGTTCCCACAACACGGCACTGCTCCTTAGGACACTTGGCGTGGAGGCGATCTTCGTGGACATGACGGGCTGGCGTGACGAAGCTGAAATAAGCCTTGACGAGCGAATCGAGACGGCGCTATCCGCGATCGACCTCGGCAAGCAGCTGCCGATCATCACGGGCTACAGCCGATGCCCAGGTGGCCTGGTGCAGTTCTATGGCCGTGGCTACACCGAGTTTACATTCGCCCGGATCGCCGTACTCACAGGCGCCAAGGAGGCAATAATCCACAAGGAGTACCATCTTTCGACAGCTGACCCCAAGATTGTCGGCATTGAACGGGTCCGCACCATCGGCCACACCAACTATGATGTCGCCGATCAGCTCTCTAACCTCGAAGTGGAGGCGATACATCCGGCTGCAGCCAAGGAGCTGCGCCATGCGAATATACCTCTTCGTTTCAAGAATACCTTCGAACCTGGGGACGAAGGAACCGTCATCACGCGCGACTACGTCTCTGACACACCGCAGGCAGAGATTATCACCGGCCTCAGAGGAGTGTATGCTTTAGAGTTTTTCGAGCAGGATATGGTGGGTGTAAACGGCTATGATCTGGAGATTCTCAAGAAATTGAAAGGCTATGACGTCCGCGTCGTCACTAAGGCGTCAAACGCAAATACCATCACATATTATCTCGCCGCGGCGCCCGACGTAATTGCGCCCGTTGTCCAGGGTCTAGAGGAAGGCTTTCCGACTGCTGACATTATAGCAAAGAGGGTGAGCATTGTCTCGGCCATCGGAAGCGACCTCAATCTCCAGCGCCTAACGGCCACTGCTGTGCAAGCGCTAACGGCTGCTTGCATCGAGATCCTCGGCGTCCATCAGCTCATGCGCAACGTAGATATAATCTTTATAGTGGATGAATCACGCTTTGACGACGCTGTTAGGGCGCTTCACCGCGCTCTGATCGAAGATTCACGGCTGCCTCTTGCAGCGCAGCCTTCGTCCGGCGTGGAGCGCTAAACTAACTAATCTAAACTAACTAACAAGCTTCTCTGATTCTCTGATTGGGGTCAGTGGAGGAAGTCTTCGCCCCAGTCGGGACCTTGACGGCGTTCGACACACTCGATGAAGCCATCGCGCTTGCCAACGACACGGAATACAGTCTACATGCAAGCATCTTCACCAACAACCTTTCGAACGCCATCGACGCGGGACGCCGCATCCATGCGGCCGGGCTTATGATCAATGACTCCTCCGACTATCGATTCGATGGCATGCCCTTCGGCGGCTACAAATACGGTAGTATGGTCCGGGAAGAGGTACGGTTCGCCTACGAGGACATGACGCAAAGCAAAGTCGTCTGCATCAACCGCTTGGAGGATCACGCATGAAGCTGCCTATGCTTTTGGCCACCTCGTCTCCACCGCGCGGGTCTCTTGCGGCTCCGGTCCTTGTCAAATCCCCAGTAGACATGGAATTGTAGTCTTTGTCCAGCAATGCTAGCAAGCAGAACCTGGCCCTCTGCAAGGTCGCCTACCGCTCTTCTGCCGATGCGACCAGCATCAGTATCAGTGAATGGGGCCGGGTGAGTGGTCGTAGACTGCATCGAGCTCGGAATTCTGCCAGATTCTTCCGGCTGCGGAACGTTTCTGCCTGACGGCGAAGAACCTATGTACCTAGAAGCCGGAGATGCAATCCTGTTCCATCGGGGTACGGTTGGCCGCTGGGTTGTGCGCGAGACGCTCCGGAGGATAACCTTGGATTTCCCCCGCACTTAGACAGGTGCGTGCCTTCCGGCGATTAGCCTCGTTTCTCTGCGAGCAACCGTCCGAATCCTGCAATCGGTCGCGTATACCCGGCCAGGCTCAGGGCATGCCAGGCCATCGCCTGTGTACTGGACATGACCGGTATGCCAAGCTCCTGCTCAAAACGAGCGAGGTGGGGAACAACAGGCATCGATGTGCAAGAAAGGAAAAGCGCGTCGGCATTGGATTGCTTGACCAACGCCTTGGCGGCGGTCAGGATTTCCTGCACATCCAGTTCGCAGATCTCGACATCAGTCTTGCACTCGAAAACCCCATCCACCGCCAGGTGAATGCCGGCCTTTGCCAGGAATGGCAAGAACTTCTGATGAAACTCAAACCCATACGGCGTTAACAAGGCCACACGCTGCGCCTCAACGCGCCTCAGCGCTTCGATCATCGCGATGCCCGGGGATGTGTATTTCACTCCTGGACACGCCTGCTCAAGCTCGCTCAGCAACGCGGGGATGCCGAGCGCCACAGTTCCACTTGTGCAACTGAAGGCCAGGACATCAAAACGGTTGCTGGGAGGAAGGCTACTAGTGATATCCGTGAAGGATGTCGGTGTTGTGAACCCGCCGCCGGCATGGCTGTAAGCTGTCCTGGTGGTATAGACGGCGACATCCTCCGGCATCAGCCTTTGGAAGGCGCCCTCTCCGATTTCGTCAGAATTCAAGAGGATTAGGCCGATCCGAGCGCTTACCGCAGCCGGCACTGTTTTCGGCGAAAACACGATGGTCGAAGTGTGAGCGTCCATATCGTCCTAATGTCCGGTCAGTTTACGCCGGCCTTTCGCGGGTAGTCTACGCACACTCTGTGCGGGCCGGCGGCGTTCGGACCGTCTCTCACGCGGCTAAGCTGCATTGTGCGCGCAAAAGACCGGGCACACGCCTCGCCTTCACTCTGTCGGGATGATGCTACCGCGTTTGTAGACCTGTAAGCAGACGCTGGTGTTGATGCGTTTGATGTTGGGATTCATCTCTACCATCATCTGGGTGATGTGGTCGTATTCCTCGACATCTTTCGCGGTAATGACGACGGTGAGATCAGAGGCTCCCGTGGTATAGAAAGCCTGCTGGACAAAACTCTCTCCCACTAGCCATTTCTTAAGCTGGCCGAGCAGATCCTTGCGTTCTCGCTCAACCTCGATCGCAGCCAGGAACACTAGGGGACGACCGACCTTTTTGCCGTCCACCACGGCAACCGTGGCGACTATTACCCCCAACTCCTTCAAGCGTTTGATCCGACGCTGAACCGCCGACGCTGACAGGTTGACTTCTTCGGCGATCATCGAAGCCGGACGTTCAGCGTCCATCTGGATGATCTCAAGAATTTTTCTGTCGTAATCGTCGATGTCAGTGCTCAAAACACTCCTCCGATGCAACGGGAGGTGTTCCCTTGCGAGTTCCAACCGGTGCGGGGAACGTCTGCCAACACGTCGAGACACAGACGCACCACCGCGTCTGTAGTCGGAGCTAGAAGCTCGTCAGATGCGCCGAAGGTCGGCGTATGCAGAAACGACTCATTGCCTGGCTCGCGGCTGCCGAACCAGAAGTAAAGCGAAGGCACAGTCTCGGAATAATAGCCAAAGTCATCGCTGCTTTCTTCCTGCGGGTCAGTTGACAACGCTGCCTGCCCTTCCGCTTCAACGACAATCTGCTGGAAACGCGCAACTAGCCCGGGATCGTTGATCACGGCAGGCTCACCGCTGATCTGCTCGACACGGGCCCGGCCGTTGTGAAGCGCTGCAAGGCCGTGAGCGAGGTCTGCAACCCGTTTGTTGATCTTTTCTCTGCGCTCACGCGTCCGGGTCCGGATCGTGCCTTCAATGGTCACTTCGGGGCAGATTATATTCGCCGCCTCGCCACCCTTGATTTTTCCGATAGTGATGACGGTCGCGTCCTGCACCGGGAACTCACGCGAGACAACTTTCTGCACTTCACAGATGAAAGCAGCAGCTATGGTGATAGCATCCACCCCCTTGTGCGGCATGGCGCCGTGCGCCATTTCGCCAATGAACGTAATCGAAAACTGGTCGGCTGATTTGCTGACAGCGCCCGGAAGGGCGTTGAAGACGCCGACAGGGAGATTGGGATTTATATGAATGCCGATTGCGTGGTCGAACCCCTCGAGTAGACGTTGGCTCAAGACAGAACGTCCCCCGACCGGTTCAGCCTCCTCAGCCGGATGAAAAAAAACGCGGACCCTGCCCGAAAACCGATTGCGCTGACGGTGCAATGCCAGCGCGGTTCCCAACGCCACCGATGCGTGAATGTCATGGCCACACGCATGCATGACGCCTGGAACCTGCGATCGAAACGGAACATCGTCGCGGGTTTCTTGGATCGGCAAAGCATCTATGTCGCCCCGGACCGCTATTGACCGAGACACGCCATTCGCTTGGCCGAGGATATCCACATAAAGACCTGTTTCGTGAAACGTTATCGCGCCATCCAGCCCGCGGCGCTCGAGGATATCACGTATCCGCGCCTGCGTTTTCCATTCGCAGTTCGAGAGTTCCGGCTCACGATGCATCGCCTGTCGAAGTTCAACAATTGCATCACGTTCGACATTGTCAAGCGCTGTCCCCAGACGTTCTGCTGTGAGCTGTGAAGTCATGGTATTCTCATAAATCGGCTGGATGCCGCACCGTCGTCAAGTGACACGGCGATGCGGCTTGAGGTTTCAGTCGCGGTAGAACAGGCGATGGGGAACCTGGGCTAGCCGCTGACCGCCGTTTTCGGTGACCGCAAAGGTTTCCGAGAGCGCGACGCCTTGCTTTTCAAGCCAGAGACCCGACTGGAAATGGAAGCACATGCCCGATTCCAAAACCGTTTTGTCGCCATTCTGGATGTTGGTGGTTTTCTCGCCCCAATCTGGCGGATAGGCGATACCAACGGGGTAGCCGACGCGGCTTTCTTTGGAAAGATTATTCTTCCGCAGAACGTTCTGCCAAATGTTTTCGACCTCTCCACATGTCACACCAGGCTTTGCAGCCTCTAGCGCTCGGCCGACACCCTCAATGATGACGTCAGCGAGCCGACGCGGCTCATCCGATAGCTTACCCAGCAGAACCGTGCGGGCTAGTGGGCTGTGGTATCGCTTTCGGACGCCCGCCAGTTCGAGCACTACCATCTCATTCTTTGGCATTTCCCGGTCTGTCCAGTACAGATGGCAGGCATGAGCATTCTCTCCCACCATCACGAACGGAAACGCCGCAGGAGAGTCGCCGTAAAGCCCGTCGGTACCCATGACCGAGGTGCGCAGGACGTCGGCGGCGACCTCATAGGCCTTCTTGCCGGCAAGAAGGTTGTCGATACCCTCTTGCATGGCAGCAGTGGTGACTTTGCCGGCCTCACGCATGTAACGGAGCTCTGCGGGGGATTTGACGAGGCGGACCCAATTCACCAGGCGGCGGTTGTCAATGATCTTGGCGTTGGGCAAGCCCGCGATCAGATTCTGGTGGCATCGCGCCGTGTAGTAATCCACGTCCATTTCAACGCCGATCGTCTGGCTGCCCCAGCCCCGAGACTGGATGTGCTCGCAAAGGGCCTGGAACGGATGCACGTGCTGCTGGTGCAGCATGGTTTCCGGATAAGGCAGCAGGTTTGCCTCTGGCAAGCGGGTTGTGATCCTTAGCGCCGAGGTATCCATCTGGCGGCCCAGCCAGAACGGCGCTGCCTCATCTTTGTGCACTAGGAGGATCTGGGGCACATAAAACGACATCGCATCAAGACCCGCTAGGTAGTTTAGGTTCGCAGGATCTGAAGAAAGCAAAAGGTCTATGCCTGCAACTTCCATCCGCTGTTTGACTTTACGCAAGCGCGCTTCGTACTCGCTAGCGTCAAACGGTATTTCATATGACATGTGAAACCTCCACTTTCTGAAGCTGATGCTTACTGGGGCCTACCCGCCATCCACCCAAGGATTTTCGCGTCATTTTTGGCAACCCAGTCCTTTGCAAAGACATCAGGAGCGATCTTTTTAGTGCCAACCGCATCAATCCACTGGGCAACCTCTGCCGGATCGATTTTCATGTTGTTGAGGAGAGCGACGAGTTTTGGGTCCTTGGTTTCCAACTCCTTCGCATAGGCGATGTTGACCGAGATCGGCGCCCAAGCGGTCGTGACAGATGACATTGCAAGCCAGTTCGGATTCTGGTCGGGCTGGACAACCTTCCACTTCGAAGCGTCGTGCGGCGGCTCATCGAGCATCACTACTTCCTTGCGGGAGAAGGTCGGATGTGGCGTGTAGCAGATGCCAATCCAAGGCGTATCTGACCGAATTGCCTGCTCCAGGTCTACAATCGCGAGGCTTTCCTCGATGGTCGTCAGCTCAAAAAGATCCGCATAGCCGTAGTCGCGAGCGCGGATGAACTCCGTTTTTGACGAGCTCCAACCGGCGGGACCGACCCAGAGTTTCGGCTTACCGCCTGCGGCTGTCTTGAAAACGTCCGCGATCTCGGGCCGGGACAAATCGTAGATCGACTTCACGCCAAACTTCTCCTGGGTGTGGCGTGCGGTGCACATCCCAGACAGCACCTGGAACGTCATACTGGCCAGCTTAACCGTTTGCTTTTCCTTGACGTAAGTGTTGATCATGCTGTCATGATTCGGCGACCAAAGTTCTGGGAGGATGTCGATCTCGCCTTTATCCATCGATGCTAGGATGATCGGCAGCGTACTGTTCACTACTTCCGCGGAGGCGCCGAAGTACTGTTCAGTGATTTCCTTTAGGACGCTGGACATAGCCTGCAGCGATGGCCAGTTGGACGAAGCGACCTTGATTTTTTCCAGGGCCATTGCCGGTCCGACGAAACCCAACGCCACGGCAAGTGCGACTACTGAAAGCTTCATTTTCATTGGTTGTTATTCCTTTTCCCCTGTATGAGCCGATCTAGGATGATGGCGCAGATCAGCACTGCCGCCCCCACCAAAAAACCTTGTCCAACGGACGCGTATTGCAGTGCCTGAAGTACATCCTCGCCCAGGCCGCCGGCCCCAATGAGCGAAGCAATCACAACCATCGACAGACACATCAGAATGGTCTGATTGACCCCTGCCATGATTGATGGCATGGCTAGCGGGAGCTCGACCTTGACTAGGCTTTGCCAAGGGGTAGCGCCAAACGCGACCGCCGCTTCCCGGGTGCTCAGCGGAATTTGCTGGAGACCTAGCGCCGTCAGACGCGCCACAGGCGGCATGCCAAAGATGATGGTTGCCAGTACACCTGGCGTTTTGCCGATGCCGAATAATGCGATGATAGGCACGAGATAGATGAATGCCGGCATCGTCTGCATGAGATCGAGGATCGGTCGGAAAATGCGATAGGCCCTGGGGCTCTTTCCGCACAGAATTCCGAGCGGAATGCCTATACTGAGCGCCAGCATGGCAGCTGTTCCCAGGAGAGCGATGGTAACCATGCTCTTCTGCCAGAACCCAAAAATGGCCAGATAGACCAGTCCAGCGGCTGTAAAAGTTGCGGTTCCAGGACCGGCAAGCAGCCATGCGGCAAAAACTGCCACAAAGACGGTACAGATCCACGGAAGCCCTTGCAGAAGGCTTTCGACCGAGGCAACCAGCGTCGAGATGCTGCCCGTGATCGCGTCAAAGACAGCCCTGCCGGATTGGGTGAGAGAGGAGAAGAACTGGTCAAGCGCAGTCGCCGTTGAGCCGGCGGCGTCCGAAGTGCTCGACTGAATGGCCAGCATGCTGGCGAGTAGCGGCACACTGCTGCCGAAAAGTGCCACCACGTATATGATGACTAGCAGCAGGGCACAGGCAACGACGCGCTGGTAACTGCGCCCTGATGGCGTTACCCGGTAGCGACGCCAGCGCATATATTGGCGTGAATACAGCCAATCGCCAGCCACCGAAAAAACAACTCGCAGACCCAACAAGCCGGCTGCCGTCAGTGCTATCAGCATCGTTGCCGCCCGAGCCCTTTCGTCGGCAAGGGCTCTATCCTTCACCGCCGACTGAGCGAGCGATTTAGAAAGCTCCCGCATTTGGTTCGCCGCTGCTTCATTGCCCTTCTGACGTTCCTCGTTGGCTTGGGCCAGGCGCGCCTCGCTGAGTTTTTCAAGCGATTGGGCGCGCGATATGTTGTCGGCTGTGAGGCCCCCGGTGCTCAGAAAGACAATGCCGATCATCAAAGCAATTTCAATCAGCCCCGTGACAAGAAACGCCCCAAACAGACCGCGAGAGGCAGCCCACAAAGGGCCCACAATCGCTGCGGCCAGGTTCGGACGCAGTCTGGCGCGGCTACCCTCGAAGATCTCCCCGAACTTCGCCTTGTAATAGCCGGCGTTGGCGCCGGTGAATTCGGCTATCGACTTTGACCAGTCCTGGTCCGTGGATGACTTGGTCATGTCAGCGGACCTCCTTCATTGAGGACAGCAGCGTCTCAATCGTCACTTTGCCCACTGTGCGCCCGGATTGGTCTACGATGGTAATGTCGGACCGAGTACGGGCGCCTATGGCGATGAGGTCCGCGAGAGGCGTGTCCGGAGTAGCCACGGGAGAGCCTGCTGCGACAGGCAGCTCGCCGGCCCCTACGACCGTCATCACATTACGGGCAGCTAAGATCGGAACCCGAGAAATTCCGCGGATAAATTCTGCGACGTAGTCAGTCGCCGGAGAGGTAATGATATCGGCCGCGGTGCCGAGTTGAACGATCGCACCATCTTTCATGATCGCGATGCGGTCCCCCAGGTGGAAAGCCTCTTCAAGGTCGTGCGTGATGAACAACGTTGTTTTGCCAAGATCGCGAGAAAGCGCGAGGAATTGGTCTTGCAGATCGCGCCGGATCAAAGGGTCTAGCGCCCCAAAAGGCTCATCCATCAGAAGGATGGGCGGGTCAGCCGCCAGCGCCCTAGCGATACCCACTCGCTGACGCATACCGCCTGAAAGTTCGAAGGGTACTCGGTCCTCCCAGCCCTTGAGATCCATTTTTTCAATAGCGGTCTGAGCCTTGGCCCACCGCTGCCACTTTGGCACACCCTGCAGTTCGAGCCCAAAGGCGACGTTGTCTCTGACTGTGCGATGGGGAAGGAGCGCAAAGTCTTGGAAGACCATTCCGACTTGCTTCGACCGTATAGACCGAAGCTGCGTGCGCGCGGCCTTGGAAATGTCGACGCCGTTGAGGCGCATGATCCCACTCGTTGCATCTATCAGACGATTGACGTGGCGGACGAGTGTCGACTTGCCACTGCCAGAAAGACCCATGATTGCGAGGGTTTCGCCCTTCTTGATGGAAAAGCTTACATCCTTGACGGCCACCACACATCCGAAGCGGGCCAGAACCTCGTCTTTGCCCAGGCCATCATTCAGAATAGCCGCCATCGCCTCTCGGGCTCGTGTTCCGAAAATCTTCCATACGTTGGAACAGGACACGACCTCCTGGCGAAGGTCGACTGCCGTGTTGCGGCCGGCATACAGCTTCCCCTCGTCGAGCGCCGAGGAGGCTGTTCTGCTGAGCGTAGCGTCAGCGGATTTACTCATAGTTCCGTCAACTTCGTTCCCCTTATTAAAGGTGAGTATATTAAGCGCAACGCGCTAATCTTCCGCGTATTTTACCGAGTAAGCGCGGCTAAACCGCACATCTCGCCATCAAAATGCCGCCACGCTCTCACGCAAGCCTAGCAGCTCTTTCACCTACGCGGTGAGCGTTGGACGCCTTTGCCTCTTGGGTTCGGCTTGGTCGAGGTGAGCTCGAGTTGGTCGTCGGCACTCGTCATAATGCCCTGTCCCCACTGATGGAAGAGCACATTCGGTCTCGCAGGCTACCTCGAACTGGCAGAGTTCGAGAGGCGGCATCTTCGGCTCGGCAGCTTCGACCTGGCCGCACAAATTAGCCGCGGGGGCGATGTGAATTCCTTACTGCCATATGCGACAGGATCAGATCGAAGCACGAACCATGAACATTGATGCCTCAGCGACTGTGACCCTTACGGCAGCTTCGCGCCTAACCTCCGGCCCGTTCGGCAACCCAACCTTCGTCCCCAAAAGCTGCCTGTCGTTCATTGATTGCACCGGTGTGGTTGCAGGTATGCATCTAGCGCAGACGGCCTATCGAGTTTGTCGGCGGTACGGCCGCGATGATCGTACCTTGAATAGACTTCGATTTTCGCACGCCCGTGCAGAAGCGCTTTCATTGAAGGCGTTGAGGCCCATTTCCTCGGTGGTAATGACGACTTGGTCGCCGTCACGCTTACGTCGAAATCATAGAGCAGTTCCTCCGGAATCCCCGCAGCCCAACGAGGGCGCGCCTGAACAGGTCCATGATGCCGTCCGAAAAGCGCGTTGGCATCTGACCGGCTTGGAGTCGGCCCGCGGCCACGTCGGCGCGGGCCACGGCGGTTGCGTCTTGAAGCAGCTTTCTGGCTTCGTCGGCCTTGTCGGCATTTTCGAAGGTGATGCCTGGCAGTGAATGGAGCAGGCCGTGGTCGACGCTGGCGTTCTGACTACCGTCTTCTCTGGACCATTGAGCTGGCGATATGAGCTTTCCCTCGACATTGCGCGGAGCCCTGATCCGACGGCTCGGCCTGTTCGTCGATTCGCAAGATTTTAGCTGTTCGAGTGTAATCGCCGTAAACGAACGCAAGCTGTGGGTGAGTGGACCAATACTCCTTGTCGCCATTCAGCTAGGCGGCCCTGAGATCGTTCCGAATCGCATGGTGAGATGATTGCATGTCGGCCGGGCATGGCCACATGCGCTAGGAAGGGCCTATTAAGATGATGGCATTTGACGCGGATAATCCATGGCATTCTCTGGTGGCTTCGATCAGCCGACGCCGATCCCCGGGCGCCAGGTTTCTTCAAGCCAGTCTGCGTCCGCTGCGATCGACCTTGCGGACGGGACTGGCATGGATCCCGAGAACCTCGTTGCGCATGCGATCGTGCTGAAGTTCCGCGCATATGTCGGCCTTCGTTATCCCAGTCGTGCTGACGAGGGCTGGCGGCCACTCTGGCACCTAAGCAACGACGGGCTTTGGACGTTCTACTCCAACGGGCGAGCGTTGACGCGGAGCGATTTCGGTCCAGAGGGCAAACCGGGGACGAAGTCGAGCCTATTCCCTCGGTTCGACCGGCTCGCCTTGAATGGTTTCTTGCGAGGTCCTTGGAGTCAACCTACGACTCGCAAACAATTGCGCTCCTACATGATCGAGATTCTCGCGCGAGACGACGTGGCTTCCCGCATCTTCTCGCGTCAGCTCGCGGATTCACAAGTCGCGCTCGATACAGACAAATGGCTGGTTGAGGATCTTTCCGCGATCCTGAGGAGGAGCAGCTCGACATCTTCCACTTGGGGGTTGCGTCGAGAAGGGCGACTCGTCAGCCGTGGACAGCGGCGTCATCGCCATTCCCTTTGATCCCGACGCCATCGACGTGATTACTCGCACCATGACTGTCGATCTGCTTCTCTCACGAGTGCGGAACGGCATGATCGACCTGCAACCGGATTTCCAACGGCGCTGGGGCATCTGGGACAACCGGCGGAAGAGCAGGCTGATCGAATCCCTTCTGCTTCGAATTCCGCTACCCGTGCTCTACATGGCCGAGAAAGACAACGAGACGTGGGGGGTCGTCGACGGTATTCAAAGACTTTCGACCGTTGCTCAGTTCATCAGTCCGGACCTCATCAACCGTCCCCCACTGCAGCTTACAGGATTGGAGTATTTGCGGGAGTATAAGCAAGCTGAGTTCAGCGGCCTGAATGAAAGGCTGAAGATGCGCCTCCGCGAGACGGACCTGGTCGTTCACCTGATCCGAAGGGGTACGCCGGCAGAGGTCAAGTTCAACATCTTCGCTCGCGATCAATTCAGGGGTATGGCTCTCTCCCCCAGGAACTGAGGCAAGCGGTCACGCCCGGTCCTGCACGTGAGATCTTGGCAGAATGGGCCCGTTCCACGGAGTTCCTGATTGCCACGGACAGTAGCGTCAGCGAGATCCGCATGGACGACAGAGAGCTCGTGCTGCGCTTTCTTGCGTTCTTCGTGCTTGGGGTTCGCACCTATAAGCATTCGGACATGGATCGCTTCCTGATCCAGGCGATGAAAGCCGTGAATGCTATGTCCAGGCCGATCTATCCTGAAAAATTCATGGGATTGGTGGATGTTGCTTAAGCCGATCCGAACCACTTCCCGGAGACCACACCCGCCATGAATGATCCTACGCTGCCGCTGACCGGTTTGTCATCCGTTCGCGGCAAGTCCGTCGTCACCCGTTTCGACGGCGGCATGCTGTCGTCCAACAGCGGCGTTCTGGCCTTGGCCGAGGTGGAAAAGCGGTTGCGGGTGGCCGAGCG